>JAPOQQ010000113.1 GCA_026710625.1 Candidatus Dadabacteria bacterium | reverse complement strand
CTCAGAACAGTAATCAAGCGCATCGTCTATAAGCTGAAAGGCTATTCCTATGTTGTGTCCGTAGTGTGAAAGAGCCTCGACCGCCCCGTTTGAAGTATTCGCCAGAAGCGCTCCGGTCTCGGTCGAGCATTCAATGAGCGCCGCCGTTTTGTGATCAATTACGGAAAAACAGAAATCCTCTGAAATTTCAATCATCTTTCTTTCGCTCATGATCTCGAGCACATGCCCTTCGGCAAGACGCGATGAGGCTCTGGAAATGACTCTCAGGAGTTCAAGGCTGCCGCAGCTGTATATAAGTTCAAGACCCCGCGCCAGCATAAAATCCCCTACGAGCACGGTGGGCTTGTTTCCCCAGACCATATTGGAAGAGGCGTTTCCCCTTCTGAATTCCGCCTGGTCGACCACGTCGTCGTGAAAAAGCGTGCCGGCATGGAAAAGTTCAATGCCCGCGGCGGCCGCAATCCGGTTTTTCCCATCGGTAAGCCCGCAGGCCGCACTTGAGAGAAGAACCAAAGAAGGCCTGATTCTCTTTCCTCCCCCACCAAGCAGATACCTGGCTATCTCATAAACCAGCGGAACGTCGGATTTTATGGATTCATCGATTTTCCTTTCCGTTTCCGCAAGGCTGGGGTGAATTATCTCAAGTATGTCCGAGAACTCCATCGGACGGTTAGACTATATGAACGAACCCGACAAGTCAAAGACTGGACACTGCCCCTAACCTGATGTAAGTTTCCTTTTTTAAATGAAATTTTTCGTAATACAGTCCGCAAGAGTGTAACGGTAAACCGATTTGAACCTGTTCGATATCCTACTCTTATTCATGATCTTGGTCTGTTTCGGGGCAGGACTCAGATCAGGCCTTATAAAGCAGGTTTTCTCCCTGACCGCCATAATAGGGGGAGTAGCGCTGGGCTTTTTTTTCTATGAGCCTCTGGGCGCTATTCTGCTTGAAAAAAACATTATCGCCGAACCGAAAATCGCAGACATCCTGGGATTTCTGATCGTAGCATGTCTCGCATACATGCTTATACACTATCTCTCGCATTTCCTGACGGACCTGCTGGAAAAAATTAAAATGGGGTGGTTTAACCACCTCCTCGGCGGGGCGATGGGCTTTATAGTCGGTCTACTGCTCTGCTATCTATTAGTAACCGGAGTCAAGCAGTTTATAGATGAGGATGCTCCTTTCATCAAGAATTCCGTTCTGGCTCCCAAAGTTGTTACCGGATATAACATTATCAGGGAACAGGCGCCGGATGATCTTGACGAGAGCCTGGAAAAACTCCGGGAACTGCGGGAAGGAAAACGAAAGCCAGACTTTGAATGAGCTGGGATGACCTCTTGATATTTACAGCTGTCTTCTTCGCGACACCACCTAAGGACCCCGCAAGCCTGTGGACTTCTCAGGCCGAAGTGATTTTCCCCGATCATCATTAATCAATATTCCCTTAATTAACTCCACCGATTCAGTTAAACTTTTAAAGGAAAGATTTTTGTCCACGGCCGTTCTCTAGAACAACTCGCAACATGGTTTCGATAACTACTCTTGACGAATTTATTATAAGAAATCAGTATGAATTTCCCTATTCCACCGGGGAGCTTTCAAGACTGCTTCGGGACATAGGGTTTGCGGCGAAAATAGTTCACAGGGAAGTAAACAAAGCCGGTTTGGTCGCGGAGATCTTAGGCAAAACGGGCCAGATAAACATCCAGGGAGAAGAGGTAAGAAAGCTCGATTCCTACGCGAACGAAAGGTTTCTTACCGCACTTGAACATGGCGGAGAATGCGCCGGGGTTGCGTCTGAGGAAAACGAGGATTTCATAGCCTTTTCCGACGAGAACTCGAGGAACTCGAAATACGTCATAGCCATCGACCCTCTCGACGGATCCTCCAACATAGACGTGAACGTATCGGTTGGAACCATATTTTCCATATACAGAAGAACGTCAAAGATGTTCTCCCCGTGTCTCAAGGAGGATTTTTTGCAGCCGGGCAAGGCCCAGACGGCCGCCGGATACATAATATACGGTTCTTCGACCATGCTGGTGTACACTACCGGTCACGGAGTAAACGGATTTACTCTTGACCCGTCGATAGGAGAATTCTGCCTCTCCCATCCGAGCATAAAGATCCCGAGCCACGGCAATATCTTCTCGGTCAACTACTATAACTACTCAAAATTCTCCGACAGGGTAAAGGCGTATCTCGATCACTGCAGGGACGGGGAGAACAGTTCCAGCCTTTCGCTTAGGTACGTCGGATCCATGGTAGCAGATATCCACAGGAACCTGCTCAGGGGAGGAATATTTCTTTATCCGAAGACCTCGGATTCCCCCAACGGAAAGCTCAGGCTTCTCTACGAGTGCAACCCGATGGCCTTCATCGTGGAACAGGCCGGAGGAGCGTCGTCAAGCGGAACGGAAAGAACTCTAGACATCCAGCCGACGGAACTTCACCAGAGAGCCCCCATATATATAGGTTCCTACAACATGGTAAGCAAGTTCCTCAATTTCCTGAAGGACACCAAAGAACCTGAGGAGGAGTGAAAATGGGTGAGAAAATAAGCTTCGGGCTCACCGCCCCACTTCCGGGAAAACCGGTTACGGAACTCGTGGACTTCGCCGTACACTGCGAGGAGGCCGGTTTCGACGCCGTGTGGTACCCAGACCACATACTGTTTATGGCGAAAAAACTGACTCCCGAAGTATGGTCGGTAATCACGGCCGCGGCGGTAAAGACTGAAAGAATCCGCCTTGGAGCCATAGGGGATCCTCACAGGTCCCATCCCGCGATGTTCGCCCACAGACTCGCAACCATAGACAACCTCTCCGGGGGAAGAGCGTTCAGCTGCCTTGGGTACGGGGAAAAAATGAATCTTGACTACTACGGCATAAGCTGGAACAGGCCTCTCGCGCGTCTTAGGGAATCCGTTCCGCTTATGAGGCGGCTTTGGGCCGGGGAAACGGTAACTTTCGAGGGGGAATTCTTCTCTCTCAGCGAAGCCGAAGTAAGGGTAAGCCCCGTTAACGGAAAGGATGTTCCCGTATACATAGCCGCGACCGGACCGAAGGCTCTCGGGGTCGCAGGCGCGCTCGGAAACGGCTGGGTAACAAACGCAATGCCAACATGGGTTTTTTCGAGCAAACTCGCCGAAGTGGAAAAAGCCATGGGTGAGAACGCCGCCGCGGCAGAGAACTTCGAGAAGTGCATATATATTTTCGTGTCCGTCGCCAGGGACAAGGACACCGCCTACGAGACCCTTGACAGAATAAAGCACGCTATAATCTGGCCCGACGTGATAGAGGAAGCCGGGTACGACCTCGAAATAGAACCGCAGTACAAAGGGCTTTCCTACACGAGCATAATGCCCAACGATCAGGACATGCTAGCCAGATTCAGGCAGATGGGAGAAAAATACTACACGAGGGATATATTGTCCGACTTCGTTATATATGGAACGGCCGGCGACGCGATAAAAAGGTTCGAAGAATACATAGAAGCCGGAGTCACCCACTTCATAATCAGGGATTTCAGCCCTGACCTGGAATACTCCTTCAATGCCCTTGGGGGAGAGGTAATAAATCACTTCAGGTAAGCGCCCGACACTCCTCAGGCAATCGTGATTTCACGCTCCAGATAGACGTTCTGAACGCTCTTTAGAAGAGCGACCCCTTCCTTAAAGGGTTTCTGGAAAGACTTTCTCCCGCTTATGAGCCCCATGCCTCCTGCCCTTTTGTTTATAATGGCAGTTCTCACCGCGTCTCCAAGATCGTCCGAGCCTGAGGCACCCCCAGAATTTATAAGCCCTATCCTCCCCATGTAGCAGTTGGCAAGCTGGTAGCGGGTAAGGTCTATGGGGTGATCGGAAGTCAGTTTCGAATAAACGCGTTCGTGAGTCTTTCCGAAGGAAAGAGCTGTAAAGCCTCCGTTGTTTTCCGGAAGCTTCTGCTTGACTATATCTGCCCCCATGGTCACCGAGAGATGGTTCGCCTGTCCCGTGAGATCAGCCGAAACATGGTAATCGGCTTCATCCTGCTTGAAAGCCGGGTTTCTCAGGTAAGCCCAGAGTATGGTCGCAAGTCCCAGAGAATGGGCATGGCTGAAAACCTCGGATATTTCCTCGATCTGACGGGAGCTTTCCTCGGAACCGAAATATACCGTCGCTCCGATCGCTACGGCTCCCATCTGAAAAGCCTGATCCACGTTTCCGAAAAGGATCTGGTCAAAAGTATTAGGATAACTCAGAAGCTCATTATGGTTGACCTTGACTATAAAAGGAATCTTGTGTGCGTATTTTCT
>JAPOQQ010000112.1 GCA_026710625.1 Candidatus Dadabacteria bacterium | reverse complement strand
GTCTCCAACTTTCCTGTTGATGGATTTCACCGTATTGATTACTTCAAGGTGGCTTTCGTGAGTCCCGTGTGACATGTTGAGGCGCACGGCGTTCATGCCCGCCTCGTACATTTTCATCAGCATCTCGTACGAGCTTGTGGAGGGGCCGGCGGTACAGATTATCTTCGTTTTTCTAAATGGTTTCATAAACGGGGGAATATGTCGGTAAATTTAAAAATGCAAAGTTTTTTAAGCCTGAAGTTAATATATCGAGACGGCAGGAAAGAATGTGGGTTGCTGAAGCATGTTCTATGATTCTTTTTCGTCTGGTTTCTTGTGAATAATTTCCTGCGGTTGCTCTAGATGTTCTTGCGGAACATGACGCACAATATCTCTGGAATCGTGAAGCACTCTGCTTATAACTACCTCGTTTTCGTTCGGCAGGAAATAAAGAATGAAATGACGGGGTTTTTTTACGGTTTTTCCCGCTCTGGTACGACTTAGCATTGTGTGGTAACTGCAAATATTTTTACTGATTTCGGGTCGCCTTTTGCTCCCTAGACGATATGGGTCTTCTCTTACATCACGGATAGCCTGCTTGAGAAGAGTGTCGTAAGAATCTGCTGCCCTGTGCCCGTAATGCTTAACTGTGTATGTCCGAATATCGATCAAGTCGGAGCGGGCCGGGTTGGTGATCGTGAGTTTACGCATGATCACCTGTTCTCCGTCATCTTTCGGCGGCTTCCTTGGCTATTTGGCTAAAAAACCGGTCCAATGCGGCGTCATCTTCAATAAGAGTGATTTCCCCTCGACTGTAGGCTTCTTCTCCCACTTTTGCTTCCCGCCGCAATGCCTCGAGTTTAGCTTTCGCTTCCAGTTCTTCCCTTTCTAGAAGATGCAGAGCCGCTCTAACAACTTCGCTGGCATTTTTGAAGCGACCGGAGTTTACCTGCCGGGTCAAAAAAGAATTATAGCGGTCAGTCAGGTTTATATTGCGGGTAGGCATGTGTCTATCTCCACGGTGCATAGGATATTCAAAGGAAGTGAGATTGTCAATTTTTGCCAATTTTTCATTTCTTTGGCATACAGTTAATCATCTTTGAAACAAGACCCTGTTCCTTCTCCGGTTTGACCACGTTTGAGAGGAATAGGGAGAAATTGTGACTTCCGGGTGCCGGACATCTCAAGCAGCGAGGAGTTTCGGTTAAGTTCCCGTATGAGTGAAGAAACCGATTCGTGCTGCAAGACTATCCCCGCGATCAGGGCCTTCCACATCGCGGACAACCGGTGTTCGTTAGGGCATTTTTTACGCATGGCTCTCAGGGCGTGAATGATATCGCCGTCGGGCAAGGCGTCTACAACGAGTTGGCATTAATATCTTGAAGAGATTCCCATAATTATGGTAATATGGCAGCATGAAAACCATCATTGAAATTCCAGACGCCGTTTTCAGACAGGCCAAAGCCCTTGCGGCTAGTCGCGGCATCTCTTTGAAACGGTTTTTCACCGAAGCACTCCAGGAACATATCCGTCGTCGCACAGGCAAAACGGACCCTCCATGGATGGCCGGATTCGGTGCGCTGTCGGATATCTCGGACGAGAGCCGCCGCATCCTTGGGACAATCGAGGAGGAATTTGAAGCGATTTCCCCTGAGGATATCGCGTGATACTCGATATCAACGCCTTGTCCGCATGGTCAGAAGGACTTGTGACAGTTGATGCCTCTTTTCGGGCCACTGACCTGCTTGTTGTTCCGTCGGCATTATACGAAAGTGCGAACTAAGGACAGGAGGCAGCTTTGAACCCCGACGACCCCGGTCTTTTCAGACCTCAGAAAGAATCTCTCCCTCTTCCCGAGAGAATGAGGCCCGAGAGCATAGAACAAATGGTAGGCCAGGAGCACCTGGTAGGGCCGGACGGGCTCGTGACGAAAACGCTTGAGGCCGGGGGAGCGCATTCCATGATATTCTGGGGTCCACCCGGAACGGGCAAGACGACGCTTTCAAGGCTCATTGCGGGCAGGGCGGGTGCCAGGTTCGTACAGATAAACGCGATTTCCTCAGGGGTAAAGGAGCTTAGGGATATCGTCGCAGCGGCGAAAGACGCTCTTTACTCCGGGCGCAAGACCGTGCTTTTCATCGATGAAATACACAGGTTCAACAAGGCGCAGCAGGCTGCGCTTCTAAAAAGCGTCGAAGAGGGGGTTCTGATTCTCATAGGGGCTACCACTGAGAACCCCTCGTTTGAGGTAATAAGTCCGCTTCTCTCCCGCTGCCAGGTCTATGTTCTTAACCCGCTTCCGGCGCAGGAGCTTGACCGGATACTCGAAAAAGTCTTCTCCGAGGACAAACTTCTTGCGGGCACTGGCATTTCGGCCGAGGCTCGAGCCGAACTCATAGCGCTTTGCGGAGGAGACGCCAGGGTTATGCTAAACGCCCTTGAAATCGCTTCCTCTCTTCTCCGTTCAAAAAAACTTTCTGAGATCGATACCGATCTTGTAAAGGAGATTTTCCAGAAAACAGGCCTTCTCTACGACAGGGCGGGGGAGGAGCACTACAATACGATTTCCGCTTTTATAAAAAGCGTAAGGGGAAGCGACCCCGACGCGGCGGTTTATTACCTGGCGAGAATGCTTGAGGCTGGAGAAGACCCGAAGTTTATCGCAAGGCGCCTTGTGATACTTGCTTCAGAAGATATTGGAAACGCCGAACCTTACGCGCTTACCCTCGCGACCGACTGCTTCACTGCGGTTAATTACGTGGGGATGCCCGAGAGCAGGATAATCCTCTCTCAGGTTACAACCTATCTCGCCAGTTGTCCCAAGAGCAACGCCGCTTACAGAGCTATACGGAAGGCTGAAAAAGATGTGAGAGAAAATCCGGGACTCCAGATTCCGCTTCACCTGAGAAACGCACCGACGAAGCTCATGAAGGACCTTGGCTACAAAGAGGGCTACAAGTACGCCCACGACTACGAGGACCATTTTGTCGAAGATCATTTTCTTCCCGAGGAGATAAAGGACAACGTTTACTACGAACCCACGGACAAGGGGAGGGAGGCGAATCTCAAGAAGTACCTTGATGCCAGGTGGAAGAAGAGAAAAAAGTGATCGGGGGGATCAGTTTTTTCTCTGTATGAGCTCGATTTTGTAAGAATCGGGATCCTCGACGAAAGCTATCACGGTGGTCCCATGTTTCATGGGCCCCGGGGCTCTGGTTACCCGCCCACCGGCCTGTTCTATTTTCTCGCACGTCGCATATATGTCTTCTACTCCAAACGCCATGTGTCCGTAACCCTCTCCAAGGTCGTATTGCGAGGTGTCCCAGTTATGCGTGAGTTCGAGGAAAGGTTCCGTATCGCCGCCGTAACCCAGAAAAGCAAGCGTGAAGCGGCCTTCGGGATAATCGGTTTTCCTGTGAAACTTAAGACCGATGATGTCGGTATAGAACGCGACCGACTTCTCAAGATCGCCAACC
>JAPOQQ010000111.1 GCA_026710625.1 Candidatus Dadabacteria bacterium | reverse complement strand
TTATGACCAATTGGAAAAGCAGCAACGCGGCACGCCGGAGGCAACTAATTGGCTTGAATGGTTCTTGGGTTGTCTTGGTCGCGCTATTTCCAGTGCCGAAAACACACTGAGCGCTGTCCTGTTTAAAGCGCAGCTATGGGAGAAGGTTAATCAGCAGCCTGTCAACGAACGTCAGCGTCTGATTATTAATCGCATGCTAGAAGATGATTTTAAAGGGCATATGAATACCTCAAAATATGCCAAGCTGGCCAAGTGCTCTACCGACACGGCACTAAGGGATATCCAGAACTTAAAGTCACGTGGCATTTTTATTCAGAACCCCGGCGGCGGACGAAGCACAAGCTACCGCTTGCTAGATACTATCTAAAGGTAAATCGCCAATAGTCCTAAAAGATTTCGCCCGGCGCAAGTTTTTCAAGGAACCGGAAGAAACGATCAGGACGCAAGGTCAAAGGTAAGCCTTCTTCTTTCCAGATTGGCCGACACGAGCTTTACGCGAACATCCTCTCCGAGTTCGAACCACTTTCTTTTCTTGCCCTTGTGTTTGTAAGAGTGCTCAGGGATGAGTCCTTCAACGAAGTGTTCCTTTATCTCTATGAAAACTCCAAAGGGATGTATACTGAGTATTTTCCCGTGGAAGACTTCGCCCACACGAGTTTTCATGAAATTCGCGGTCTCAAGGTTCATGAACTGACGTTCCGCACCCTCGGCCGTCCTCTCCAGAATCGAGCAGCGTTCGGCGATCTTTTTGAGAAGGGCGGAATCGTAGGAAGGGTCTTTTTTCTCCAGTATGTCGTCGACAATCCTGTGAACAACAAGATCGGGATACCTTCTTATGGGCGAAGTGAAGTGGGTGTAATCGTCTATCGCGAGACCGAAATGGGGAACATGCTTTGTCGAGTAGACGGCTTTTTTAAGCGCGCGCAGAATCATAAAGTTTATCTGTCCCCGGTCCCGTCTTCCCGAAGCAGTCTTCATCACCGCCTGGATGTCAGGCTGTTTTGCCCTTGCTCCCAGGTTCGCCTTGATTCCTATTTTGAGAAGGCTTTCGCGCAGCTGCTTTATTGAATCCGGGTCCGGAGGCTCGTGAATTCTGTAGATCGATTCGAAACCGTTTCTAAAGACAAACCCCGCAACCACGGAGTTGGCCATGATCATGAACTCCTCTATTATCTCGTGGGCCGTGTTTCGCTTAAACCTGTCGACGTCCCTTACCTCTCCTGAGGAATTGCGAAGTAGCACGGCCTCGGGGAGATCAAAGTCAAGGCCGCCTTTTCCGATTCTAAGCTCCTTGAGCTTGCCATAGAGCTCGCTCATCACAAGCAGGGAAGAAGTTACGCTTTTGCTCAGCGAAGAGGAGACAGTGCCGTTTCCTTCCAAAATGGCCGCGGCCTTGGAATAGGTGAGTCTCGCAGAACTTTTTATCACGCTGTTGTATATCCTTGAGTTCTTAAGTCTTCCCGAGGAATCAAAATCCATCTCAACTGTTTTGGTAAGCCGTCTTTTTTTCGGCCGCAAGCTGCAGAGATCATTCGAGAGCCGCTGGGGAAGCATGGGAATAACCCTGTCCGAGAGATAGGTGCTGGTGGCCCTGCGCGCTGCCTCCTCATCGCACGCGCTCCCGGAGAGCACGTAATGAGAAACATCCGCTATGCTTACCCAGAGTCTGTACCCCTTGCCCTTGCGGATTCTTTTTATGCCCACCGCATCGTCAAAATCCTTTGCGTCATCCCCGTCTATGGTGAAAATGGTTTCCCTCTCAAGATTCACCCTCGCCGAAAGATCACCGTTTGAGAGTTCCGCACTCAGGTTGCCGAC
>JAPOQQ010000110.1 GCA_026710625.1 Candidatus Dadabacteria bacterium | reverse complement strand
CCCCAAAGATAATTCTTCCGCGTTCAGCTTGTTTCTCCTCGCTCTTCTTGTCTTTGCGGCGCTTGGAAGAACAAGAGCCCGGGGCTGAGAATTTCCCGATTGCCTGGAAACAAACGGCGGAACAGGGACAGGCCGGCGCAGGCTGGTTTTTTCGCTCATGCCGGAACCTGACCGGAACTCCTCGCCGCAAGGCCCCCGGAAGTCAGAGTTCCTCCCGTTTTCGCTGCGGAAGCCAAATCCTGAAAATCGCCGCATCGCAAAGGCCTCTTTTGACAGTCCACTTTTTTGGATGTTTAATCTAGTATATGACTTACACTCCTTTATACGAAACACACAAGAGTTTCGGGGCGAGGATGATCGATTTTGCCGGGTGGAAGCTCCCTCTTCAGTTCGAAGGTATAAGACAGGAACACATGGCGGTCAGGACTGCCTGCGGCCTTTTCGACGTAAGCCACATGGGAGAAATAGAGATCACTGGGCCCCAGGCTGAAGACCTCTGCCAGAGGCTTAACACCAACGACATGGTGACGCTTCGCGACGGCCGGGCCCGCTACGGTCTTTTCTGCTACTCTGACGGCGGGGCGGTTGACGATCTCATAACCTACAGGTTCTCGGCCGAGCATTTCCTTGTGTGTGTAAACGCGTCCAATACCGAGAAGGTCTACCGCTGGATCGGCGATAACTGCGAGGGACTTGACGTTGAGATAACCGATGCAAGCTCTGCCTACGCGCAGATCGCCGTTCAGGGACCCCGTTCTGTATCAGTAATGGAAAAGGCGCTTGGCGAGGAGAGCGTTCGGGATTTCCCGAGATTCTCTTTCAGGATTCTTGAGGGTGATGCGGCGGGGGTTATAGCGGCCAGAACGGGTTACACGGGTGAAGATGGCTTTGAACTGTTCGTGCCCGCGGGAGACGCGGTCGGGATCTGGGAGAAACTTTTTGAAAGCGGAAGCGAATTCGGGATTGCTCCTTGCGGTCTGGGAGCGCGCGACACGCTTAGGATAGAAGCCGGATATCCTCTTTACGGAAACGAACTGGATGAGAAAAAGACTCCGGTCGAGGCTGGCCTTAATAGATACGTGAAGATGGACAAAGGCGATTTTATAGGCAGAGATATACTCTTGGAGCAGATGGAGAGCGGAACGGCCAGAGAAACCATCGGTTTTAAGATGCTCGATAGGGGGGTTCCAAGACACGGTTACGGGGTAGTGAAGAACGGAAAAAAGATAGGAGAGGTTACAAGCGGCACCATGTCACCGGTTCTTGATATTGGTGTGGGCATTGCTTCGGTTGCCTCGGGTGAAATTAAGTACGGAGATGAGATAGGGATCGAGATCCGGGGAGATGTGAGAAAGGCGGTTTCTTCTGAATTTCCGCTTCATAAGGACGGTATGTCTTAATCAACGAACATATAAGGAGCATTTAGGTTATGAGTGTACCGAAAGACTTGAAATATACTGAGGAGCATGAGTGGGTGAGATTTGAAGAGGACAGGGCTGTGATCGGAATAACAGATTACGCGCAGGAAGCCTTGGGGGAGATAGTTTTTGTCGAACTGCCGGTTGAAGGGGCTGAAATTGTTCAGGGGGATTCCTTCGGTGCAGCGGAGTCGACAAAGGCGGTTTCTGAGCTTTTTGCTCCGGTCTCCGGGGAAATTGCCGAGGTAAACGATCTTCTCGTGGATTCTCCGGAACTTGTAAACGCCGACCCTTACGGCGACGGATGGATCGTAAAGATCCATACCGACGAACTTGACGAAAGTGAAGTCGAGAGTCTTCTTGATCCTTCCGGTTACGAAGAACTGATAGAAGACGAGGAAGATGCCTGATATGTTCCGGTGGTATGGATGGGGCAGGGCGTTTCACTTGATTTTTCGGGGAGAGTTGTGATTGCGAAACGAAAACGGCATTTATGAACGAGAGGATTTTTTCTCGGCGCGGCATATAGGTCCCACGCCCGAGGAAACACACGAGATGCTTTCGTGCACTGGGGCGGGGAGTCTTGAGGAACTGGTGCGGGAAACCATACCGGCTGACCTGCTTTCAGAGACCGAAATGGCCGTCCCCGCTGCCATGACCGAGAGCTCCTATCTTGACCATATAAGGGGTGTCGCGCGTCGGAACACCATGTTCAGGTCGTACATAGGTCTGGGTTACTACGACTGTGTGGTCCCGGCAGTCATATCAAGAAACATTCTCGAGAATCCAAGCTGGTACACCCAGTACACTCCTTACCAGGCGGAAATATCGCAGGGACGCCTTGAAGCCCTCCTTAACTTCCAGACGGTGATTTCGGAACTTACGGGGATGGATCTTTCAAACGCCTCGCTGCTCGATGAAGCAACGGCGGCTGCCGAGGCCATGGCCATGTTTCACAGGCTGAGCGGCGCGAAGCGGGAGAAGGCGGACGCCGACGGGTTTTTTGTTTCCCGAAGATGTTTTCCCCAGACCATCGATGTCCTGAAGGCCCGGGCCGAGCCCCTGGGAATAAGGGTTGTGGAGGGAGAGGAGGAGAAGGTCCCGCTTGACGGAAGTTTTTTCGGTGCGCTGGTGCAGTATCCGGACGCGTTCGGAGAAGTCAGGGATTACTCGGAATTCGTCAAGAGCGCTCACGGCCACGGCATCATGGTTGCGGTCGCGGCCGATCTGATGAGCCTCGTGCTGCTTACCCCTCCCGGGCGCTTCGGAGCCGACGCCGTCGTGGGAACTTCGCAGAGATTCGGGGTCCCGGTAGGCTACGGCGGTCCCCACGCTGGGTATTTCGCCACGAGAGACGATTTCAGAAGGCAGATCCCAGGGAGAATAATTGGGGTGTCTTTAGACAGGGACAAGAATCCCGCCTACAGGATGGCACTTCAGACCAGAGAACAGCACATAAGAAGAGAGAGGGCCACTTCCAATATATGCACCGCGCAATCCCTGCTCGCCATAATGTCCTCGATGTATGCGGTTTACCACGGTCCGGCCGGGCTGCGGCGCATTTCCGGGAGGATAAACACGCTTGCGAAGATGCTCGATCTGGGCTTTAAGGAAATGGGGCTTGCCCAGCTAAACGAGGTGTTTTTCGACACCCTTCTCGTGGATCTTTCCCCCTGCGGCGAAGAATCTTTTGAAACCCTTCGCGCAGAGGCGCTCAAAAGAAAAATCAACTTCAGATATCTTCCGGACCGCAAAGTCTGCATGTCACTTGACGAAACGGTAACCGAAGAAGATGTAGCCGAGATACTTTCGCTTTTTTCGGATTCCCTTGAACTCGGCGAAGAGGTATCCGTCACCGCGGACCGTGCTCGCGCCATTGGGTCCGTGCCCGAGAACCTTCTTAGGAAGGGTGATTTTCTTGCCCAGTCCGTTTTTAACCGCTACCATTCGGAAACCCTGATGCTCAGGTATATAAAAAGCCTCGAGGGCAGGGATCTTTCCTTGGCCCATTCCATGATTCCTCTCGGTTCCTGCACCATGAAGCTAAACGGTACGACCGAGATGGTACCAATAAGCTGGGAGGAATTTTCGAGAATCCACCCTTTTGCGCCCCGGGATCAGGCGGCGGGATACGCACAGGTGATTGGTGAACTCGAAAAGTATCTCTGCGAAATAACCGGGCTTCACGCCTGCTCGCTTCAGCCTAACTCGGGAGCCCAAGGAGAGTACGCGGGCCTTATGGTCATACGTAAGTACTTTGAAGAGAAAGGAGAAACTGAGAGGCGCGTGGTGCTGATTCCCTCTTCCGCGCATGGAACCAACCCCGCAAGCGCCCGCATGGCGGGTATGGACGTCGTGGTGGTAAAATGCCGGAAAAACGGGGATGTGGACATAGACGACCTTCGAAAGTGCTGCCGGAAAAACGAGGGGAAAGTGGCTTGCCTGATGATTACATATCCTTCGACTCACGGGGTGTTCGAGTCCGGAATAAGTGAGATATGCGACATAATTCACTCAAGTGGCGCGCAGGTGTACATGGACGGGGCAAATCTTAACGCACAGGTAGGTCTCTGTTTTCCCTCCCTAATTGGTGTTGACGTATGCCACATAAACCTGCACAAGACTTTCAGTATCCCCCATGGAGGCGGGGGGCCGGGAATGGGTCCCATATGCGTTGCACCCCACCTTGCCCCGCATCTTCCCGGGCACGCTGTTGTGGAGGGGGTAGGGGGTGAGAAGCCCTGCGGAGCGATATCTGCGGCTCCTTGGGGAAGTGCGAGCATATTGCTTATATCCTACGGATACATAAGGCTTCTTGGGCGGGACGGAATGAGCGAGGCATCACGGTACGCGATACTGAACGCCAATTACCTTAAGACCCGGCTCGGGCAGCACTACGATATTCTCTACGAGGGAGAAAACGGAAGGGTCGCCCATGAATTCATACTTGACCTGCGCGAGCTTGGGAAAAGTGCGGGAATAACCGTGGAAGACGTGGCCAAAAGACTCATGGATTACGGATTCCATGCGCCGACGATGTCGTGGCCGGTTACGGGAACCCTGATGGTGGAACCCACGGAGAGTGAATCCATGGAGGAAATGGACAGGTTCTGCGATGCGATGATAAAGATACGCGGGGAAATTCAGGAGATCATCGACGGCGGGGCGGATCCTTCGGATAACGTACTCAGAAATTCCCCCCACACGGTGCTGGATCTTGTGTCTTCCGACTGGGAACATCCCTACTCCCGCCGAAAGGCTTTCTTTCCGCTTCCTTACTTGAGGACCAGCAAGTTCTGGCCGTCGGTATCAAGAATAGACAACGCTTACGGTGACAGGAATCTGGTGTGCACGTGTCTTCCCCCCGAAGCTTACGCGGCGGAGGAGTAAGTACGGGGAACTTCAGATCTTTATCTCTATGTAGGAGTTTTTCTTGATGTCCTCAAGCCAAGAGGTTATGAACCGCTCAACTTTCTCCATGTAGAGCTGATGCTTTATGCGGTCTTTGTAACGGGAAACCGAGGACTCTCCTTCCTCGGTTCTTTCAAGAACCTTTACTATGTGGTAGCCGCGGGAGCTTTCTATCGGCCCTGCGATGCCGTTCACCTCGGTCTGCTCCACGGCATTTTCAATCTCGGGAACCAGGTCTCCCTTGACGAAATGTCCCAGCAGTCCGCCGCTTCGCGCCGATGATTCATCCATCGAGTACTTTCTGGCGAGTTCCGCGAAGGGCTCTCCGGATTTTGCGAGTTCCAGCACTTCTTCCGCTTTGGAGAGGGCGTTTTCCTCTTCCTTATTGATCAGTATGTGAGCAATCTTAGTCTGCCTTCCGTAAGTGCTGTCTTCTTCATAGTGTTCTCTGTGGTATTTCTCTATCTCTTCGTCCGTTACCGCTATGCTTCCCTGCGTGACCAGGTCAAGAAGCCTTCTTGAGAGTATCTGGTATTTCCACTGGCGGTAGAAGAGGTCTTCGGTCATATTCTGTTTTTTAAGCTCCTCGGCTATGGCTTCTTCATCGAGGTTAAGTGCTTCCTGCTGGTTCTTTACTATCGCTCTTACCTCTTCGTCGCTTATTGATATTTTCCTTGCGGCCGCTTGCTGATCGAGCAGGATACGATCTATCATGGCGGCGAGTACTTCGCGGACGTTTACTTCCACCTCAGGATTTACGACTACTTCCTTTAACTCCTGATTAAGTTCGCTGAGCGTTATTATCCTGTTGTTCACCACGGCCACCACTTTCTCCACGACCGCCGTCTGGGCGGGTATCGCCGTAAAAACCGTAAAAAGCGCTACAACCGCGAACCACCATGGTTTTCTCATCTAAAGTCTCCTTGCAAACCGTTTTTTCTCTACCGAATCAACCCCAAAACTATACTATACATGGGCTTGGGCCGGTTTTTCCACCTTTTCCACCGCGTTTATCAGCGCCTCGTACCTGTCCTCGGGTGGAAGGGGAATGCTGAGTTTTCTCTCCCGCCCGTGGGTTTTTTCGTCCGCGAGACTCAGAGTCGCCGTGTTCTCCCCTATTTCGGCCTTTTTTATTAGCCGCTCCCCGAGCGCGATTCTCAGTTCCGCAATGAGAACAAGCCGTTTCAGCGGATCGGGTATCGCACCGAATCTATCTTCGATTTCCCCGGCGATTTCTCTTGCTTCCCCGCGTTTTCCTGCCGACGATATTTTTTTGTAGTAAAAAAGCCTCTCTGAACCACTTTGGATGTAATGCTCGGGGATGAACGCGTCGTCCCGCGTTTTTATTTCCGGTCTGATTTCACGGATGTGGTCTTCGCCCCTTCTTTTGCTTTCAATTGTATCCCTTAGCAACTCGAGATAGAACTCAAGTCCTATATCCGCTATGTGTCCTGACTGTTTTTCTCCGAAAAGGGTACCGGCCCCCCTTATCTGGAGATCGGCCGTGGCGAGCTTGAATCCGCTTCCAAGGTCGGTGAGGCGAGAGAGCACCTCGAGTCTTTTTCTGGCATCCTCAGTGAGAGAGTTTATGGATGGTACGAGAAAATATGCATACGCTTTTCTGTCTGATCTTCCGACACGGCCCTTTAGCTGGTATAGATCCGCCAGGCCCATAGTATGGGCGTTGTTCACTATTATCGTGTTGGCTTTTGATATGTCGAGTCCGGATTCCACTATGGCGGTGGTTACGAGCAGGTCTATTTTTCCGTTGGTGAACTGTTCTATGGTTCTTGAGAGCCGCGTTTCGTTCATTCGACCGTGCGTTACCCCTATTGACAGTTTCGGCATGAGTTTTTGAAGAAGGTTCGCCTTCTCGAATATGTCCTCTATCCTGTTGTGTATGAAAAAAACCGTACCGTCTCTTGCAATCTCTTTTTCCACGGCCTCCTTTATCGTCGCGGTGTTGAACTGCTGAATGTACACTTCTACGGGCTGTCGTCCCTCGGGAGGGGTATTTATCACGCTTATGTCTCTTACGTCGGCAAGGGAAAGCTGCAGCGTCCTCGGGATGGGAGTTGCCGAGAGCGTTAGCACATCAACGGCGTTTTTCATCGACCTTATGGACTTTTTGTGATTTACCCCGAATTTCTGCTCCTCGTCTATTACTGCGAGTCCCAGGTTTTTCAGCTTTATTCTTTTTCCAAGAAGTTTGTGCGTTCCGATTATGACGTCAAGGGAACCGTCTTCAAGTCTATTCAGCATCTCTTTTTCTCTCTTACCCGTTGTGAATCGTGATAGTGTTCCGATGCTCACGGGGTAGTTTTTGAACCTAGAGAGAGCGGTCCGGTAGTGCTGGCTTGCGAGAAGGGTGGTGGGCGCGACCACCATGACCTGTTTTCCGTCAAGGCATGCCTTGAAAGCGGCCCGCAGGGCCACTTCGGTCTTTCCGAACCCGACGTCTCCGCAGATAAGCCTGTCCATGGCCTTTTCGGATTCCATGTCTGACATTACGTCCTCTATCGCCGCCGACTGATCCGGGGTCTCGCTCCAAGGAAACTCCATCTCGAATTCATTGAACATCTGATCCCTCGGGGAGAACTGAAAGCCTTTTCCGACTTTTCTCTCTGCGCAGAGATCCACAAGCTCGGTCGCAACTTCCTCCACGGCCCTTTTAACCCTGCCGACGGTTTTTTTCCAGCTCGCGCTTCCCAGCTTTTCGATCTTCGGCTCCCTTCCAGCTCCCATGTACTTCTGAACCAGTGCTAATTTCTCCACCGGGACGAATATCTTGTCTCCGTCTTTGTATTCGCACTCGAGAAAATCGCCCTGGCTGTTCTCAAAGGAAAGCCTTCTTAGTCCCCTGAAAATCCCTATTCCGAATTCCTTGTGAACTATGTGGTCCCCGGGCTTGAGCTGGCTGAACGAAGTGAGAAAAGCGGAGGGTACATCACTTCCTCCGAAGGCTGCGCCTCGGCTTTTGGCTTTCTCGACAAGGGTTTTTTCCGTAAGAAGGGCGATTTTGAAATCGTGGAGAACTGTGCTTTCAAAAATCTCTCCGACTACATGCACCATCCCCTTGCCTGGATGGCTCTCCGTAAGCTTGAGGAATTTTTCTCTTTCTGCCTGCGAAGTGAAAAAGACGAACACCTCGTAACCGTTTTTGATGAGTTCCTCTGCCTTGTCAATAAAGGCTTTGAGCGAAGGTTTCGAAAACGATATTTCTTCTGTGCTGAACTTAAGGCTGTTTTTTCCTCCGGTGCCTATACCCATCGCCCCCGGGTATGCCAGCCTTGATTCCCGGAGTTTTTCCGCAAGTTCTTTTTTCCCAAGGTATAGCCTTTCAAAGGGGGGGAGTGACTTTTCAAGTTTTCCCAGAGACTTTCTTCTCGCTTCGAATTTTTCCTCGAGTCTTAATAGCAGTGCTTCCTCGTCAAACCCGATTGGAAGGCTCACTATTAGATCCTCTTGCGGGTAATCGAGCACGCATTGCCGCGAGTCCCAGAAAAACGGCGTGAACCATTCCATTCCCCTGAAGTACGAGCCGCCCTCAAACGCTTCCAAAAGAGGTTCCACCTCGCTTGAGGTAAGCCCCTTCTTGTCGGCTCCGGCGAGAACCTGCCCGACCAGATCGTCTTTGTTTATTTGGCGGTAAACGGCGAAGGAAGCCGGGTTGATCACAGCTTTTTGCTTTTTTCCGATGGATTTCTGAGTTGCGGGAGAAAACTCCCGAAGCGAATTCACCCGGTCTGCGAAAAGTTCCACCCTGAGGGGCTTCCCCGATCCCGGGGAGAAAAGGTCCACTATAGAGCCCCGGATGCTCATGCCTCCCCTTTTTTCCGTGAAATCCACCTCGCTGTAACCGATTCCAAGGAGCCTTTGCACAAGTTCCTCCCGATCAAGCCGTGTCCCCTCTTCTATGGTGAAGCTCTCGGCCTTGAGGCTGCGGGGTGGAGCCAACACCTCGGCAAGTGCTGCCGCATCTGCGCAGAGCACCCCGGTTTGCTCCCATCTGAAAATAGAGTGAAGCCTCTCGGGTTCTGTGATTTCCGTTTTCTCGAAAAGGGAGCGGTTTTTCTCCATTCCTCTTGAGAGAAGAACAGGGATTTCCGTTCCTTTCAAAGAAGAGATGCTCCGCGCCGCATGGGCGCACTGCTCTCTTTGCTCGCAGACGTGAAGCACCCTTTTGCCAGGCGCCTTGGAGAGAAGCGCCAGAAGAAAATAGGTCGAGTTTCCGTAAAGACCCGCAAGATCAGTCGGTTTTCCGGGCGGGTGCGCAAGAAATTTCTCCACCAAGGGGCTTTTAAGGTGGGATGAAAGTTCAATCGTGGGGTTCTTACAGTTCACTTCTTGGGATCCGAGACATTTTCTCTCACAGTTCTCCGAGTATGAGAGATCCCATTTCTTCTGTTCCTACCCTTGTTTTTCCTTCCTCGTGTATGTCGGATGTGCGGTAGCCGTCGTCAAGGACCTTTCTTACGGCTTCTTCGACCTGCGTGGCGGCACCGTCCATGTCAAAAGAGTAGCGCAGCATCATGGCCATCGAGAGAATTGAAGCTATGGGATTTGCTATACCTTGGCCGGCGATGTCAGGGGCGCTTCCGTGAACCGGCTCGTATATAGCCCCTTTGTTACCGACGCTTGCCGAGGGCAACATGCCGAGAGAGCCGGTAAGCTGAGCTGCCTCATCGCTTATTATGTCGCCGAACATGTTCCCCGCCAGCATTACGTCGAAATCGGCGGGCCTTCTTATAAGCTGCATCGCCGCGTTGTCCACGTACAGATGCTCAAGGGTAACATCGGAGAAATGGCGATCGTGGAGTTCCGTTACCGTGTCTCTCCAGAGCACCATTGATTCGAGAACGTTGGATTTGTCTATGGAAGTGACTTTGTTTCTCCTTTTCCTGGCGATTTCAAAAGCCATTTTCGCCACCCGCTCTATCTCGGAAGTTGTGTAGCTAAGAGTGTTAAACGCCTTGCTCTCTTCTTCGCCCAGCTGTTCTGCTCCTCTCGGATGTCCGAAGTATATTCCGCTTGTAAGTTCCCTCACGACCATTATGTCGACCCCTTCAACGACTTCCCTTTTAAGCGTAGACGCGTCCGCAAGGGCAGCGTAAACAACCGCGGGTCTTAGGTTCGCGAAGGTGTCAAGCTGCTTTCTGAGTTCAAGGAGTCCTCTTTCGGGTTTGAGGTGGTGTTCAAGGTTCTCCCATTTCGGACCTCCGACGGCTCCCAGAAGCACCGCGTCGCTTTTCTTTGCTTTTTCTATGGCTTCTTCTGTTACTGGAACACCGTGCGCATCTATGGAGCATCCGCCGAGAAGATCGCTTTCAAGCGTGAATTCAATTCCGCTTTTCTCACCTACGGTCTTGAGTATTGACACGCTGATTTCGGTTACTTCGACTCCTATCCCATCTCCCGGGACTACTAGTAT
>JAPOQQ010000109.1 GCA_026710625.1 Candidatus Dadabacteria bacterium | reverse complement strand
TGAAGACAAGTGGCAGGAGACCCACGAATATCAGAAAGCCGACCGCCACGGCTTTGTTGCGCCTCGTCTCAACGCAATTGGACAAATGTGGTTCTGGAGAAAACTGCTGAAGCAAAATTGACAGGTCAAATCATATCAGTTGACTGAGTACGTGAATCAGTCTGATTTCCGCGGCCTTCTCGCCGCGGCCTCATTGAAGCTTCGGTCCTCGGTAAGGTCCTCGGGAGGGACAAGTCGGGATTTCCGCGGCCTTCTCGCCGCGGCCTCATTGAAGCTACGTTCGACTAAGGGCCTTATCCTTAGACACGTCCCGATTTCCGCGGCCTTCTCGCCGCGGCCTCATTGAAGCGTGCTCTGTTTAATGCTGGCATTGTAAAACCTCCTTGATTTCCGCGGCCTTCTCGCCGCGGCCTCATTGAAGCATGTTGGAGAGGGGTATAAGGATGTCAAGGTCGGACCGATTTCCGCGGCCTTCTCGCCGCGGCCTCATTGAAGCGATACATGGTAATCTGCAAAGGCGCCGACAACCGGGGGATTTCCGCGGCCTTCTCGCCGCGGCCTCATTGAAGCCTCGTCTTCTCCAGGGGTTGCCCTAAGCGCAAGGGTTGATTTCCGCGGCCTTCTCGCCGCGGCCTCATTGAAGCGCCTTCAGCAGGGATTTGCCTGCAGCTGTAAGTTCACGGATTTCCGCGGCCTTCTCGCCGCGGCCTCATTGAAGCTCTAAAGTTGTACCAAAGCCGGTTCGGAATATCCCAAATTTCCGCCGCAATCTAAGGGTCAGAGAACCGTCAGCAGGAACACCTGCTTGCGAGGACACTATGCTGAACCCAGTTCTTTCCGCGCTTGAGATATTTTCATGCCAACGGCTCTTTTAAGTGCCCGTACCGATTTTTTTCTCAAATTAAGCTGACCGGCACTGTTCTCCCAGGCCCTTACGGAACTGCTGCTCGTGCCGATCAACCGAGCGAACTGAGATCTGTCCAGTCCCAGCCGCGCGCGCATCTTTACCACATCTATGCCTTTGAACACAGGCTGTCTTCCCCGGCCGGCTCCGTCGGCTTCAGTTCGGGCGGGTTCCGGCATCTTTCTTTTCTTCCCACGCCTTTTTGCTTCGCCTGTTTTTTTGCTCGCCCCACTCTCCTCGTCGCTATCGAGGTCAATACCGAACACTTCGCCCGCGTCGCCGCTTATGCGTCTGCGCTTGCCGGGACTGTCCGAGATAGGAATATCCGCGCTTATCATCTCCTCATGGCTTACACCCCGCAGTTTGAAAAGCAGCTCGGGCTGGCTGTCAAGCATGGCTCCCACGCCATAGAGCGTGGCGGCAAGGTGCTTGCAGAGAGACGACCAGTCGGGACAGTCGCAGTCAAGCGTTATTTCCGAGGGATGGGGAAAGAGTCCGGTTTTAGCATGGGTGACGATTTCCATGACATTGTCCGACAGCCTTCCCTGAAGCAGTTCCAGAACGGATCCTATCTGACCCATGCAATGTTTCTTTATGGCATCCCAGCGCTTGCTTCGTAGCGGAGCGATCGACACGCTGACCGTGTACATCTGCGAACCGCTGACAAGGGCCTCGACGCTGCCTTCGCTGATTTCCATATGACATACCAGACCGTTTCGCAGGTAGCTTTTGCCTCTGGGAAGACGGTTTGAGTAGTCGCTGAATTTCTCCAGGTGGTCGCACCACGCCTGACCCCAGAACGTTTTGGCGATCTTCCTGCCTTCGGTTTTGACGGGACAGACTTCAATGCCTTTTTTCCGCAATTTCGCGATTTCCCTTATGGCTTTCGCGCGCCTTGCGGCAACAGAAACATGAGATCGCCGATAATAACTCATATCGCAGACTCTCCCTCTCTATGCAAGCACTTTGTCAACGTCAAGGCTTACAATGTCAATCAGCTCATCATTGCTCATTTCCGTCAAAAGCGTTTCCCCTCCGCCCTTGAGTATATCATCGGAGAGCGCGCTTTTCTCGGTCATAAGCTGGTCTATCTTGTCTTCTATTGTCCCTTGGCAAACCATCTTGTGCACAAGAACATTGCGCTTCTGGCCTATACGAAAAGCTCGGTCCGTAGCCTGATTCTCCACCGCCGGGTTCCACCAGCGGTCAAAATGAATCACGTGGGACGCCTGGGTCAGGTTCAGGCCGACCCCACCGGCTTTTATGGAAAGCACGAAAAAAGGCGGACCGTCTTCCTGCTGAAACATGTCGACCCGCTGCTTTCGGCGCGCTACCGGGGTGCCGCCGTGGAGGACCAGTCCGGATCGTCCGAAACATCCGGCCAGGAACTCCGCCAGAGGCTTAGTCATCTCGCGGAACTGCGTAAATACCAAGACTTTTTCCTGGCGCGAGGCGATTTCCTCGCAGATTTCGCCGAGGCGCGAGAACTTGCCGCTGTCCGCCGCCGAGTAGATATCGTCGCCCAGCCAGTGGGAAGGATGATTGCATATTTGCTTGAAGCGCGTTATGTAGGAAAGCACGAGACCTCTTCTCTTTATGCCTTCCGCCTCTCCGGCAAGCGCCGTCTTCAGCTCGCGCACGGATTTTTCGTAGAGTGCCGCCTGTTTTTTGCCGAGACCGCAGTATGCGTAGACTTCGGTTTTGTCGGGCAGGTCGGCAATAATGGACTTGTCGGTTTTGAGGCGACGCAGAATATACGGTCGCACAAGATTTCTGAGCGGCGCGTAATGGTCCTTGCCGTTTGCGTCAAGCGATTTCACAAATTCCCGAAAGCGTCTTGCGGAGCCAAGCAGGCCGGGGCAGATAAAATCAAACAGCGACCACAAGTCCGTAAGCCGGTTTTCCACAGGGGTGCCGGTCAGTGCGACTCTTGATTCGGCCTTTAGCTTTTTTACGGCTCTGGTCTGCCTGGTTCCGGGGTTTTTTATTGCCTGCGCCTCATCAATAACGGCAAGCTGCCACTCCCGCTCAAGGAGCCAGTCCCGCCGCAGCAGCATGCCGTACGTGGTAATAACCAGATCCCTGCCCGAAAGACAGTCGTCTTTTTCTTCGGCCGCACACCCGCCGTTTCCTGAGGAATAAGACGGATGAACCAGCAGATAATTTATCGATGGAGAGAATCTGTCGAGTTCGCTCTTCCAGTTGTTAAGCAGGGACGCGGGCAGCACAAGCAGGGACGGTTTCCTTATGCCCTTTTCTTTGAGCGCGAGAAGCAGGGCTATGACCTGAACGGTCTTCCCGAGACCCATATCGTCGGCAAGACAGGCACCCAGTTTGAGCTGCGTGAGGTACCAGAGCCATCCAAGCCCCTTTTGCTGGTAGGGGCGAAGAGTCGCGTTAAGATTCTCGCCCAGAAGATCAAGCGCCTGCGGGCCGGGGCTGTCGAGACTGTCAAGCACTTTGCGCAGACCCTCGCCCGCCCGTACCGACGACCATTTTCCCCGCGCGCCGTTCTGCTCGACCGCCGACAGGTCGGCGGTCGAGCCCGCAAGCAGCCGCATGCCCTCAACAAACGAAATTCCATCTTCGGCGACGCTGCGTTCCACGGCCTCCCAGTGCTCAAGCGCCTCGTTCAGTTTTTCGCCGTCCACTTCCACCCACTGTCCCTTGAACAGAACAAGCCCTTCGCCCGAGGACGCAAGCTCTTCCCATTCCTCCCTGGTCAGGGTAGAGTCGCCCAGAGTGAGCGCAATATCAAAATCAAGAAGGGATTTTGCGGTGAATTTCTTCTCCTCTCCGGTTCCGATGCTCACGGTGACCTGGGGACGAGGGCGTTTTTTCCACCAGTCGGGAAGCCTGATTGAGAGACCCGCTTTTTCGTAAAGCAGAAGGTCCCTGATGAACTGGCAGGCATCCGCGGGCGTCCAGGCCAGCGGATGGTAAATATCCCCCGAGTCGAGCAGGTCCTTGATGAGCGGGCTGCTTTCCGAAGCGAGGTAAACCGGGGAGAGCAGGTTGACAAGCTGCTCCTTGCTGTTGTCCCCGGCGTATTGCCGGAGGGCTTCGCCCAGGGGCTTGTGCCTTACCGCTCCCTTATCGGAGAGACGCGCGGTATAGGTCGCCATAAAGGCGAAGGGGTAATCTTCGTCCCGCTTGTTTTCCGCCAGGTGAAAACACACCCGGCCCACCTGGTGCCAGAGAGGAGCTCTCTTTCTGAAAAATTCCCCGAGGCCGCCGCTGGTTCTGTTCACCGCGTCGCAAAGCCAGGAGTCTATTGTCGCCCAGGCGTCCTCGAAAACCGCGGGGGAAAGATACTCGACCCCTCTCATGGGCGGTGCGCTTTCAAGCAGCCGGTCAATCTCCGGGGACCGGGAAAATTCAATGGCCCGGAGAGGACTCGCGGCAGATGTGGAGAGACCGCAACGCGCCGTCAGATAAATGCACGCAAATTCGTTCCAGAACCGGAACCCCGAAGAAAATTCCTCCGCGTCTCTGCGCGCGGCCAGAGCGAACAGACCCTCGCCGACCCCTTTCTCAAAGGCTTTCCTTACAACAGCAGGCACGGGACGCGCCGACAACCCCGCCGACGCATCTTCCGACAAACTGTAGCAATGCAGACGTCCATTCGGCGTTACGCCAAGTTCGATTGTCATCTTGAATCAATTCGTCCCGCGTTATTAATCCCGTATGGCGGAGGAAACTCAGGCGGAAGTCCAAGTGCCGGAAGAGGGATAATGACTTCGCTTCGGGCGGCACGAGTTTCCGCCGTAATCCGTGATGTCAGAAAATCCCTCCTATGGATCTCTCAAGACCTGCCTGAAGATGGGGTTTTGCCTCCTCAAAGTCAAGATTAGCCTTGTTGGCAACGCTAACAACTCTGGTCCTGTATATCTTCCACTTTACGTTGTCAGCACGAGAAGTCTGCTTAGTACGTGTCGCAGTACCTTGAGACGCATCTGTATCCTGAGTCTCGTAAATGAGCTCTCCTTCCCGAGCACGCTCCCTTATTTGAATGTCGGTCACCATCGTGAAAAGGTCGTCCGTTACAAGCGCGTCAAATAAAAAGCCCGCAACTCCGCCCGCAATAGCGCCCGCAACGGTACCCTTGTTGATCTCGTCAACATCCCCGCCTATGGCGCCGCCGATAACTCCGCCGATAACCGCCCCTTCAATCACACCCTGGTAACCCTCTCCGAACATGGCGTTTGCCTCTTCAAGATCGGTCTTTCCGACCTTGAGGATGTTAGCCTGAAGAATGTAGGTCGCTTCGGCCGGGTCTTCCGTGACCTTAAAACCGCTTGAGACTATTCTCCCTTTGATCCCGTATTCAATCCCGGGCAGTTCTTTGTCGGTCGTATTCTTTATATCGACGTATACGACTCTCTTCTCAGGCGACACCGGCTCAAGAAAAATCGTCTCAGACATCTTGGTCTCAACCCTGAGCTCCCTTTTCTCGATAAGGGTCCTGGTCGCCGCGCAGCCATTTACAAGAAAGATAAAGCAAACAGCTATAGCGAAAAACAGATTTCTTCTACAGACAAGCTCTTTCTTCATTAAACCGAAACTCCTTGGGATTTTATTGCCGGAGAAAAATTTCCGACCTTCC
>JAPOQQ010000108.1 GCA_026710625.1 Candidatus Dadabacteria bacterium | reverse complement strand
TCCGTCTTCAGGCGCTCTGAGCGGTCGCGGTTCTAAATACCCTGTCGATCCATTGCTCTATGTTCTTGCGCGAGGTTTTTCCTATGAGCTGCCTCACCTCTTGCATGGGAATCACGGCCTTGGCGTAGGACCTGTGTCCCCCGGCACTTCCTATTTCGTCAAAAAGCTCGAAAAGCAGACGCCCGGCACTCTTGACAGACCCGCTGTTTCTTACGGACATAACCACATGGGAACCGGAAACAACCCCGAAAGCAACAGACCAGTTGACCCCCTCCACCTTCATCCCCATATCAGCCACCTGAGAAATAAGATGCTCTTTTTCTATCCTTCCCAGGTTCATGAAAATTATTCCGTCATTTATCCAGTGTCTTGAGAGCGCCTGGCCGTAATGCTTGATCTCTTCTGAATACAGGTTTTTCGACTCTATTTTCCTGAGCAAACCCAAGTCAGCCTGATTGTAGAGATATGTGAACGCTTCGAGATCGTCAAGATCCGCACCCCTGTTGAGAATCATGGTGTCGGCTTTTATTCCGTAGAGAAGCGCAGTTGAGAGTTTTGCGGAAATCTCAACCTGGGCGGCCCTGAGGAGCCGGGTCATGATCGTCGCGGTAGCTCCTTCTTCAGAACTTATCTCGGTGAATTTCGCGTCGCACTCGGGGGTTACCGGATGATGGTCGATCACCGAATCGACATTCGTAATTTCGCCCCTGAAATAAGAAGGCTGCACATCAACAAGCGCTATGGAATCGAAATTCTTTATGTCATTGTGGGAAATCACCTGCAAGTTTATGCCCATAAGCTCCACCATGGCCACGTTCTCGGGTCTTGAAATTTCCTCCCCGAGGTAGCCTATGGTCGCCGTTTTCTTGTTTCTCCTAAGAAGGGTCCGAAGGGCCATGGCGCTTGCGATCGCGTCCGGGTCGGGCTGGTTATGAACGAGTATGAGAAGCTTTTTCGCGTGGCGGTGAACCTCTCTTATCAGTCTTACGGAGATATCGGACCTCGCAAGCTTCTCCTCAAAAGATATCTGGTTGTCTGCGACTTCATCGAATCTCACGTATCTCGCTATATAGCCATCCTTGCGCTGCTCACCCTCAGCGGAAACAACTATCGGGCTCGTGGGATAACCGTAAGCAAGGGATTTCAGAAACTCCTTGGTTGCGAACTCGTTGTTTACGACTATGAGCGTAAAGGTCCCCTTCCGATTAAACGCGTCGTCAGGAGAATCAAGCTCTGTTACCTGGCCCCTGTTCTTAAAAAGACTCATCAGGAGAATGTCAAATTCTCCGATGAACATATATCGTCTTTCCCCGTTCGTACTCATCGCATCTGGAATGCAGAACGTCTACCTGTAGCAAGCGGCACTAAGTTCCTCCGTGAAGCTTGAAATCCTACCCAGCATTTCCTGCCTTTCCTCTCCACCGCTCTCGATTATTCTCACAAGGGCACTTCCCACGATAACAGCATCGGAAAAAGAGGCTATCGCAGCGGCCTGGAGCGCGGAGGACACCCCGAAACCCACCCCGACGGGAAGTTCCGAGCGGCGCTTTATTCTTCCCACCAAGTCCTCGAGATCGTAGTCCATGTCAGGACGCGCTCCCGTGACCCCAGTAACCGAGACCACGTAGATAAAACCCGAGGCGTTTTGCGACACCATCTCTATCCTTTCTTCGGTACTCGTAGGGGCGAGCAGAAAGATACGGTCAAGCCCTTCCTGTTCGGCATGGACGCTAAGTTCCCCGGCTTCCTCGGGCGGAAGATCAACAACCAGAACTCCGTCCGCTCCCGCCTCGCGGGCATCGCGCGCAAAGCGCTCGGTACCATAGGAGAAAAAAGGGTTGTAGTAACCGAAAAGTATTACGGGAATATCCGAGCGGGACCTTATCCTTTTAACAAGCGAAAGCACGTCGGAAACGGACGTCGAGTTAGCAAGAGCCCGTTCCGAGGCTGCCTGGATCACCGGTCCGTCCGCCATGGGGTCCGAGAAGGGGATGCCGATTTCCACCATGTCGACACCGCTTGCCTCCATGTGGTCAATGATCTGCTCGGTCAAGTCGATATCAGGATCCCCGGCGGTAACATAGCAGATTAAAGCCGCTTTGTTTTTCTCCCGAAGTTCGCGGAATTTTTCCTTTATTCTTCCCATGTGCTTTTATAAGAAGCCGGCAGCCTGGAAACGCAGAAATCGCAAGCAAACAGAATAAAAAACGAACCTCCAACCTTCGGAAGCTTTATATACGCGCGTATGGGTATTGTCAAGCAGACGGCGGGGAAGAAAAACCGGTTCGCACCGCTTCATATAAGAGAGGAAGCAGTATGTATGTCCTTATCCCCTCTGCCGGAGAGACAGATCACTATAACCTGCTCTGGGGACATGGAAGGAGCGATTTTGCGCACGTGGGCTATTGCGTGGGAAGTCTCAAGCGCGGGGATTATCCCCTCTACTTCCGAGAGATAGGAGAACGCTGAGAGCGCTTCTTCGTCCGTTACGGACACGTAATCGACCTCGCCCATGTCCTGGAAATACGAATGTTCAGGACCCACGCCGGGATAGTCAAGACCCGCGGCGACGGAATGGGCACCCTTTACCTGGCCATCTTCATCCTGGAGCAGGTAGGTTTTGCTTCCGTGAAGGACTCCCACTGAGCCCGCCGTTATGGTCGCCGAGTGAAGGCCGCTCTCAAGACCGTGGCCCGCTGCCTCCACGCCAATTTTCCTTACCCCGGATTCCTCTATGAAGGGAAAGAAAAGACCCATGGCGTTTGAGCCTCCGCCGACGCAGGCAACCAGAGTGTCGGGAAGCTTTCCTTCCGCGGCGAGTATCTGCTCCATCGCCTCAAGTCCGATCACGGACTGAAAATCCCTTACCATCATCGGGTAGGGATGGGGACCGGCGACACTTCCTATTATGTAGAAGGTGTTTCTCACGTTCGTAACCCAGTCTCTCATGGCCTCGTTCATGGCGTCTTTGAGTGTTTTGGTGCCCGAGACCACGGGCCTTACCTCAGCGCCCAGAAGCTTCATGCGGAAAACATTAAGCTCCTGGCGTTTCGTGTCCTCCTCACCCATGTATATCACGCACTCCTTGTTCAAAAGCGCGGCAACCGTGGCCGTGGCGACCCCGTGCTGCCCCGCTCCGGTTTCGGCTATTATCCTG
>JAPOQQ010000107.1 GCA_026710625.1 Candidatus Dadabacteria bacterium | reverse complement strand
TATCGACAGGCTCCGGCCATCTGGAACATCTTCCTTGCCTTCGCCTTAGCGGCAGGCAGAACGACAAACTCTACTGTGCGTATTTCTTCAAGCATTTCAGTATATTATAACCGGTTCGGTTAGGATTGTATATAATTCCCTATCCATTTCACTACCTCCTTTCAACTAGAACCTAACCTTTTACGCCTCACGGTTAACTAAATTACGTTAGGATAATTTTTCCTTTTCAGATATTTTTGGCAATTATACCAATCATGCGCCGGTTTTTACCCGGCCTGAGTCAACGAGAAAAGAGTGGAATTCCCCCCGACGAGGTATCTCGTTCTTATCGGTCGAGGTAACGAACACCTGCCCGGTGAATTCCGAGAGAGTCCTGAAAAGAAAGCTCCTGCGTTTTATGTCGAGTTCGCTCGTTATGTCATCGAGAAGAAGTATGGGATTAGTTCCCGTGTGTTCCTTAAAAAGCCTTATCTCGGAGGCCTTAAGCGCCAGAACCAGGTTTTTCGACTGTCCCTGCGAGGCAAAGCGCGAAGCGTCCTGCCCGTTAAGCAGAAAACCAACCCGATCCCTGTGGGGACCAACGGTCGTGTGGCCTCTTTTTCTGTCAGAAGGAAAGTTCTTGCAAAGCGCCTCCCTTATCGCCTCTGCGATATCCGCCCTGCGTTCAAACGAAAACCCGTAGCTCACGTGCGCCGACGTGTCAGATTCCCCGTGCTCTCCGTAAACCTCGGTGAGCTTGCGGTTAAAGCTTTTTATCATCTCAATGCGCCTGCCCACGATTTCGGCTCCGATCCTGGCTATCTGCTCGTCCCAGAGTTCCACTGAAAGCGAAGACACTTTCTCCTTTAATCCAAGCATGTGATTTCTCTGGCTTACTGCCCTCTGGTAGTCGCGAAGCTGCTTTATGTGGGCCGGGTGGATGGCGCTTACAACGGAATCAAGATAATTTCTTCTTGCCTGAAGTCCGCCCTTCACTATTTCTATGTCCGAGGGAAGGAACAAAACGACCTTGAACCGGCCGAAGTGTTGGCTTATGCTCCGCACGGTCTTTGAGTTAAGCCGCGTGTGGCGCCCCTCTTTTTTTATGGTTATGTGCACTTCGTTAAGACCGTTTCCGGACAGAATCTCCCCCTTAACGAGCGAGGCTTCGCAGCCGAAGCGCACGAGCTCAGAGTTTTTCGCACCCGAAAAAGGCCGCATTCCGCAGACAAGATAGATAGCCTCGAGAAGGTTGGTCTTCCCCTGAGCGTTTGGTCCGTGGATGACGTTCAGTCCCGTATAGAACGGAAGAGAGAGGTTTTCGTAATTCCTGTAGTTCCTAAGGCTCAGATGTTTAAGCTGCACTTGACTTGCCGATCTTTTTTCTCTGGAAAAAACTGCTCCCCACCTTCCGGCAGGAGCTTTCTTGACCATAAAATTTTAAGCGTTAATATCTTTTTTGAAAGGTACTGACTTATGATATCGCTTAAAATTTCGGAAATCCATTCGAAGGACTCGGGCAAGGGTTACGCCAAGATAAGCCCCATGGATATGCAGGAGCTGGGCCTTACGTCCTGGGACCTGATACAGATAGACGGAAGGAGGAAAACCGTCGTGAGAGCTCTGCCTCTTGACGCCGAAGAACTGGAAGCGGAATCCGTAATAGAAATAGACACTGTAACCAGAGAGAATGCAGGAGTTGAGCTTGACGACATAGTAATAGTGACGAAAGCCGACCTTGAGAAGGCGAGCAGGATAACCCTGTGTCCGAGAAACAAGGCGTTTCTCTACGACCCGGCCAAAAGCAAGCGTCTCTGCAACAGACTCGAAGGGCTCGCCGTAACGGTCGGAGACAGGGTATCTGTGAGAGTGTCCGCCGCCAAGACCGAAGATTTCGACGTGCTTAACACGATGCCCGAGCACTCGGTTGTCATAAGCCAGAAAACCCGCATGGACGTGATACATAGGCCGAGAACCAAGGTGGACGCGGAAAGGGTTTCTTATACGGACATAGGGGGGCTTTCAAGCCAGATAAGAAGAATAAAAGAGATTCTCGAACTTCCAATACGCTTCCCCTCTCTTTTTGAAAAGCTCGGGGTTCAGCCGCCTAGAGGAATCCTTCTCACGGGCCCCCCGGGAAGCGGAAAAACCCTGCTTGCAAAAGCCATAGCGTTTGAGACGGATTCAAATTTCCAGGTAATAAACGGCCCCGAGGTAATTCACAGGTTCTATGGAGAGAGTGAAGCCAATCTGCGCCAGATATTTGAGAATGCGACCAAGAACCAGCCGTCAATAATATTCCTGGATGAACTAGACGCGATAGCTCCCCGCAGAGACAAGGTTATGGGAGACGTTGAAAAAAGAGTGGTGGCACAGCTTCTCTCACTTATGGACGGTCTCACGCACAGGGGAAACGTTACCGTTATCGGAGCGACCAATCTTCCGGACATGATTGATCCCGCACTACGCCGCCCGGGCAGGTTTGACAGGGAAATCCACCTTCCGGTTCCCGACACCAAGGCCCGTCTAGAGATATTCCAGGTTCATTCAAGAAGCATGCCGCTTTCAAACGATGTGGATTTTCAGAGACTCTCTGAACTCTCAAGCGGCTACATGGGAGCCGACATAGAGAATCTCTGCAGGGAGGCGGCCATAAATTCTCTTACTAACATTCTGCCGGACATGGAACAGGACTTCGTTTCCAACGTCGCGGGCAGCTTTCTTATCGAAGTCAGCATGGAAGACTTCCTTGAAGCGCTTCGAAATATTCATCCCTCCGCAATAAGGGAGATAGTGGCTGAGATTCCGAAGACCTCCTGGGATGATGTCGGAGGTCTTGAGAACGTAAAAGACGACCTGATTGAATCCGTCATATGGCCCATGAAGCACAGAAACTTCTACGAGGCCTTGGACGTAGAATCACCCAAGGGAATACTGCTTCACGGCTCTCCGGGAACGGGAAAAACCCTTCTCGCAAAAGCTCTTGCCAACAGAACGGAAGTTAACTTCATTTCCATAAAGGGAGCGGAGCTTCTCTCCAAGTATGTCGGAGAATCGGAGCGCGCCGTAAGGGAAGTTTTCAAAAAGGCGAAGCAGGTTTCTCCCTGCATAGTGTTTTTCGACGAGCTTGACGCTCTTTGCCCGAGACGCTCCGAATCTAACTCGACCCGCGTGAGCGAAAGAGTGGTAAGCCAGCTGCTTGCCGAAATTGACGGGGTTGAGGAACTTCCGGATGTTCTGGTGCTTGCCGCGACAAACAGGATTGACATGATAGAACCAGCACTTCTGAGACCAGGAAGATTCGATCTGATAGTCGAGATTCCGACTCCGTCAAAACAGGAAATTCTCGAGATCCTGAAAATCCACACCCGGAAAAAACCTCTCGGAACGGACGTGAAACTCACCGCGCTTGCAGAACAGCTTGAGGGCAAGACCGGAGCGGACGTAAAGCTCGTATGCAACAGAGCTTCTCTTCACGCGATAAAAGAACACCTGGGGAAAAACAGGAAATTCATCAAGCTCTGCAGAAGACATTTTGACCTGGCGCTTTCGGAACTGCAGAAAAGAAACGCTTAACGAAAGCCGCAACTGGGACAGGAGTCACCTTGGAAAGTTTTTCTCTCTTTTTTTATAGCATCATTCCCGAAATATGGTTTTTCATTCTGGGAGCAGCACTTGGAAGTTTCGCAAACGTCTGCATAAGGAGAATTCCGGCCGGGGTCTCCATAGTCTCTCCCCGTTCCCGCTGCGGAAGCTGCGAAACCCCCATCATGGCCCATCACAACATTCCGCTTCTGAGCTGGCTCTTCCTCGGGGGCAGCTGCGCCCACTGCAAAGAGCGGATATCGGCGGAGTATCCGCTTGTAGAACTTCTCTGCGCAGTGCTGGCGGTTTTTCTCTACAGGGAGTTCGGAATCTCACTGGAACTGCTTTTCTATCTGGCACTCTGCACCGGGCTTGTAACCATAACTCTGATAGACATAAGACACCTCATTATTCCCGACATGATAACGCTTCCCGGAGTAGCGGCCGGGGTTGCACTAAACGCGATCAGGACCGACTGGGGAGCCGCGGCCGAAGCGGTTTTCTACTCCGGCCTTGCGGATTTTCTGCCCGCGACAGCGAGTATCGCCATTTTTAATTCAATAGGGGGAGTGCTGCTCGGGGGAGGAACCTTTTTATTAATCGCGACGGCATACAGGAATTTGAGGAAAAAAGAAGGAATGGGAATGGGCGACGTAAAGCTTGTCGCGATGCTGGGAGCTTTTTTCGGAATGTGGGGGGTGCTGATCATAATATTTCTGAGCTCCATCCTGGGAACCCTGATCGGACTCTCGGTTATAATACTGCGCAGGAAGGATCCGGGGTATGCCAT
>JAPOQQ010000106.1 GCA_026710625.1 Candidatus Dadabacteria bacterium | reverse complement strand
CGAATGCGTCTCTGGCCAAACTTGGTCTTGCTTCCTGTTGCCCGACTAAGTAGCTTAAATCCATCGAACCGCCACGTACGGACCCGTACGCGTGGTGGTGTGGGAGGGGAGGAATCGCGAGATTCCCCCCTATCCCGATTGCTGTTTTAAATTTTTTTTAATTTTCCCTTGACAGTTTAAGTAAATTACTTATATTTATAGCATTGATTAGAAAGATTGATCAATACTCATCCTTCATCCTCCTTTTTGTTTAGGAAGAGCGCCTCGGCCCCCCTGAGGCGCTCTTTTTTTGTCTAATCGAAAAGGTGGTGTATATTTTCTGCCCTGACCTGTTAGGGAGTTCCATGGAATGAAACGACATTACTGGCTTTTAACCGCTTTGGTTCTGATCGCTCTGGTGTGGGTTGCGATCTTTGGATTTCTTCGCACTGACAAGGGAAGCTTCCACGGGGATGAGTATCGCCGCCCCGCCTTTGATTTTTCCCTGACCGACCACCAGAACCGGGAGTTTTCTCTTTCCGATCACTCGGGCAAGGTCATACTGCTTAACTTCGGCTTTACGAACTGTCCGGACGTGTGTCCCACAACCCTGGGGATGCTGGGAGAAGTGCTCGATCTTGTGGAAGACGAGCGGGCCGCGGCGCTTTTCATAACCGTTGACCCGCAGCGCGACACCGTGGCCAGGCTCGGGGCCTACATTCCGTTTTTCCACGACCGCATAGTCGGCCTCACCGGCCCGGAGCAGGCCATAAAGCAGGTAAACGACGCCTGCGGAACCTTTTATTCAAAGGAGCAGGGGGCCTCGGAATCAGACTACGGGGTAATTCACTCCCCAGCGGTTTACCTGATAGGTCCCGGCGGTGAGATGGTGCTGCGCTATCCCAAGGAAAAGCTTGACCCGAAGAAAATCGCAGGCGACGTAAAACGCCTTCTTCTGTAAGCGCCCATGAACGTTAGAAAAGCACTGCTCGTTTTATTTGTTTTCCTTCTTGTTGCTCCCCCGGCTTGGAGTGAGGGGAAAATCTCCGTTAAGGACCCGTGGGTAAGACAAAATCCCCCGGGCACTTCCGTGACCGCAGCCTACATGGTTATCGAGAACCGCGGCGGCGCGGCAGACGAACTTTTGGAGGCAGACTGCAGCTGCTCCGCTTCTGCCTCGCTTCACGGTACGGAGATGTGGGAAGGTTCAATGGCAATGAAGAAGGTCGCTTCGATTGAGGTTCCGGCGGGTGGGTCGGTCGCCCTTTCACCGGGAGGCTATCACATGATGCTCGAGGGCATCTCGGGTGATATGAAAGAAAGCGTGATTTTGGAATTAAAGTTCCGCTCGGGCGCGCGGATATCAGTTAAGGCGCCTGTTCTTTCCCCCTCGGCCGCACAGAAGCGCAGCCACCCTCACTAGCAACCGGTGTTGAGACGGTTTCCCCTTTTCTTTTGAGGCTTTTAACATCAAGTTTGACATAATTATGTAAAACCCATATATTAATTATGTGATCCACGTTAAATTGTCACTTAATTGAACTCAGTTCTATAAAAGCAAGTCACCAAATCCATATATTAACTATGGGAAGTGCGACAGGAAGTCAAGTATGGCAGTCATCAAGCATGAAGCATTTTTCCGGAAGCATTCGATTTTCACCGGAGAAGATCTGGCAGCGCATCTGGCGTCCCGCGGCAATGTGGGAGAAAGAGGACAGGAAGCATTGCTAGCCTACTATACCAAAACCGGTCGCATCATTCGCGTCCGAGGGGGGCTGTATGCAGTTGTCCCGCCGGGGTCTGATCCTGCATCCTATCCTGTCGATCCCTTTCTGATCGCCTCCAGATTAACCAAGGACGCTGTCATGTCCCACCACACGGCGCTTGAGTTCCACGGAAGGGCTTATTCGGCTTGGCGAAACCTTGTCTACTTGTCATCCCGGCCGGTCAGACTGTTCATATTCCGCTCCAGTGTTTTCCGGGGAGTGAAATTCCCCGAAGCGCTAATTCGTTCCGCCACGGAGCGGTTCGACGTACTTACAAGGGAGCGTTCCGGTTTGATACTCAGTGTCACGAGCCTTGAGCGTACCTTGGTCGATGTCCTCGACCGTCCGGACCTTTCGGGAGGATGGGAGGAGATCTGGCGTTCGCTTGAGTCAGTTGAATTCTTCGACTTAGACAAGGTGGTGGAGTACGCTCTTTTGCTCGGCAATGCTACGACAATTGCAAAGACGGGTTTTTTTCTCGATCAGCACCGCGAGGTTTTCTCAGTGGAGGAATATCACCTGAAGACTCTTCGCAACCACAAACCCAGGCAGCCACATTATCTTGATCGCAGCAAGCGAAAGAACGGGTGTCTCGTGGCAGACTGGAACCTGGTTGTCCCAAGAGACATACTTGAGCGGTCATGGGGTGAGGTGCTATGAGAATATCTCCTGAGAGATTGGAGCATGAAGCCGAGTCCACAGGGTTTAAAGCGGATGTACTGGAAAAGGCCGCCCTTCTGCTTGGAGCGCTTGAGGCCATTTGTAACCACCCCGCCCTCAAGGGGAGACTGGTCCTCAAGGGGGGAACCGCGTTGAATCTTTTTGTTTTTCAGATTCCTAGGCTGTCTGTTGATATCGACCTGAACTATGTTGGGGCCCAAAGCCGGGAGGAAATGCTCAAAGAGCGTCCCAAAATCGAAAGGGCGATTCAGGAAGTCTTCAATCGGGAAAACTTTGCAGTCAAACGAATACCGCAAGAACACGCCGGAGGGAAATGGTCTCTTCGCTATCCGAGTGCGCTGGGACAAAGCGGCAGGCTGGATGTAGATATCAATTTCATGTATCGAGTGCCTTTATGGCCTGTAACCACTATGAGCTCACGTTCGTTGGGAACATGGAAGGCCAATGATATTCCGGTGATGGAAATTCATGAACTCACGGCGGGAAAGCTTGCGGCTCTGCTGTCGCGCCGCAGAGCAAGAGACTTGTTTGACACTTGCCAGATATTCTCCATGGATAATCTTGATTTTAAGCGGCTGCGCATTGCTTTTGTAGTCTATGGAGCAATGCATCGCAAGGATTGGCGTACAGTTTCGATTACAGATGTGGCTTTTGACGTTGGGGAGATTGAAAACCAATTGGTGCCCTTGCTCCATCCTGATACAACACAAGGTCCCAAGGGGGCGGAGAACTACGGAAATATGCTTGTAGAAAAGTGCCGACAAGGGCTATCGGTGGTATTGCCTTTCAATGATGCCGAAAGAGCGTTTCTCGACCTGTTGCTTGAAAAAGGCGAAATTGACGCGACGATTCTGACCTCGGACAAGTCCCTGCAGAACCGCATTCAGGCCCAGCCCCTTTTGCAATGCAATGGAAGGCACTTAACGTGCAGCGCCATAGAGGATCATGAGGTACTGATTTCAGATTCCCTTGCCTATCCCTATTTTGTTTGGAAAAATCGGGCACACAACAGAAAAGACAGCGACCCAGCTTGAATGCATTCTGGCACGCCACCCCAGCCACCACCATTAGGGTTTCGCCGCTTGGGAGGCACCGGGCACCTGGCCTTTATCCTTTGGGCCTTTCGGTGCGGGGCTTTTCATTTCGCACTTCGCTCTCATGATTCCCCCGGCCTCGGTTATCAGGGTCTCGATCAGGACTTCTCCCGTTATTTCTCCCGTGCTTTTGATCTCGAGCACCCCGGCATCTATCTTTCCGGTTACTTTCCCGAATATGATGACCTCTCTGGCGTTTATGTCCCCGGTCACCGAACCGTTAGGGCCCACCACGATTGAGTTGGCGACTTTTATGTCTCCCTTGAGTTCACCTTCGACCTTCATCGATCCCTCGCACGAGATGATTCCCTCGAACACCACACCTTCGCCCAGAACCGTTTCCACGGCACCCGAGTTATTGTTTTTGTTCTTCTGCTTGCTGTTGTACACGCGGGCTTTTCCCTATCTTATATATTTTTTGGGGTTGATCCTTCTTCCGTATCTTATTATCTCGTAGTGAAGATGCGGTCCGGTCGAGCGCCCTGTCGATCCTACTTCCCCTATCTTCTCTCCCGCTACGACCTTCTGGCCCCTGGTGACACTTATCTTGGAGAGATGTCCGTAGAGAGTCTTGTAGCCTTTTTTGTGCTTGACGATGACGTGCTTTCCGTAGCCCTTCTCGTACTTGGCCTTCTCAACGACGCCGTCCGCCGTTGCCGCGACATGGTCTCCTATCTCTCCCCTGAAATCTACTCCGCCGTGAAACTCCCTGGCCTCCGAGAAGGGGCTTTTTCTGTAGCCGTAGTAAGAGGAGACTCCTCCCCGGGCGGGTTTTCCGAAAGGAATGGAGTTCATGACCTTGGCGAGGCGGTCTATGTCCTTCTCGACCGCGTCGAAGTAATCGTGACCGATATCGCTTGTCTGGAAGCCACGTCCTCCCGCAGGGAGAGCTCTTCTCCGCTTTTTCTCAGAGAGAGTCCTTTCCATGGAGGCAAGCTTTTTCTCAAGACGAAGGACCCTTTTTATGAACTTGTCCTCCAGTTTCTTGTCCACGATTATGTCGTGCGACATCGCCTCGACGGCGCCTAGCAGTTCGTCTATCTCGGCCTGCTTCTGCGCCCGGAGATCTTCTGCTTCCCCGTAGAACTTGTATGAGAGAAAGAAGGAGAGAAGCGCGCCCAGCACGAAAATCCCCAAGGCGCCCAGCACCAGCTGGAACCGTTCCCTGCTTATGCCCCAAGACTTGGTCCAGCCGAACTTATTGCAGCATACTATAAAAGATAATCCGTCGTTTCTCTTTTCCACCCTTCTCCTCGCTGCCGCCTGGGAGCGGCTCAATATAATATGAATGTTCAGATAAGAATAATTGATAAAAGCCCCTTGTCAAAGAAATAGCAAGTGATCGCAGCACCTTGTAGCGGGGAACTTTCACTTGCCCGAATAGCCCGAGATCCTCCCGAGCTGCTCGAGGGTCTTTAGCCCCTGGTGGAACTCTCCGCCGATTTCCCAGGTGGGGTAGCTTTTTATGTTCTTGGCTGCGCAGAGAGCGGGATTGGGGTCGGGACCGCTTCGGCTGCACTCGACGTAGGGTATGTAGCCGAAGGCCCCCCCGAAAAGCTCTTTCTGCCTCTCGCAGTGACCGCAGGTGTATGAGCCGTACATGGTCGCTCCGCGCTCCGAGAGGTATTTCGCAAGGCTCACCTGATAAAAGGTGGCTACGGACGTCGGATTCTCCTGCGGGGCGGGGGAATGAATGGAGTAGGAGGCGGCAAACACCAGGACGAACACCGCCGCCGCTCCGCCGAAGGACTTTAAGGCACCGCCGGTTGTTCGAGAGGCTGCGAGCAGAAACAGGGCCACCGCGATTGCGGCCGAGGCGACGCACCATGAGCAAAGCGCCTCTATTATGAAAAGTTCAAGGTAGGTCAGGTAGGCTGAAAACCCGACGGCCGCTGCCGATAGCCAGAAAAGAAGGTTCCACTTTGTCCGCCGCCCAAGGCGCGAGACGGCCGCTGCGGCCATAGCCGAGTACCCAAGGAATCCGAGCAGCGAAACCGGGATGCCTCCGATGCTCGAGTACCGGCTCTCCCTCACCACGTCGCAGCCCTTGCCCGTGAGGCAGAGCTCTGCGCCCCCGAGCACAAAGTCAGCCACAAGCAGGTATCCCGATACAAGCGCCCCCAGGGCGCAGAGGACGGTCGCCGCCCCCGCGGCGCCGCCAGGAAAGATCTTTTTTCCTTTTACGGTCATCCCTCGGGTATTATACAGATTATTCGCGGGTTTTAGAAAGGGAATTATGTATTTTAGTTGACACATCCATACACTGTTCTTGGCCCAACAGGCCCTACATCAGCCTGCTTCTCTTTCATCCTTCCGACCATGCGGGTTACATTCCCGCCCGCAATCGAAGCTAAGCCTCGATGAAGGATATTTATCGCAGCGTTTACGTCCCTGTCCGCTTCATAACCACATGAACATCTGTGAACACGCACAGACAGAGACTTCT
>JAPOQQ010000105.1 GCA_026710625.1 Candidatus Dadabacteria bacterium | reverse complement strand
GGCTTCTGTCATGTGAAAACGGGAAAAGGCGGCGAACTCGACTGGGAAGAACCCGCCAGGGTGGCTGCGGCGGTCGCGGAGCTTCGGAAAAACAACGCGCGGGTTGCACATGTAGTTATAACTTCGGTAAACAGGGATGACAGAAACTACGAAAGCGCCTGTATCTTCGCGCGGACTGTAGACGAGGTAAGGAAGACATCCCCGGGGGTAAAGATTGAAGTTCTAATCCCGGATTTCAAGGGGGAACCCGAAGCGATTCACAAAGTAATAGCATCATCTCCCGACGTTTTGAATCATAATATTGAAACCGTTCCGAGACTCTACTCCCTTCCGCAGAAAACTCAGTCAGGAAGAACGAGGTCCGTGAGGCCGCAGGCGGTCTACGGCAGATCTCTTGAACTTCTTTCACTGTCCGCGAAGATGGGAAGGCCAGAGATGCTTACCAAATCAGGCATTATGGTCGGCCTCGGGGAGAGTTTTGAAGAAATCGTCGAGACGCTTAAGGATCTTAAGCGCGCCGGCTGCGATATAGTTACCATAGGACAGTATCTGCAGCCCACTATCGACCATATACCGGTATCAAGGTTCTATCATCCCGTCGAGTTTGAATCTCTTAAAAACTACGGAGAGAAAATAATAGGTATCCCGCATGTGGAAGCGGGGCCTCTTGTCAGAAGTTCTTACCACGCAGAAAAACAGGTTCTTGAACTCTCCGACGTAATGACCGGGACATAAGGACAAACAGGTTCTGCTCGAAGTTACGCGGAAAAACAGAACGGCGGTTTGCTTCTGCAAAACTCGAACCCGCAGTGTAGTGCTTTAAATTCCAAGAGCCATCTTATCTAGGCGACATCTTTGCTTCTCGTGTAAGCAGGTAATTCATCGGCTGAATTCATGTGGGGAAAGTTTGAGAATTCCATTCTCCCAAGTGGAGCAGGGGGTGGCTTGTTAGAACCATACGGGGTTATATTCCCCGATGACAAAACCCATGTGAATTAACCTTCCGACTAAACCGTTGAAGTCAGGATTTTTATTCTTCAGTTAAAAAGCCTTTTAAGCTCTTCTGCGATTGCCTCCAGCTTGTCCTCGGAAACCTCGTACTCGTCTGAAATTCTTTTTATTTCCCGGGAGGATATCCGAAGTTCCGTGGTTTTTTCCGCCACGGGTTCTCTTTTCTCCCTGTCGATGAGAAGTTTGGCCACATCCCACCTTGAATAGTGGCCCAGGGAGTCGAACACGGCTTTTACCGCCTTTATCTGGTTTGCATAGCAGTCGGCGTAGAGTATTGCGTCTTTTTCAAAGTGGGGTTCAAAAAGATATCTGCCGGCTGGGTTGACGATAGAGCTTCCTCCTCTGGCCCAGTCGTAATTCATGTGGTTACCGTCGCGCACGTAGTGCCATCTTTCCGGGAAATCATCGTCGTCAAGATAACCGCAGGCGCTTAGCACGAATGCCCCCGATTCAAACGCGTGAACCCTTATGAGCGGCTGCACTGTGCACCCCGCTCCGGGATCCTGCGTCTCAGCGGCAAGCAATTTTTCGTCTCCTCTCTTCCAATTCCCCGGCCACACCGCCACGTGGAAGTCCTGTCCGCTGTGAACCATCGCGGCCCTTACGAGAATCATGTGATTTTCCCAGCAAACAAGCCCTCCTATTCTTCCTATGTCGGTGTCGTAGGTGGTTATGTCGCTTCCGTCTCCCTGGCCCCAGTAGACTCTCTCTGTGTAGGTGGGCATGAGCTTTCTATGCCTGCCGAGTATCTTGCCTTCGCGCGATATGAAAAGAAGGGAGTTGTAAACGGTGCGGCTTCCCTTGCGATCGTCAAGCTCGTTGCAGCCTATCACCACGTGAGCGTCAGCTGCCCGGGCGGCCTCTGCGAGCATCTCGGTGTCATCTCCGGGAATCACTATGGAGTTATCCTGAAGCGCGATCATGAAATCCGTCCAGTCGTGCGGCGGGGTTTCGTAACCGACTGTGTAGTAGGCCGGGTAGCCTGGTATGAATGCCTCGGGGAATGCGATAAGCTCCGCTCCGTTATCCCCCGCTTCCCTTATCACGCGACAGGCCTTCTCAAGGGTCCGTTCCTTGTCCATGAAAACAGGAGCCGTCTGTGCAACCGCGACTTTTACTTTTTCCCTGCCGCCTAGAACTTTTCTCATGAGCCTCGGGCCGCAGGCGTACTCAGGTTATTATCCTGCTTCCGCCCTGGGGCTCCCCTCCGCTTTGTCTCTCTTGGTTCTGCTTGGCTCTCGCGTAGACAAGAGCGAAGAATCTCTCCTTGAAGTCGTTGTCAAAGGCGCATACCCCTGGGATTATGTATCCCATAAGTGCTATCTGGAGAAAGTATTCGGTATTTGCCTTGAGAAAGGATTCATTTATCTCGCCGCCGTATGCCTGTGCGAAATTCTGGTATATCTGGTTTCCGAGCTCGGTCGCTATCTCTGCGACGCTTTTTGACTGGCCGGACGCCTGATGGGCTGCTACTCCGAGGTTAAAGGCCATGTTTATGGAGTTCATGAAGTTGTCTTCTACTGCCTCTTCCGACTCTGTTCCCTCTTGTGGCTTTGTGTTTTCTTCTGACATTTTAATATCCCCCGTTTTTGTATGGTGAAATCGTCCTAACGTATTATATTATATTGCTGCTTTGATTTTAACAATTTTGCTGGAGGAAAATCCATGAAAGCCGATCACCTTATACAGAGACTCGGTCTGAAAAAGCTTCCCGGAGAGGGGGGATACTACAAGGAGACTTACAGAAGCGAGGAAATGGCCGGAGAAGACCGCAATCTTTCAACTGCTATTTACTACCTTATAACCTCAGAGGCGAATTCCAAGATGCACAGGGTGAATTCGGACGAGATTTTCCATTTTTACTTCGGCGATCCCGTCCAGATCCTGCTTCTCTATCCTACGGGAGAATCGAGAATAGTGTTCATGGGAGATAATCTTCCCTCCGGCCAGAGAACCCAGCTTGTGGTTCCCAAGGGAACCTGGCAGGGCGCACTGGTGGTGGAATCAGACCAGTACGGATACGCTTTTATGGGAACTACGATGGCTCCCGGGTTTGAGTTTGAGGATTTCGAACTCGGTGCGCAGGAGAGCCTTCTGCTGAGATTTCCCCAGCACGAGGCCCTGATACGGGAGCTTACGTAAACGGGAGATAGAGATTCTGGGGTCAGAAAAACCGGTGATTTTTTTTGACGGCGTGTGTGGGTTCTGCAACAGGTTCGTCGATTTTGTCATCCGTACAGACAGTCGCCGGGAAATATTTTTTTCCCCGGTTCAGGGGGAGACGGCCGTCGAGTTTTCCCTTTACCAGAACGAGCCCCCGCGCGAGTGGAAAATCGCCTATGTTGATGAAAATGGCCTTCACGAGGGCGCCGACGCCGTTTTGCTGGTTCTTAAAAGGCTCGGGGGTTGCTGGAATCTCCCCGCCCTCTTGATATACATTCCCCGTCCGGTGAAAGAATTTCTTTACGGTATCGTATCGAGAAACCGCTACCGTATTTTCGGAAAGCGGGACACATGCCGCGTGCCGTCTCCTGAGGAGAGGGAGAGATTCTTGTCATAGGAACGCCTGCGTGCGAGGACTTCCTGCAGGCAGGGATTCATATCAAAAAAAGCCGCATTCCGGGGATTTGCGGGAAATCGCATTTTCCAGTCAAGTAAAAATTTGTTGCACAACACGCTGATATACAAGACTTTTGCCGAATTCAGCCCAGATAAGAACACATTCAGGTGAGTTTCCAGTCAAGTAAAAATCCCTATTGCTCTTTCAGGATGAACTCGAGGCCCAAAACGGTACGTAGCGCATGAATTTGGGGCCTGCTTCAGTGTTTTCCGGCACAACCAGATTTTTTTCAACTGTATCTTTGATAATGCGTGATACCATTGCCCTGTTGTTGGTTTTAATACCGAACCTTTCTCTCAGGGAGGAATTGGTCATGCGTTCATTACTTACCCACTTGAGGCAGGCATGAAGATAACAGGCGCGGATTCGGTCGGATTTATCCATATCGGCCAGTTTTTTATGCGAGAAAAGAATAGCCCGCGTGGCATCGGGCGGCGCGTCAAAAAGCGGAGCCGGCAACTGCGCGCGTTCGACTTCAGATACAACTTTGTCAATACCGCTGCCCTGTTCCTCGCAAATTCCGAACTGCCTCATCAAAGAGGCCAGAGATTCGTTTCGAGACTGCGGAGGCGCGTCAACAAAACGATCGGTTGATATCAGCGGTTCTCCGGGGTTGGTCACTTCAATGCGGTCATCAAATATTTCAATCTTCGGACCGGTTCCGGTGATTGAGAAATCCTGATGAATAAGGGCGTTTGCTACCAGCTCCCGCACGGCCAGATCTGGGAACATGCGTACCGTATTCCTGATTCCCTCTTCGATAATTTCATGCGAAGGAAGCAGCGCGTCAATATATTCCATAAGACCTTTAAATCCAGTCGCATACCCCATGTCTCCGGTTCGGTCCCGGTCCGTTTCCCTCCGGTCTTTGCCTTTGTACTTAATTACCCGAACAGCCTTCCGTTTGAGATCCGGAAAGTCACTTAGGCTTTTGGCAAAAAGCAATGCTCCCAAATTGGTTATATTCCAACCCTCAATATCGTGCTGGACAATCAGCCGACTGCTCTTTAGTTCGTTTAGTATGTTCCCTCTGCCCTCAGGAATAGGTTTTTTCAGAAGGTTGAAATAGGCCGGGTAATCGAGCATCTGCAAAACAGTCTTATCATCTGCCTGTTCCACTGCAGATAGTTTCTCGAAAGGTTTTTCACTGAACATTTTCCACAGCCTGCGGGCGCGTTCAGGCGATGAGGTGAGCTGGCGCGTGACTTCATCAATGCGTATATATTCAACATTTTTGAAACTGACTGGATGACTGGTCGCCCTGCCAATTTCAAGTATCACGACTTTTTCCCCATCTATACCAACTTCCAGGAAATGGAATGGAACTTCAGGTTTAAGCATAGAGAGCAACCAGTGCCGCAACGGCTGATTCTTGGCTTTTGCTTTTTTGGGGTCAAAGTCAGTGCCAAGAATTTCGTGTGTATGGTTCTTGATTCCCCAGACGAGATATCCGTGGTGCTGGTCATTGAGAGCGGCTCCGTTCGAGAGAGCCGATATATATTTCCCTATATCTTCAGGATCGGTGGTATTGTGTTTGAATTCCACCCACTCCGTTTCAGAAGGCAAGTCGCACAGCTTCCGCACTAATTTGGCAAGATTTTCTTCAGAGTAGCTCATGTTGTATCTGCCTCAGAGGCAATCACAACGGCCCTTTCAGAAAGCTGCTGTTAATAAACACATGCCGTTTCGGAAAAAAGTCAGAAGTTCTCGGCTTTTCACTCAGGACCACCAATACCTCATTCAACAGACTACACAGTTTATTAAAAATATGTAATGTCTGCGATTTTCCTGAAACCGCAATTCACGGTATTCCGAACAATCTGTATGTTTTCTGAATTTGCGGGAAAACTACATTTTCCAGTCAAGTAAAAATTTGTTGCGCAACCTGTTGATATATAAGACTTTTTCTAAATTCAACCCTGAAAAAACATCTCCAGGTGGTTTTCCAGTCAAGTAAAAATCTCCACCGTCTCCTGAGGAAAGGGAAAGGTTTTTGCCCTGAGCGCTTCTTTGATAAATCTCCCGGTGTATGTATATTGAAGCCGAGGAGAATTTTCGTTCCAGATGCCTTCACTTGAAGAACTTATTTCGGCCGACGAGACGGCCAGAGAGATAGCGAGCGCGAGCGAGATCGCCAGAGAAGAATGGGAAAAGATAAGGGTTTCCCTGGCTCTTTGCGGGGATACAGGGGATTTCTGCGGGGATGATTTCATGCTCGGGACAATTTCCGGGGAAACGATAGCGCGCGAACCGCTTGGGAGTCCGACGAAATCGGTTTCGGTTTACTCTCCAACCTATTATCCGATGTATCTCGTGAAGAATCTGCACGAGTTCCGGGAGAAGTTCCCGGAGAAAAACTACCGCACGACGGAAGCCCTCTATGTCTATGTCGAGCTTGTGAACGCGGCAGCGCTGAGGCTCGGCCTCGAGGGAATGCTGGCTATGGGGTTTGCTTGCGGCTACGCGAATGTGAGAACGGGCTGGATCGTGGAAAAGGGACTTCCGGAACAGAGCGCCATATTCTCCGAAATGTTTTTTTCAGACAGGCCGAAGAACTACGACTGGGATTTTCACTGGACCTCGATCAGGCAAAAATTCGGAGAAATCCACGAAAAATTCGTCGCCTGGCAACGCTCCCCCGCCCTTTACCTGAAGGAGTCAAAATCCAAGGCGGTAGTAAAACCCTTCATAGTCTAGGCAAATCCCTCTTCGAATTCGTCCGAAGGATTCTCGAAGCTCGGAACCCCGTTTTGCTCAAGAAACACAAGCTTCACGGTGCCGGTGGGCCCGTTTCTCTGCTTTCCGATTACGAGTTCCGCCATGCCGTCTTTTTCCTCGGGATTTTTTCTGTATATGTCCTGGCGGTGAATGAAAAGCACTACGTCTGCGTCCTGTTCTATGGCGCCGCTCTCCCTGAGGTCTGAGAGCTGGGGACGGCGGTCGGTTCTGGTTTCGGTCTGGCGGCTTAGCTGGGAGATCCCTATTACCGGAACGTCAAGCTCCTTGGCGAGCGCCTTGAGTGCGCCCGAGATCTCCGCTATCTCCCTTTCCCGGGTTTCATTTCTCGAACTGCCTCTCATGAGCTGCAGATAGTCGACCACGATCAGGTCGAGGCGGTTGTCCTTTTTCAGCCGTCTCGCCTTCGCCCTTATCTCAAGTACCGTAAGTGCCGGGGTGTCGTCTATAAAGATGCTCGCGCTCGCGTACCTCTCGGCTGAATCAAACAGCTTCTCCAGGTCGTCGTCCTTTATGTACCCGCTTCGCATCGCTGAAAAACTGACTTTCGAGTTTATGGAAAGAAGTCTCAGCATGAGCTGTTCCTTCGTCATCTCAAGCGAGAACATGGCGACTGAGAGGTCTTCGTTCAATGTGGCGTTGCTTATTATGTTAAGGCAGAGAGATGTTTTTCCCGCACCCGGGCGCGCGGCGATTATCACGAGATCTGATTTCTGAAGACCCGAGGTCAGGTGGTCGAGTCTCTCAAAGCCGGTTCTTATGCCGGTTATGAGTTCCTTTTTCTTGTAGAGCCGTTCGATATTGTCTATCGCCACCGGCGCAAGGTCCCTCGAGTGCCAGAAACTTGGCTTTATCTTGTTCTGGGCGATATCGAGGATGGACTGCTCCGCCCTGTCTAGGAACTCGTCAACTTCGATGTCGGGTCCGTACCCGCGGTGCGCTATGTCGGTCGCGGTGAGCACCAGTTTTCTCAGAACGGACTTGTCTTTGACTATCCTGGCGTAATGAGCGACGTTTTCCGCCGTGGGAACGGTTGATACCAGATAGGTGAGGTAGGCGGCTCCCCCGATTTCTTCTATGATTCCCTTGGAACTCATCAACTCATACAGGGTGAGAACATCGATGGCGGTGCCCTCCCTGTCAAGATCTATCATGGAGTCCATTATCTTGGAGTGGCTTTCGTTATAGAAGTCCTCGGCTATAAGAATTTCGAGAACTTGGTTTATCGAGCTGCTTTCGATGAGTACGGAGCCCAGTACCGCGCGTTCCGCCTCCTCGTTGCTCGGAAGGGGGGATTTCGTCAGATTCTCCATCGTTCGAGGTTTTCTCCTGTTCCACCTGTCCGATGGTTTCTCATTCTCCTACCAGAACCACTCCCACGTCCATGACGTTCGTTCCCGTGCTTCCGGTTTTTATAAGGTCGCCCAAGGTTTCAAAGAAGGAGTAGGAATCGTTCTCGGCGAGATGGTCTCTCGCGCTTATACCCATCGATCTCGCTATCAGGCGTGATTGTCCGTCGCATATCGCCCCGGCGGCGTCTGTGGGGCCGTCTATTCCGTCGGTTCCGGCGAAAAGCCCCACGATTCCACTGCTTCCTATTATCTCAAAGCAGAAGGAAAGAGCGGTCTCGGTGTTGCGCCCGCCACGTCCCCGCCCCGTTACGTTCACGGTTGTCTCTCCCCCGAAAAGTATGCAGGCGGGTTTCTTAACGGGCCTCCCGAACCTTTTTATGTCAAAGGAGATTCCCGCAAGCACCTTGGCCACTTCCCTTGCCTCTCCCGATATCTGGGAGGAGAGAAAAAGCGTGTTGTACCCCATTTTCTTCGCCATCTTCTCCATAGAGATTATTGCCTTGTGGTTGTTTCCGACAACAACCGTGGTGGCTCCGCTCCGTTCGTACTGTTCGCGGTCCATAGTGGGAGAAGTGTTATTTTCCCTTCCTCTCTCAAGATGCACCACCACCCTGGGGGGGATTTTATGCTCAAGCTCAAGCGCCTCTATGACCCGCCACGCGTCCTCGTAGGTCGTAGTGTCGGGAACCGTGGGTCCCGAAGCTATGAATTCAAGCCGGTCGCCCACGACATCCGAGAGAATCAACGTGATGACCTGCGAGGGCAGAGCCTTTTTAAGAAGCCCTCCTCCTTTTACCTGCGACACCTTTTTTCTCACGGTGTTAAGGCCGTAGGTGTCGACTCCGCGCAGCATCAGTCTCTGGGTCACCGCTTTTTTGTCTTCTATGGTGAGCCCCTCACTCGGCATTGCCAATATCGAGCTTCCTCCTCCCGATATAAGGAAGATCACGAGATCCTTCTCTCCTGATCTTTCGAGAAGCGAGACTACTTTTTCCGCCGCCTCGACGCTTTTTTCATCCGGTACCGGGTGAGAGGAGAGATGAAAATCCATTTTCTGAAAAGCCCGCTTGGAGCGGACGTTTGATACCACGATTCCCTCAGTTATCCGTTCGTCGAGAAGCTCCTCAAGCGCCGCGGCCATGGAGGACGCGGCCTTTCCGAAGGCCACGACGTACACCGACTCGAAATCGGAGAGATTGAAGCTTTCCCCTCCAACCTTGAGTTGTTTGCCCTTGAGTTTAATATGCTCCAGGACGCATTTTCCCGGGTCGGCTTCTCTCAGCGCCTGGTCAAAAAGCTCCCTCGCGTCCTTTTTCAGTTTCTCGCTCATCCCTTTTTCCTGATTTCATCAACTATTTTGTCAACTTCCGATTCGTTAAGATTCTCGTAAAGAGTATCGTCCACGAGCATGGCGGGGGCGGTACCGCAGGAGGCAAGACATTCCGCTTCGAGAAAGGTTATTCTTCCATCGGCCGTCGTTTCACCGGTTTTTACCCCTAGGCGCTTGCAGAGGTGATGCTCCAGGCCCTCGGCTCCGCGAAGTGCGCAGGAAAGGGTTCTGCAGAGCCACATAACGTGAGTTCCCACAGGTTCTGTGAAAAACATGGTGTAAAATGACGCAACATTCTGAACCGAAGAGGCAGGGATATCGAGCGCCTCGGCGACTTCTTCCATGGATTCGGTGGAAAGCCAGCCGAACTCGTTCTGCACTTCCCGCAGGACGGGAATAAGTGCCGAAAGCCTGGTTTCGTGGTCATCCGCTATCTCTTGTATTTTATCCCTGAGTTTTGGGGGAAAGGGCACTCCGAACCTCCTTGTGACTTAAAGCCGGGAATTAAAAATTAACATGATTTACGATGGCGGGCAAGGTGAGTGTTACCTGTTTTATCGGATGGGGCGGCGGGATTCCGGTGACCTGCGAATTTCGATTCACGTTCTTCAGTTTATACTTTAGGATTAACATCGGATATTCGGAAAATTTTGTGCGGAAAGTAGGCTAGATAATTACGATTTCTTTGAATAAAATCCGGTGGTCACGCAGTACAATCCGGTTATGATAAAGAAAAGGAGGCAAAAATGCCGAAAATAGAAGGATTCCGGGTGAAAAACTTCGGAACACTGAAAGACATAACGCTTGGCCGTTTGTGGAATAAGTGGGAATACGAACCTCTTACGCCTATGACAGCAGTTATAGGCAAAAACGGGGTTGGCAAGAGCACACTGTTTGACGCCTTCGGATTCTTGGCGGATTGCCTTAACTCGGGAGTTGAAGAGGCTTGCGACGCTAGAGGGCGGGGCGGTTTTGAGAAGATATTATCCCAAGGACAGGAAGGACCCATGGAGTTTAATATCTATTATAAAGAAGATGGCAACGCCCGTCCGATTACCTACGAGTTATCCATTGATCTTGATGCCTCGGGGCGACCCTTTGTCGTGAAAGAACGTCTCAGACAACGACGCAGAGGTCAAAGCCGCGGTCGTCCGTTTTCCTTTCTGATTCTTAATAACGGCAGAGGCCTTGTATGGAAGGGAGAGAAAGAAGGTCGTCAGATTGATGAAGAGGGAGAGCCACTGGACCTGTTTGAATTGGTGAAGTCTATTAAATCGGGCAAGGCTAGGGAAGAAGCCGGAGAAACTGAGGTCGTGGAGCTTGATGACATGCGCAAGCTCGGTATCGCTACGCTGGGATCATTGAAACAGCATCCCAGAATCTCTGCGTTTCGAAGGTTTATTCAGGGCTGGTATCTGAGCTACTTCACCCCGGATGCCGCCCGCGGCCTGCCGCTTGCCGGTCCGCAGAAACACCTGAACGTCCATGGTGATAATCTTGGCAATGTCGTACAATTCATGGAACGCGAGCACCCGAAACGCTTCCGGGCAATTCTCAGCGGAATAGCTGAAAAAATCCCGGGAATACACAAGATCGATACCGAGAAGACGAACGACGGACGGTTGCTGCTCAGATTCAATGACAAAGGCTTCAATGACCCTTTTTACTCCCAGCAAATGTCTGACGGCACTCTCAAGGTGTTCGCTTACCTGCTTTTGCTTGAAGATCCCAATCCACCGCCGTTTTTGTGTATAGAGGAACCGGAAAACGGACTGTACCATAAGCTCCTTGAATCCCTGGCCGAAGAATTCCGTAAACACGCCACGGGTCGTAAAGGCGGATCTCAGGTTTTTATCACTACACATCAGCCCTACCTGGTTGACGCGCTTGAACCCAGCGAAGTATGGATTCTGGAAAAAGAACCCGATGGTTTTTCAACCATCCGCCGGGCAAGTGATGATCCGATTGTGGAAAACATGGTAGCCGAGGGATTACCCTTGGGTGGTCTCTGGTACAGTGATTACCTTGACGCAAGGGATCCCAATGCATTTTGAGGTCCTTGTTGAAGATCAGTCTGGGAAAAAAGCTCTTGAAATCATAATCCCAAAAATAATTGGAACCAAAGATTCTTTCAGAATACACTCATATAAAGGGATCGGGCATATCCCAAAAAATCTCATGGGAAATCCAGCCGGGCGACTTCTTCTCGACCGACTCCCGAAGTTGTTGCGTGCCTATGGCGTTACATTCTCCAAGTATCCTGAGGACTATCCTGCAACTGTAGTTGTGGTTTGTGATCTTGACAACAGGTGCAAGAAGAGATTTCTTGAAGAAATGTATGAAGTTCTTGATTCCTGTGACCCAAAACCTCAAGCCTGTTTCTGTTTAGCCATAGAAGAAGGCGAAGCATGGTTTCTTGGAGACATGCCGGCCATAAAGCAGGCATATCCGAAAGCAAAGGATACGGTCCTTAACGGATATGTGAACGATTCAATCTGCGGGACATGGGAATTGCTTGCAGATGCTGTGTTCCCTGGAGGGCATGCAGCGCTAGTCGCCAAGGGCTGGAGAGCTGTCGGTACTGAAAAATCCATTTGGGCCGAAGAAATCGGCCCCAATATGAAGATTGATAGCAACAAATCTCCCAGTTTTTCTCATTTTCGAAATCAACTCGTCCGCCTTGCCGGAATTCCTCCCCGAAAGTAACCGAATTTTCTGTCTCGATGGACGCATTAGAGGCGTTGCCGTAGCATGTGAGTCTGTAAAAGTGCGGCTTGTGAACTAGCCAGATGGTTTCCAGCCAGAAGATGTCCGGGCAGGTGGGGTCTAAGTTGCAATTGAAGCTCGCAGGAGGGCGGTTAAAATTTTTTCGAATGCCTAAGAAAAGAATAACTACTGTTTACACTGGTCTTGGAGATGACGGGAAAACCTCGCTTCTGGGCGGAAAAAGGGTAAGAAAATCATCACCGAGGGT
>JAPOQQ010000104.1 GCA_026710625.1 Candidatus Dadabacteria bacterium | reverse complement strand
TGGCTCTCGAACATCACCTCGCTTTTGGTCGGATGTACGTTCACGTCCACCGAGGCGGGGTCTCTTTCAATAAAAACCGCCCCTTGGGGATACCTTCCCTTTTCAACCATCCTTCCGTAGCACTCCATTATAATCCTGTTTATAAAACGGTCCCTTACGGGTCTTGAGTTTACGTAAGTAAAGAGCCTGCGCATCGAGGAGCGTGGATCCAGAGGACTTCCCAGGAAGCCGCGCAGCGCCAGCGTCTCGTCTTCAAAGTCTACAGGGTAAAGCGGCGTGCCGGGAATTATCTGCGCTGCGCGCTGCGCAAGCGACTCGCTTGCGCCGTAGCGATGGATGATTCTTCCATCTGAGGAAACCTCAAAAGACACCCCGGGTCGCGAAAGGGCCTCGCGCTGGATAACCTCAAGAACCCTGCCAAGCTCGGTCTCCGGTCTTTTCAGAAACTTAAGCCGCGGCGGGGTGTTGAAAAACAGGTTCTTAACCTCAACTGACGAGCCCACGGGAGATGCCGCCTCCTTTATCTTCCTTACGACCCCGCCTTCAATGTAGATTTCGGTGCCGGATTTCAAACCCTCGGCAGCGGTTATCATTCTGAACCTTGAAACGCTGGCTATGCTCGGAAGCGCCTCGCCGCGAAAACCGAGAGTCCCTATCGAGAAAAGATCATCAATATCCCTTATCTTGCTCGTGGCGTGACGTTCAATGCTCATGAGAGCATCGTCACGGGACATTCCGTGGCCGTTATCAACCACCCTTACAAGCCGCTTGCCTCCGGCTTCAAGGTGTATGGATATTCTGGTTGCGCCGGCGTCAATTGAGTTTTCAACAAGTTCTTTTACTACGGAAGCTGGTCTCTCGACTATTTCTCCGGCTGCTATCTTAGAGACAAGTACATCCGGAAGTGTTCTGATTCTTCCCATTAATACTTTAGAAAAGCTTAAGCACAATGAACAGGATGAGTATGGCCAAGGGTAAAATGACCGCGGCAACCGAGAAAAAGGAAAAAGCCGAGAGGGTTTTTTTCGGGTGCGTCCCGAAAACGTCCCGCGACTGTTCTTCCACTACGCCGAAATATCTTTTAAACATCCTTGTCTTCCCCGGATGGCGTTGGGGACATCTTCTCCGCTCTCGTCCTGTTAAGCGATTCAACCAGAGATTCGACCGAGACCGCCGGAAGAGTTACCAGCTCGACCGTTCCCCTTGAGCAGAGGTCAACCGAGACCTTCCCTATGGTCTCGTTATCGGGGGCCTCCACTATGTTTACAAAATCGTATCTGCCCAGAGTCGCATACTGCTCGATAACCCTGACGCCTATGTCCTCAAGCTCTTTGTCGACTTCCTTTATTCTCCCGGGCCGTTCCTTTACGGTTTTTCTGCCCTCGGGAGTAAGCCTGCTGAGTAATATGTAAATTGCCATTGAAAAAACCCGCTGTTTCCATGAGTTGCGGCGAATCGTGTGCCGAAGGAGTTTTCGGTTGCCGGTTAGCTGTTCTAAATTTATAACCTTTTTGCAAGATATCTCAAGAAAAAAGCCCTCCTGTAACTTCCATAACAAAAACTCTCCGTTATATTATTACAAACATTTTTTCAGACCTGATGAAAAGCATAATTCACGCCGCTACAATCACGCTTGCCCTTCTGCTTTTTCCGCTTCTTCTCTCTCCGCAAGCGGATGTCGCTTATGCGCAGCCAAATCCACGCGAAGATCTAACCGTAACGGACTACTCGTGGAAATCCTACGGAGTCGGGCGCATTGCAACGCTTGGAAGAATAACCGTCGCAAACTCCGGCAAAACCAACTACAAGAATATCAAAATCAGGGTTGATCTGTTTACGAGAACCGGCAAGCTTCTGGGCTCGCTTCAGGGAAAGATAGCCGAGGAACTGCCTGCAGGAAGCCAGAAAACCTTCTCCAACCTGGATCTGGGGTTAATGAACTCGGACCTTGAGAACTCCGAGGCGATGGTAACTGGCGCCGAGGTGTCGGGAAGTTCTTTGTCCGCAGGTGCCGAGAACGTGATTTTCATAAAAAACTGGGAGTTTGAAGGCGCGAGCTTTGGAACAGAAGGTTTCATAACGGAAATCACCCTTGAGAACACAGGAAAAACCCATTTTAAGAACATGAAACTGCTTTTAACGGAAAAAGGCGGCGGAACCGGACCGGGCAGCTCTCACCTGTCCTCGGTAACCATACACGACGTACTTCCGGCCGGAGAGGAAAGAACTTTTACGGGGATAAACGTCGGTTTCTCGAGTCCGAAAGCCGTTGAAAGATCTATCGCCGTCTCTGGAGCCGAGGCGATAACAACAAAGGAACTCAACTACATCCTCTCCGGCGGAGGAAGCCTAGGGGAGAGGATAAAGAAAAAGATCAGTTCCGTCAGCATACTCAGGAAAAAAAACGGAGAGAAAAAAACCGAACCGCCAAAACAAACATCATCTTCAGATGAATCCGAAAGCGCCTACAACGAAGGAACCGAAGGCGTCTCTCCTACGGCCAGCTCGGTCGGTTCTACCAGTTCGGCTGCAGACAAGAACACGGAACTTTCCCAAGAACAGCCCAGAGAAGCTTTCCCTAAACACGATATAGTAATAAGGGAGTTTGAATGGGGAAGCGGAATCCCTGGGGCGACCGCAACGCTCAGCAAGCTAGTCATCGAGAACATAAGCGATATCGCTTACGAGAAAATAGAGCTTGAAATAGAGTTTTTCAAATCCTCGAACGCCCCTTTCGGATCAAACCGCTTCAAGATAAAAGAAGTCCTGGCTCCGAAGCAAGTGATGTGGCTCAGGAACGTTCAGGTCGGATTTATAAGCAAGCTTCCCGACCCGAATCATATAAAACTCAGAGTGATAAAAGCAAAAGCGATTATGTAGAGAGCTTAAAGCTTGTGCCAGGATTGGGAGGGATGAAAGCTCCTGGGAATATCTCTAGCTTCCAACTAATTCGAGGGATTCTTTTATCGTTTCGACCAGCTTGTCTCTGAACTGCTCGATTCCTTCAAAGGGAACAACTATGCTTGACCTGCCGCCGCTTAGTTCGGTAATCCTAAGGTACTGACCTTTGTGGTTTTCCTTGACGTCAAAGAAAAACCTTTTAGATTCAATATCAACGTGGTTACTTACATGCTCCTTTTCTGTCCTTTCTTCCATCTGATCCTGCCTCCTAGAAAAATTTGTTGGAACAATTATTGAGGCATGACTATAACCCCTGAAAAGTAAAAAGCAAACTATTCTTTTATAGCCCCGCAAATACAGATATATTCAGGGATAAAACCCGCGAAAATGGCAAGAATAAAAATAGATCTACCAAGCAGATTCGTCTTTTCAACGCAAATTCCGATAAGAATAGACGACATAAACTACGGCTCTCATCTCGGACACGACTCGGTGCTGACTCTCGCACATGAAGCCCGAGTAAGGTTCCTCACAACACACGGCTACACCGAAAGCAACATAGAGGGAGTGGGAATCATAATGGGAGACGTCGGAATCACCTACAGTTCAGAGGCGTTTTACGGAGACGTAATGAAAATAAGCATCGGCATCGGCGAGTACGGTAACCACTTTCTCGAGCTTATCTACGTGCTCATTAATGAAAAAAGTGGCAAGGAGGTCGCCAAAGTCAAAACCTCTCTTGTGTTTTTTGACTACGAGAAGAGAAAAACCGTGCGAATGCCGGAGAAATTTCGAAGGAAAATCATCCCCGAAGAGTAATCACCGGGGGTCCTCGCTACTGTTCCTTTTTGGGAGCGTAACCGATGTAAATCGTGTTTTTACGTTTCTTTACCAGAAAAAGATACTGCTTTCCGGGTTCCAGGCCGCTTATGATCTCGTTGTAGTCTCCAAGGTTTGCCACTGGGTTCTTGTTAACCTCGAGTATCACGTCCCCGGGACGAAATCCCGCCTCCCAGGCCGAACTGCCACGGTTTACGTTCGTAACCAGAACCCCGGCTTTATCCTCAACGCCGAACCGCGCGGCGATATCCGGGGTAATGTCGCTTAATTCAATATCTTCTTCCCGTTGGGACTGGGAAGGAGTCTCATCATCCGGCATCTCGCCGAGAACAACAGAAATCTCCTTAGGCTCCCCGTTACGGAGAACCGTGATTTTAGAGGAAGTACCTGGAGCTTTCATTCCCACAAGTTTGGATAAAGACGTAAACTCCTTTATAGGTTCTCCATCAAATTTCACTACCACATCCCCCCTCTGCAACCCCGCTTTCTCCGCGGGACTTCCCGGGCTTATATCAGATACGAGAGCCCCGTCGGTGCTCTCATACCCCATGCTCTCGGCTATCTCCTGCGTTATGGGCTGAATAACGACTCCCAGCCATCCCCTGACCACTTTACCTTTTTCCATGAGCTGCGATATGACCCCCTTGGCCATGTTGGTGGGGATAGAAAAACCTATTCCCTGGCCTCTGGCCGCTATCGCAGTGTTAACACCAACCACATTCCCTCCAAGGTTAAAGAGCGGACCTCCGCTGTTTCCAGGGTTAAGGGACGCATCGGTCTGAATGAAATCATCGTAGGCTCCGAGACCCAGAGACCTTCCCTTCGCGCTCACTATTCCGACCGTCACGGTATAGCCGAGTCCGAAGGGATTTCCGATCGCCATGACCCAGTCGCCGATTCTAAGCTTGTCCGAATCTCCGAAAACAACGGGCTTTAGCTTTTTTTCAGGCTTTATCTTCAGGACCGCAAGGTCCGTTTTCGTGTCCTGTCCCACAATCTCGGCCGTATACCTTGACCCGTCGTAGAGAACGACCTGTATATCCTCTGCCCTGCTGATCACATGGTTGTTGGTAACTATATAGCCGTCTTTGCTGACTATGAACCCAGAGCCCAAGCCCTTTTGTCTGAACTCCCGCTCCCGGTCGTTCGGAAAAAACCTCTTGAAAAACTCCTCAAATGGGTCTCCTTCGCCGAAATCAGGCAATGCCTTTCCCCGTTTTACGACACTCGTAGTGCTTATGTTCACGACAGAATGTTTTTGTTTCTCGACAAGACCCGCGAGGGAGGGGAATTTTTCAGAAGAGCCGGGAGAAGAGAGAAGTTCCGGGACATCTTCGCGCGACAGGGACCCAGGACTTTCTTCGTCTTCCTCTACTTTAGCGCACGAGAGGGAACCCACAAGCAAAAGACAGGCAGCAAAAAACAAGAAAACGGTTTTCTTCATAGTTAAAGCCTCCAACTTCATTCGAGCATCCCGACTATTTTATCAGCAACTTCGGAGATACTCATATCATCTGTAAAAACAACATGCGGCGAGAGTTCGTAAATATCCTTTCTTTTCATGAAAAGCTCATGGAACTCGGCGCGGGGGTCCTTAACGTCAAGAAGAGGTCTTCCTTTCTTGCTCCTCACCCTGTTCCAAAGGGTATCGATATCCGCCCGCAGATAGAAAACCTCACCCGAGGTCTCCATTATTTCGCGATTCTGCCGCCGCAGAACCGCACCTCCCCCCGTTGAGATCACGGCCGGGGATGTTTTCTGCGAAAGAGTGGCGAGCATTTCTGTTTCCTTCTGCCTGAAACTATCTTCCCCCTCCGCTTCAAAGATCTCGGATACAGAAAGACCTTCGGCCCGTTCCACTTCACTGTCAAGATCATAGAAATTCATTTGTAGTTTTCTGGAAAGCTTCCTGCCGACGCTTGTTTTGCCCGCCCCCATAAACCCCGTAAGAAAAATATGTCGTTTCTCGCTCAAATCAACCTACAGTTTTTTTCTGACGGGAGAACCCTCGGCGGGAACATTTGCGCCGGAGAGCATTTTCTCAACGTACTTGCCTATTATGTCGCACTCGATGTTAACTTCCCTCCCTCGGCGAAATTCAGAAAAAGTCGTCTCCCGAAGCGTGTAGGGAATTATGTTTACCGAAAACTCAGTGTCCTTTACCGAATTGACGGTGAGACTTACGCCGTCAACGGCGACCGATCCTTTTTCAACCACATACTTCGCAAGCGATGCGGGAATCGAGAAAGAAAAAACCTTGGATTCTCCTACCGGAGTAATGGACTGAACTAACCCGACTCCGTCCACATGGCCCGTGACGATATGTCCGCCCATCCTGTCTCCGACCCGAAGAGATCTCTCGAGATTCACTCCGCTCCCCGTCCGGAGGCCAGAAAGGTTTGTCCTGGAAAGCGTTTCATGGGACGCGTCAACGGAAAAACTCCCGTCTCCCGCAGAAACCACCGTAAGGCATACGCCGTTTACGGCCACGCTCTCTCCCAGACCCAGTTCCCCGGCATCGATCTTCCGAACACCAATTTTTAAAAGAACACCCTTGTCCTTTTTCTCAAGCGCCCGCACAGATCCAATGTCTTCAACTATACCGCTAAACATTTAACTCTCCTTGTCCCGCCACAGGACTGCGGAAATCAGGATCGAAATCGCCCCGACCGTGATCGCAGAGTCAGCCACGTTAAAAGGAGGCCAGAGCAGGTCCGGGTTTCCCGGCCAGTAAACTGCAATAAAATCGGTCACGTATCCGTAAGCGAACCTGTCTATTGAGTTTCCAATAGCTCCCCCCAGCACCAAACCAAGCGCATACCGAAAAACCCTTTGCTCCTCTTCAAGTCTGCGAAGAAAGAAAAAAATCACGACCAGCACCAAAACGAAAACAATTATATAGAAGTAGAGTCTTACATCCTCGGGCATGTTCCTTAACATGCCAAACGCGATTCCCGGATTTCGCAAATGCGTTATGTCGAACCACGAAAACACGTCTATCCTCGATAGAAACGGCACGTGGGCCTTAACGAGCCACTTGGTCAGCTGGTCAAGCAATACTACCAGAAAAGATATAACGAATACGCTCAGATAATTTCTCATGAAGAGAACAAGAAATCCTGCCCCCGAAAGAAAATCCCGGAAACTCCCGGCAGATGGTTAAGCCTCATTCCAGCCGAAACTCTATCGGAACCTTGACCCAGCTTGAAACCGCCTTGAAGCCTCTTTGCGCCGGGACGAATTTCCACTTTTTTACAGCCTTCAAAGCAGCATTATCAAGAACCTTGTGACCGGAGGACTTGGAGATGGTTACTTCCTCGGGCTTCCCGTTCGGAAGCACACGCACATTAAGCAACACGCTGCCCTCGTAACCGCGTCTTATGGCAACCACGGGATAGCCAGGTCTGGGGGTAAAACCGTAAGATGGCCTCGCGGTGGCATAACTTTCTTCGGGTTGCTCCTCCGGGGCGGGTTTTGCGTCCTTTTTAAGCGCTATGGAGTCATCCCGCTTTTTCACTTCCTTTACTTTTTCTTTTTTCTTTTTAACAATCTTTTTCTTTCTTACGACTTTTTTCGCAGGTTCGGGTTTTTTGAATTCAAAATGCCTCAGGGAAACCTCTATGTGATCGCCGTATACGGGAACACTTTTCTGCACGACAATCTTCCCCCAAGCAATAGATATAAGAACATGGAAGACAATTGAGAACAGTATGAATTTCTTGAGATTGTCAACCGGCCTGCCCATACCAAAAGATTATTCTATATCAATAATCAGAAATTCCTTAATTCCTCCGGGAACCCTGACCTGTATCTCGTCATCGACTCTCTTTCCGATAAGTGCGCTGCCGACCGGAGAGGTAACTGATATAAAGCCATTTTCGGGCTCGGATTCATCCTCTCCCACAAGTTTGTACTTTTTTATGTCTCCGGAATCAACATCCTCCACCGTAACCGTAAGGCCGAAAACCACCCTGTCCCGGGCAGTGATTTTCTCGGGGTCAATTATTTCCGCGCGGCTAAGGCGGTCTTCTATTTCCTGTATCTTTCCCTCTATGAACGACTGTTTCTGCTTGGCGGTCTCGTACTCGGCGTTTTCGGAAAGGTCCCCAAGGGATCTCGCATACTCTATAAGCCTGATCACTTCCTGTCTTTCGACGGTCTTTAACCTGTGAAGTTCATCCCGAAGCTTTTTCCATCCATCGGGAGTAATTAAAACTCTTTGGACACTCATTAAAATCTCCTCCGCACCTCAACCATACCCCAACCGGGTTAATAGTAGCTCTGCAAAGCCTTTACGTCGAGACCGATTCTCACTAGGGCCTCGATAGCACCGACTCCGGCGATAGCACCGGCGAGGGTGGTGAAGTAAGGAACATTGTTTACAAGCGCGGTCCTCCTTATCGAATAGGACTGCGCGATCTCCTTTTTCCCGAAAGTGGTATTTATAACCAACTGCACCTCACCGTTTTTAAGGTGATCGACTATGTGGGGACGGCCCTGCTTAACCTTGTTCACCGTTCGGGAAAATATACCATTTTTATTGAGAAATTCAGATGTGCCCCCGGTAGCCATTATATCAAAACCGGTATCGCTCAGCCTCCGGGCTATATCAAGCATCTTGTCGGACTTGTCCTCGTCTTTTATGCTTATGAAGGCCACTCCGCCGGAGGGAAGGCTGTTGCCGGCCGCAATCTGGGATTTGGCAAACGCCTGGTCAAGGTCGGGAGCGATTCCCATGACCTCGCCGGTGGACTTCATTTCCGGGCCCAGAATCGTGTCAACTTCCGGGAACTTGACGAAAGGAAAAACCGATTCTTTTACGCAGTAGTGCTCCGGGACGATTTCCTCCGTGTAGCCGAGTTCCTCAAGAGATTTTCCG
>JAPOQQ010000103.1 GCA_026710625.1 Candidatus Dadabacteria bacterium | reverse complement strand
GGATGCGATATATGTACCGACATGCACGTAAACGGGGAGCTGGGGGACATTCTTAAGGGAGATGCTGGGAGCTGAGGAGCTTTGGCGGCGGCCGCGATGGGTATTAACATTTCTCGGGGATTCGGTATAATTGCGTTTCCCTGATAATTTTTTCACCATTTTGGAGGTTCCATGAAATCGAGACACACGATATCCATAACGGTAGACAATGAAGCCGGAGTACTCTCAAGAATCGCGGGGCTTTTCAGCGCGAGGGATTTTAACATAGAGAGTCTTAACGTCGCGGAAACCCAGGAACCGGGGACGTCAAGAATAACCCTGGTCACAACCGGCGACGAAGCCGTAATTCAGCAGATAATAAAAAGGTTCAACAACATGGTCAACGTGATCAAGGTTGTTGACATGACCGAACTTGACCGCGTGGAAAGAGAGATGATTCTCATCAAGGTCGATGCGAAGGCCGATTCCAAGCCGGAGATTCTGCGGATCGCCGACATATTCCGGGCCAAGGTCGTCGACGTGTCTCCGAGATCCTACACGTTCGAGGTTACCGGGGATGAACAGAAGATTCAGGCATTCGTTGAACTTCAAAGACCTTTCGGGATAAAGGAAATCGCGAGAACGGGAACCGTTGCCATGTCCCGGGCGAACAAGAAGAGCAAGTAAAGGAGGATATAACTGGTGAAAGTTTACTACGATGAGGATATTGATTCGTCTAAGCTTAAGAAAAAGAAGATTGCGATCATAGGCTACGGAAGCCAGGGTCACGCCCATGCCCAGAACCTAAGAGACAGCGGAGTCTCGGTCACAGTTGCGGACATTAAGGACAGTGCTAACTGGAAAAAGGCCAAGGAAGCTGGTTTTAACGTGAAGTCGGTTTCCGCCGCTTCCAAATCCGCGGACATAGTGGTTATGCTGGCTCCGGACACTTACCAGCCGGCGATATACCATGAGCATGTCGAAAAAAACCTGGTTGCCGGAAACGCGCTTATGTTCAGTCACGGTTTCAATATTCACTACGGGCAGATCAGACCGCCTGCGAACGTGGACGTGTTCATGGTCGCTCCTAAGGCCCCGGGGCACACGGTAAGGGACCAGTACGTCGGAGGCGCTGGAGTGCCGGGACTCGTGGCCGTTCACCAGAGCCCGACAGGCGATGCTAAAGACCTCGCCCTTGCCTACGCCAGAGCCATCGGATGCTCAAGGGCGGGAGTTATAGAAACGACTTTCAAGGACGAGACGGAAACTGATCTTTTCGGGGAGCAGTCAGTTCTCTGCGGAGGGCTCACGGCCCTTATCCTGGCTGGGTACGAGACGCTTGTTGAGGCAGGTTATCCACCTGAGATGGCTTATTTCGAATGTTGTCACGAAGTCAAGCTTATAGTTGACCTCATATACGAGGGCGGGATAGCCAATATGCGTTACTCGGTGAGCGATACGGCCAAATACGGAGACATAACCAGAGGCCCGAGGCTTATAAACGACTCCGTAAAACAGGAGATGAAAAAGATAATCGGGGAGATTCAGTCCGGGCAGTTTGCCTCAGAGTGGATACTTGAGAATCAGGCTGGAAGGGCTTCCTATAACGCGCTTCTCAAGCAGGGTGAAGAACATCCAATCGAAAAAGTCGGTGCCGAGCTTAGGGGAATGATGAGTTCGCTTTTCCAGAAGAAACTGGTCGATAAAGACAGGAACTGATGGATTTCCGATTCGTGAGAGTCGCGAGCGAGGGGCTCGGTATAATTTACGTTTCAGCCGCGCTTTGTATTCTTCTCGCACTTTTGGGTTCTTTCTCCTTATTCTTAGTATTTCTCCTGCTCACCGCTTTTTCCGTCTTTTTTTTCAGGGACCCCGAAAGGGAGCTTCCTCCGCTTGAACCCGGCTCCGTGATCTGTCCCGCAGACGGAAAGATAATAGATATCTCGGAGACCTTTGAAGATAATTATCTTAAGCGTAACACCAGAAGAATAAGCATCTTCCTTTCCATCTTCGACTGCCATATAAACAGGTCTCCCGTTTCCGGCAAGGTAGTCGGAACCACTTATTACCCCGGGAAATTCAAAATGGCTTTTGAGGGGGATTCGTCCGAGGCCAACGAGCGGCTCGCAACCCTGATTGAGTGCGAGGACGGGGTCCGGGTGGTTATAGTCCAGGTGGCTGGTTTTCTTGCAAGAAGAATCGTATCGCGTGCGAAATTCGGCGACGTATTGGAAATCGGGGAAAAATTCGGGATTATAAAGTTTGGTTCAAGGGTGGATGTATACCTGCCCGAGGATGTGAAGGTAGGCGTTGAGGTGGGACAGAAGGTTGTGGCCGGCAGGACGGTTATAGCGTGGCTAACTTGAGAAAAAAAAGAAGGAGGAGATCTCCCAGCCCGGGGAGACTTATTCCCCTGCTGCCGAGCATGCTCACGACTGTGGGCCTTGCTCTCGGGCTTGCTTCCATAGCGACTTCGATTTCCATTCATGCGGACTATGCCTCGGGTGTAGTTTCCGAGCAGTGGCTTTTCAATCGCTTCTGGTGGGCGGCGGCCTTTATCGGCATGGCGGTGCTTGTCGACATGCTTGATGGCAGAATAGCGAGAGCTCTTAACTCGGAGAGCCGCTTCGGTGCCTCCTATGATTCCCTCTGTGACCTTGTGTCGTTCGGAGTTGCCCCGGCAGTGCTTCTTTATGTGTGGGGACTTTCGGAATACGGAAACCCGGGACTGATGGCGATGCTTTTCTACGTGGTCTGCACGGCGCTTAGGCTTGCGCGTTTTAACGTGCAGTTTGCGACCAAGGAAAAGCGCATGTTCACGGGGCTTCCGAGTCCTATGGCCGCGGGCCTTATTCTCTCTCCGATACTTCTTCTCTCTGAGTTTCAGATCATTGCTACGCCGCTTATGAAATCTTTCTGTCTTTTCTTTGTTCCTTTTGTAGCACTTGTTATGGTTAGCGAGGTTCCATACAGAAAGTTCCCGCGAATAGCCAGATTCGGACCTTTCAGCACTCTTGTCGCGGGCTCTATAATAATTACGGCGCTTATTACCAATCCCGGAGTGGTCGCGGTTGCTATAACCTACTGCTATTTTATCCTCGATCTCGGACGTTGTGCCTGGAAACTGGCCGCGAAGACTACATCGCGGGACAAAGAATCAGAAGCCTTGGCTGGCGACGAGTCCTAGGGGTTTTCCCTCTGAAGGCTGGAGTCGATGAAAGGGGTTTTCAAATTACTTTTTCTGTTCATTCTGATTACGGGAGCAAGCCTTATGAGTTTAAATGCGCAGACCTTTGCGGGTGTCGAAGGAGTAGCGAAATACAGTCTTTCTAACGGCATGACCGTGCTTCTTGAGAGAAACGACTCTTCTCCGGTTGTCGCAGTTAACGTGTGGGTGAAGACCGGAAGCGCGTGCGAGGTGGAGGGCGAGTATGGCCTCGCTCATGTGCATGAACACATGCTTTTCAAGGGAACGGGGAAAAGACGCGTCGGAGAGATAGCCGGCATGGTCGAGGCGGGCGGCGGAGACATAAACGCGTTTACCTCCTTTGACGAGACGGTTTACTACATCGTAAGCGCTAAGCGCTTTCTGCCGATGGCTCTTGACCTGCTCTCTGACGTCATGGAGAACTCGACTTTTGACCCCGCGGAGCTTGAGAAGGAACTAGAGGTCGTCCAGGAAGAGATAAGAAGGGGAGAGGACTCTCCTTCAAGGGTGCTCAGCCAGAAGCTTTTTTCCACCGCCTACAGCGTTCATCCCTACGGGCGGCCCATAATAGGAACCAAGCAGAGCGTGGGGAGCTTCACAAGGGACGGAATTCTGGATTTCTACAGAAAGTGGTATTCCCCGGACAACATGATTCTCGTTGTGGTCGGGGATTTTGATCCCGAGGGCATAAAAGACGCAGTGGCGGGAACTTTCGGAAAAATAAAAAGAAGAAAGACTCCCGCATGCGAACTTCCCCCCGAACCCGAGCAGAAACGCAAGAGGACCTTCGTTCTTGGCCGCGACGTAAGCACGGGCTACTTCAGCTTCGCTTTTCACACCCCTCCGGCAAGCCACGCAGATACGCCGACCCTTGACGTGATAAGCGGCATACTCGGCACCGGGGACAGCTCCAGGCTCTACAGAAAACTAAAAGAGCGCAATGCCACGGTAAACGATATATACGCCTACGCATACAGCATCAAGGAAAGCGGTCTTTTCATCGTGGGAGGGGTATTTGATCCCGGAAAGGTCAAAAAAGCCTCGGGGGAGATAATAGCCGAGATAGAGCTTATAAAAAGTGAACCTGTTGGAGCCGAGGAGCTTGCCCGCGCCAAAACGAACATAGAAAGGGACTTCATCCGTGCCAAAGAGACAATGCAGGGCCAGGCGAGAAAACTCGGGTACTTTGAAGTTGAAACGGGGAATCACGGCTACGAGCGTCTCTACCTTGAGAGGGTGCGAAGCGTAACCCCCGAGGACATACTGCGCGTGGCTAGGAAATACCTGGTGGAGAAAAATCTCACCGCCGGGGTGCTGCTTCCGAAAGACAAGACCAAGGGGGTCGAGCAGGACTTAAGAAAAGCCTTGGTTTTTCCCGGGGGGACTTCCAAAAAAGAAAAGAAAAAAGTTTCCCAAGCACGGGCAGAGTTAAAAAAATACGAGCTTTCAAACGGAATCCGGGTTCTTTTGAAACGGAATCCCGCAGTTCCGCTTTTCTCCGTTCACGCGGCGTTTCTTGGCGGTCTTAGATATGAGGATGAAAGTACAAACGGAATTTCAAACTTCACAGCCGAGATGTTCACCCGAGGTACTTCAAGCCGCTCCGCTGAAGATATAGCCGTACAGATAGAGGGGCTCGGGGGAACGGTTGACGGCTTTTCGGGAAAAAACAGCATTGGAGTGACTCTCTCAGCTTTAAGCGAGAATTTTGAAGGGGCCATGGACATTTTCTCCGACGTCATACTTAACCCATCTTTTTCCGATGAAGAGATGGAGCGGGGAAGAAGGGAAATTCTGGCCGCTTTGGAAAAACAGAAAGACAGCCTCACGGGGAAGACGGTGAGAAATTTTCTCGGGACCCTTTTTCTTAAGCACCCCTACAGGTTCAACGTTCTTGGGACCGAGGAAAACGTAAGCGGGTTTACCTCGGCCGATGTCCGAAAATTCTACCGAAAAGTCATAAGGCCCGAGAACATGGTTATCTCCGTTGCGGGTGATGTTGATGCGGAGAAGACCCTTAGCGCTCTTGAAAAGCTGTTCGGCGATATGAAAAAAGATGGTTTCGAGAAGATCCGCCCGCCTCGCGAATCTGCGCTTTCTGCCGCGAGGGAAAACGTCGAATTTGAGAAGGAAAAGGCCCAGACCCACATCATCGCGGGCTATCACGCCCCGGGTTTTAAAAGCCCGGACCGCTATGCGTTTGAAGTTCTCAATACTGTTCTTTCCGGTCAGGGAGGAAGGCTTTTCATTGAACTTCGGGACAAAAAAAGCCTTGCCTACGCGGTCACCTCTTTTTACGTTCCGGGGATGGAAGGGGGCTATTTCGGCGTCTATATAGGAACCGCCCCGCAGAAGGAAAAAGAGGCTCTTGGGGCTATAAAGGAGCAGCTTCAGCTTGTTTTAAATGGAGTAGGGGGGCAGGAGCTTGAGAGGGCGAAAAACTACATAGTTGGAAGCTTTGAGATAGGCCTCCAGAGGAATTCGGCCCAGGCGTCCACGGTCGGGTTTGACGAGCTTTACGGCATAGGAACTTACGAATACAGAAAATTCCCGGAGAAAATCCTTGCTGTCACGGCGGATGACGTGGTGAGGGTAGCCAGGAAATACATAAATCCCGAGGCGGCTGCCGTCGCCGTCCTGAAACCCGAGGAGAGTTCCTCGGGGGATAAACAGTAGTAGGTTTGCTCTGGTTCAGGAAGCTGGATTTTTTCCGTCCGAGCTCTCCTGCGTATACGTGTAGAAACGCGTCGTCGGGTAAGCGAGCTCGATATCGGGATGCTTTTCAAACTCGTCCAGTATCACTTCCCACAGACTTTGCTCCGAGCCCCTTTTCTGTCTCGGGTTTATCATATACCTGATTGAGAACAGTACTCCGCTGTCTCTTGCAGACATGTAAACCGCCGGGGTGAGCTTCGAGAAATGTATCATGTATTTCTCAGCGGCTTGGCGCAGTTGTGCTTCAGCCTGCCTTGCCGAGGATTCGATTTTTTCTTTTGCTATCTTCTCGAGAATCTCGCGGGTTTTTCTCCAGTTGCTCTCAAACGTTACGAGAATCTGTATTTCATTCCATATGTAATTGAATCCGCCGTGGTAATTCGCGGTTCTTTCCTTCATCACCTGACTGTTGGGAATATGTATAATCCTGCCCGTGCTCTGTTCCGCTTCAACCCAGTTTCCGATCTCGACTATGCTGAACTGAAACAGCCTTAAGTCTATTACGTCTCCCTTGGCTTCTCCTATCTGTATCCGGTCCCCTATTACGAAGGGTTTTCTCCACAGTATGAAGAACCATCCAGCGATGTTGGCTATGGTTTCATGAAGAGCTATCGCGATACCGGCACTCGCTATACCCAAGTAGGTTCCTATGGAACCGAAACCCTTTATCCACACGCTGCCGAGCAGTATTAGGAGAAGAAAAGCGTGGCCGTACCCGATGATACGTTTAGAGTGATAAACGGTCTTGGGATCTTTTACATTCTTGGCTATGAGGGATATGAGAATTCTTCTCAGGAAAAGCAGAATTACCACTATCAGAACAGACAGCGCCAAGTTTTCTATCTGCGTGTGGTAGGCGTCATGATATTCCCTGAAGTGATTTATTAGATTTTCCACGGTCTCAAAAGTATACAATTTTAGTGGAGAGTTCAAAAAGACGGGAGTTTCTCAGTGGCCTCGACTGACCGGCGTTGCGGGTTTTATTTATTTTCTTTTCTGTTATTCTGTTTGCGGGCTGCTAGCTCAGTCTGGTAGAGCAGCTGACTCTTAATCAGTCGGTCGTGGGTTCGAATCCCTCGCAGCCCACTTCATTTTGCGTCTTACGGCACTGTCCGGAAACGTTATTCCGGGCGCTTGCCGGTTTTGACTTTAAAGGGCGAGAGTGGCGGAACAGGCAGACGCGCTAGATTTAGGATCTAGTACCTTAGGGTGTGAGGGTTCGAATCCCTCCTCTCGCAGAAACACGGTTTACGTAATTGTGAAGACATGCGCCTGCTTGCGCTCTTAGTTCTGTTTTTATGTTCCTGCTCCCACGGCACGGAAAATCTCTACGAGAGATCCTTTCATTCAATGGGATCAACCGTGGAGCTCAAGTTTTATTCCCCGAGCGAAGGTCTTTTCCACCGGGTTGTTGATGCCTGCGTGGAGAGAACCAAGGAAATAGACCAGCTTTTCAGCAACTACAGGGATGACAGCGTTCTTGCAGAGGTGAACAGGAACTCGGGGGTCCGCCCCGTTTCCGTTCCTGGGGAGTTTCTCCGTCTCGTGCGGACCTCGGTTCGGTACTCAGAGCTTACCGAGGGAGCTTTTGACATAACTATCGGCAGTCTTTTTGAACTCTGGCGGGTGGAGACCACTTCGGGACGGCTTCCTGAGGAATCGCGAGTCCGCGATGCGCTTGAGTGTACGGGTTTTCGAAAAATAAAGATAGACGAAGCCAAATCTCAGGTTTTCCTTGAGGGAGATTGCGTCCGGCTCGATTTCGGCGCTATAGGAAAGGGTTACGCGGTTGACGAGATGGTAAAGATTGCCAGGCAAAACGGGATCACGAGGGGGCTTGTGAATTTCGGGGGGAATATATACGCGATGAATCCTCCCGCAGGCAAAAAGTCCTGGGATGTGGGGGTGAGAAAACCCGGTAGCGGCAATGAAATCATCTCGAAGATCGACCTTGTGAACAAGGGCGTTGCGACTTCAGGGGATTATGAGCGTTACTTTGAGCACGGGGGGAAGAGGTACTCCCATATAATCGACCCCAGAACAGGCTGGCCTGCCGAGGACGTGACTTCAGTTGTTGCCGTTTCGCGAAGCGCTACGGAGGCCGATGTCTTCTCAACCGCCGTTTCGGTTCTTGGTCCGCGTGGCGCGCGGATGTTCGCACAAAGAGACAAATCTCTGGGTTTTCTGGTCATTGAGAAAAACGGGAAGAAGAAATCCTGCTTCGGGTCTTATGTGTGCCGCTAGTGTGCCGGGATCATCCCGGTGGCTTCGGGTACTCGGGCTTTTTTCTGTAAAGGTAGTACGTTACGAAGATGATCAGGTAAAGAAGAGATATCTGAAGGACTACGAAAGAGCCGATTTTAACATAGGCGAATTCGG
>JAPOQQ010000102.1 GCA_026710625.1 Candidatus Dadabacteria bacterium | reverse complement strand
TTATTTCGGGACTGTCTTCGGGTTTTTCCTTCTTTTCAAACTTGGTAAAAGACACGGAGCTTTTATCCTTAGAGGAATCACCCCTGTCTATTTGGATTATCTTCTTCATCCCCATAATTTTGCCTCCTGATTTTCTCTTTATTAATAACTATAAGAAACTTATTGAGTCAGCTTTTTCTTATGCCATTTTAGGTTGTTTCTTATACTTTGCCGAACTATTCAAAAGAAATAAAGACCTTAGGGGTATTAGCCGAGTTAAAAAAGTCTTTGAAACACGCATTCAGCCTTACGCTTTCTTGACACTATAATAACTATTCAATAGCATTTTCCGCAAGTTATGAGGCAATCCCGGCAGATATCAATCGGTGACGTAAAAATAGGCGGGGGAGCTCCCGTGTCGGTTCAGTCAATGACCATTACCGATACGAGAGACGTTGCGTCAACGGTTTCCCAGATAAAAAGACTTGAGAAGGCAGGTTGTGACATCGTCAGGGTCGCCGTTCCGGACATGGATGCTGCAGAGGCCCTGGGAGCGATAAGAAAAGAGATAAGAATTCCCCTTGTCTCGGACATACACTTTGATTACAGGCTGGCCCTTGAATCAATAAGACAGGGAGTCGACGGGATGAGAATAAATCCCGGGAACATCGGCGCCAAGTACAGAATAAAGGCCGTGGTTGACGCCTGCAAGGACAGAAGAATTCCCATAAGAATAGGCGTGAATTCAGGCTCTCTTGAAAAAGACATACTCAAAAAGCACAAGCATCCAACCGCCGAGGCCCTGGTTGAAAGCGCAATGAGGCATGTGCACATACTCGAGGACCTTGATTTTCTCGACATAAAGATTTCGGTCAAGTCCACCGACGTTAGGAAGATGATCACCGCATACAGAATGCTCGCGGACAAGACCGAATACCCACTCCATCTCGGAGTTACCGAGGCGGGAACCCCGGGAATGGGAACGGTGAAATCCGCCATAGGAATCGGAGCGCTCCTGGCTGAAGGAATAGGTGACACGATAAGGGTGTCTTTAACAGGCGATCCGGTGGAGGAGATAGTTGTCGGAATGAACATACTGAGGTCTCTTGGAATCAGGAACAACGGAATTGAACTTATCTCGTGTCCTGGGTGCGGGCGGCTTGAAATAGATCTTGAGAAGCTGGTTTCGGAAGTTGAACAGGGTGTTTCCGGTTTTAACCTTCCAAGACCGGTTAAGGTCGCCATACTGGGTTGCGTTGTTAACGGACCGGGTGAGGCAGCGGAAGCCGATATAGGAATAGCGGGGGGAAGGGGAAAGGGAATGCTTTATCGGGACGGAAAACTGATAAAATCTTTCAGAGAAGCCGATTTGGTCGGGGAACTTGTCAAGGAAATAGAGAGAAACTACGTCAACTGAACTGAAACCCCCGCGAAATTGCTTTCCATCTGAATTCAAATCACTTTAAAGGAGAAAAACGGATGAGGTTTTCTTCCTATTTCATACCTACGGTCAAAGAAGATCCTTCAGATGCCGAGATCATAAGTCACAAGCTTATGGTAAGAGCAGGCATGATAAGAAAACTCGCGGCCGGGATCTACAACTACCTTCCTTTGGGACTCAGGTCCATAAGAAAAGTCGAGAACATAGTGCGGGAAGAAATGAACAGGGCCGGAGCCATAGAACTTCTCATGCCTGCGGTGCTTCCGGCCGAACCTTGGATCGAGAGTGCCAGATGGGATTACTATGGAAAGGAACTGCTTCGCTTCAAGGACCGCGCCGAACGGGATTTCTGTCTGGGACCCACACACGAGGAAATAATAACGGACATAGTCCGGAAAGAAATTCGTTCCTACAAGCAGCTTCCCGTTAATTTTTACCAGATACAAACGAAATTCAGGGATGAAATCCGTCCCCGTTTCGGAGTTATGAGGGCACGTGAGTTCATAATGAAAGATGCCTATAGCTTCGACGTTTCGGATGAGGGAGCGGATCGTTCCTACCAGGCGATGTACGACGCTTATGTACGTATATTTGAAAGATGCGGGCTTGAGTTCAGTGTGGTTTCTGCCGATTCAGGAAACATCGGTGGAAGTTTCTCACATGAATTCATGGTGACCGCCGACACCGGGGAAGACGTAATAATGAGCTCCACGGAAGCTGATTACGCAGCCAACCTTGAGCTTGCAAAAATCGGCATTTCAGAAGACGAAAGGGAAGGGTTAAGAACAACCTCCGGGCTTGAGCAGGTCTCCGAGGTCCACACCCCGGGCCTTAAGACGGTTGAGGATGTGGCGCGGCTTTTAAAGGTCGGGCCGGAAAAACTGATAAAGACCCTTATAGTACGTACCGAAACGGAACCGGTCGTTGCGCTTGTAAGGGGAGACACGGAGCTCAGCCTAACCAAGCTTAGAAATTTTCTCGGATGCGATATAGCGGAACTTGCCGACCCGCAGACAATTCTCGAGGTCTCCGGGGGACCACTTGGATTCAGCGGACCTGTAGGACTTAAGAGAAAGAAGGTGAGAGTGGTTGCGGACAAATCCATTCGCAACATGAAAAACGCCGTAACGGGAGCCAACAAAGGCGACTATCATGTAACAGGAGTTAATCCCGGACGGGATTTTGAAGCCGATTCCTATGTGGATATAAGGGTGGCGAGGGAAGGGGACCCGTGTCCGGTTTCTGAAAACGGCATCCTGAAAGCGTCAAAGGGCATTGAAGTCGGGCACGTTTTCAAGCTGGGGACCAAGTACAGTGAAGCCATGGGAGCTAACTACGTAGATGAAAACGGAGTGGAAAAACCACTTGTTATGGGTTGTTACGGGATAGGGATAGGAAGAACGGTAGCGGCGGCGATAGAACAGAATAACGATGAGTACGGAATAAAGTTTCCCCTACCAATAGCTCCGTTTGAAGTTTCCGTGCTTCCGATAAACATAAAGCAGCGGGACGTAAAGGATGCGGCGGAAAAAATATACTCAGCGCTTCTCCGCGACGGAGTGGATGTTCTTATTGATGACAGAGCGGAGACCCCCGGCGTGAAATTCAAAGACGCGGATCTGCTAGGAATCCCGATTCAGGTTGTCATCGGGCAAAGAAGCCTGAAAGAAGGCAATGTGGAGATAAAGAACAGAAACTCCGGCGAGAGAACAAACGTTACCGTAGAAAAAGTTCCGGGAGAAATTGCCGCTCTTTTGGCTGAAGGTAAATAACCAGGACCTGGAGCATAATTTTTCTGTCACTGGAAAGCCGTGAAGACACTTGTTAAGATCTTTTCTAGTACCTTTTGTGCCAACTCTTCAACTAAATGCAGGAGAGAAGACAGGGCGTTTGTTCTGTGCTTCGTGGGAATATAATCAACAAGGAAAGAGTTAAAGGTGTGATTTGCAAGCTTCGTAAATTGGGCAGTCTGATTGCGGTTCCGGCCTTGATCCTGATACTTCTTGCCCTGACAGCTGAGCATGCAATGGCAGGGGAGGAAGAGGGAGAGGATGAAGTCCTTGTAGGTGGCCGGCCGCATTCAGAAGTCATGTCAAAGAGGTTGCACCCCATGGTGGTGATCACCCGGCGTGACATTGAACTCTCCGGTATAACCAAATTAAGCGATCTTTTGTCGCAAAGATCAAATTTTAATGATTTCGGTTCAAATAGACCTTTCATCGGACCCGGTCGTTATACAGTCTTGGTAAACGGAAAGCACGCCACAAGTTTTGACATTGATCTTGATCTAGTCCCTGTTTCGGCGATTGAACGCATTGAAATTTTCAAGGACAGCGCAAGCGCCCCTTATATCGGAAAAGCTACCACTGCTTTAATAAATATAGTTTTCAGAAACGATTACGAAGGTCTTGAAGTTCGCTCGGGCATCGCACGTCCGCGCGCTGAGGGGGGAGATTCGGAATACCTAAGCACTATTTGGGGCAGCAGTTTGGGAGAAGGCCATATAATCTTTGGTGCGGAGATGTTCAGACGCGATGAAGTTCGTGATGCGGATCGTGACTACAGCCGTGCGATATATAGTCCCGGTGGTTCCTTAGAGGATGCCCAGGGAGTGTCTGTAGGCGGTAACACCCTGTTTCTTACAACAGCTGACGGCAAGGAAGTAACGGCACCGCTTGGCGACTGTGATGAAAGCACATACACGGGAATACTAACGACTTCCTCCAGAGATAATATGCCCGGGAGTGCCTGCGGTTTCGCCCATGCTGACATCTCATGGCATTTGCGGCGCAGGGAAAACGATAACGCATTTATGGATTTCCAGTATCCGGTCGGGGATGCGACCACCGTTCACATTAAAGCCCGAGCCGCAAGATCAAGAACGAGACTGCTCCAAGCACCGGAATCAAGTGGTTTCTCATTTGTGCCGACCGAGATGCTGAAGCAGAACATGATCAACAATATTGAAGGTCTTGACGAGAGGAATTTTCCACGGGAAGTCAGCGTTGAGCATAGCTTCTTGGGGCATGGGAACCTCCAATGGAACACGGATGTAAGGGATTACGATATCTCGGTGGGTTTGGAGGGTGAAATCAAAGGCGACATAGATTACCACGCGGATATTCACTACAATCGCTACGAGTATACCGATACAGGCGGCACTTACGTTCACATGCCGACAATTAAAGCCGCCATTGAAAATGGAAATTACGATATCCGAGATCCTCTTTCAAAAGCTGCAAAGCATAAGACAGCAATCAGTGAAAGCGGTTTGCAGAGGCATGTGAAGAAAGAGTTTCATCACATTGAGTCAATAGTTGTACTGGACGGCCCGCTGTTTGAGGTCTTGGGCAACAAACTCAGTTGGCTGGCAGGCTATCAGCTCTCATATAACAAACAAAGCAATACCTATGAATATTTTGACGGCTACGACCATTTGGTTGATCTTGACGATGTGTTTGGAGAAACTCCGAATTCCGTAACGGTCAATCGTCGGATTTTGGCCTTTTTCGGTGACATACGGGTACCGCTTGGCAATGCGTTGGATCTGTCTCTGTCAGGACGGTATGAGAACTGGGAGCATTTGTCGGCAATATTTCTGCATCGTGTAGCAGGTCTGTACCGGGTAACACCGAATCTGGCTCTTCGTGCCTCCTGGAGCCGGGGATCACGAATTCCGGGACTGTCTGAACTGTACGAAAGAAAATCCACTACTTATCCTTTTGTATGCGATGCGGACACGGTAACTGCAGATTGCCCCATGGAGCGGGTGGAACTCAGTCAGAATGCCAACCCGAACTTGGAACCGGACAAAACCGAGAGCTTCGGAACTGGAGTTTCGGTGGGCGGAGGTCCATTTTATGCAAGTGCCGACTGGTTTCGCCTGCGGACTTCCGATATACCAAGCATTTTGGATCCGCAGTTTATCGTAAGCCTGGAAAGAAGAGGAAGACTTAGCGACTACCCAGAGGTCAACGTGATACGCAATGAGGGCCGATTAAGCGGAATTGAAAACCTCTTTACCAACAGCGGAGAATCGGACATTGACGGAGTTGACATCGGAATTAAAGCCGACTGGGAGATTGCCTGGGCGGATTTCATGCTCAACGCTAACTGGCTGCGGGTAACAAATTACGAAAGACGAATAGCCGGACAAGCGCAACCCGGAGACATCCCCCGCGACCGTCTGCACTTCTTGCTCAGCGCAGGTCGGGCCGATATGACCGTGCAATGGAATCTCCAAGCGGTTTCAGGTTACTGGAACGACGACAGGAGTAAACGCTACCGGCCCTGGGTTGGACATGATGTCGTGTTTACCTGGGGGAATCCGTTTGGTTTTAACTCGCTTGAACTTACGGGAGGCATACTGAACATCGGCAATGAAGGTCAATCCCGCCCTGATCAGGATGAAGACCAGGTGTTGTATCTGGACTCCATACTGGGACGAACACTGTTTCTGACTACCAAGTTTGAACTTTAGTAGCTAGTTATTCTTTTCCGAAAGTGAAGTTCCCTTCTTTGTCCAGATCTACTTTTACTTTGTCCGAGCCCTTGAAATTTCCTTTCAGTATCTCGTTTGCAAGGGGATCCTGTACGTATTTCTGTACGGCGCGTTTAAGCGGTCTTGCCCCGAAAGCAGGGTCATAGCCAATATCAACCAGCCCTGTAACGGCTTTCTCGGAGAGTTTTATAGCAAGATTTTTCTCCGCGAGCCTCTCTCTTAGATATCCGATCTGTATCTCGGCTATTTTCATGAGGTCCGTTCTTTTCAGACTGCTGAATATGACAACTTCGTCAATTCTGTTTAGAAACTCGGGACGAAAATAATTCCTTAGCATTTCACTTGTTTTGTTTTCCATTTCCTCGCCGTCCCCCGACGATTCCTGTATGTACTGGCTTCCTAGGTTTGAGGTCATTATTATCACCGTGTTCCGGAAGTCTACAGTTCTCCCCTGTCCATCGGTGAGCCTTCCATCGTCAAGAATCTGAAGAAGCAGGTTAAACACGTCGGAGTGCGCTTTTTCTATCTCGTCAAAAAGTACTACGGAATAGGGTCGTCTCCTGACGGTTTCCGAGAGCTGTCCTCCTTCCTCGTATCCGACATACCCGGGAGGGGCCCCAATCAGTCTCGATACCGAATGCTTCTCCATATACTCACTCATGTCAACCCGTACGATCGCGTCTTCGTCGTCAAACATAAACTCGGCAAGCGATCTGGCTAGTTCAGTCTTCCCGACTCCGGTAGGTCCGAGGAATATAAACGAGCTTATCGGCCTTTTCGGATCGGAGAGCCCGGCCCTTGACCTCCGAAGCGCATTCGAGACCAGTCTTATCGGCTCTGGCTGCCCCACTACCCGTTTCGAGAGCTTTTCTTCCATGTGAACGAGTTTCTCGACCTCTTCCTCAACCAGGCTTGATACCGGTATTCCCGTCCACTTCGATACAACCGCGGCTATATCCTCGGCGCTTACTTCCTCGCAAAGCATCTTCCTTTGACTCTGTATTTCAGAAAGCTCCGCGCCGAGGCTCTCCATATTCTTTTCAAGCTCCGGGATTCTGCCGTAAAGAAACTCAGATGCGCGGGAGAGATCTCCTTCCCTCTGTGCTCTCTCCGCATCCATTCTTCCGTTTTCTATTTCCTCTTTAGTCTTTCTTATCCTTGATATGCAGTCTTTTTCCTTCTGCCAGTGCGCTTCAAGTATCTCCGCTTCCTCTTTTAGCTCCGAGAGGTCTTTTTCAATTTCCTCAAGTTTTCCCAGAAGTTCAGGATCCTGCTCTTTTTTAAATCCCTCTCTTTCTATCTCAAGGCGCATTATCTTTCTTTTTATTTCATCTATCTCCGTCGGCACGGAGTCGATCTCCATCTTGAGCCGTGCCGAGGCCTCATCCATGAGATCAACGGCCTTATCGGGCAGAAACCTCCCGGAGATATACCTGTTTGAAAGCTGGGAGGCGGCAACGAGAGCTTCATCCTTAATTTTCACGCCGTGGTGAACCTCATATTTTTCCTTAAGACCTCTTAGAATCGACACGGTTTCCTCAACGGAAGGTTCATCAACGTAGACCTGCTGAAACCTGCGTTCAAGGGCGACGTCCTTTTCTACGTGATTTCTGTATTCATCAAGAGTGGTCGCACCTATGCAGTGAAGTTCTCCCCGCGCAAGGGCCGGCTTGAGCATGTTTGACGCGTCCATAGCTCCATCGGCCGCCCCGACCCCAACTACGGTGTGTATCTCGTCTATGAAAAGAATTATCTCTCCCTGGGATTCTGTGACTTCCTTTAGTACGGCCTTGAGTCTCTCTTCGAACTGTCCCCTGTACTTTGCTCCCGCAAGCAGGGACCCCAGATCGAGGGAAATCAGCTTTTTGTCTTTAAGTCCCTCGGGAACGTCAGAGTCAACTATGCGCTGGGCGAGCCCTTCGACTATGGCTGTTTTCCCCACTCCAGGTTCTCCGATGAGGACAGGGTTGTTCTTCGTTCTTCGAAGGAGTACCCGGATCACGTTCCTTATCTCATCGTCTCTCCCTATAACAGGGTCTATCTTCCCGCTTCGGGCAAGTTCGGTGAAGTCCTTTCCGTACTGGCGTAGGGGTTCCATTGTGTCTTCAGGGTTCTGCGTGTTCACTGTCTGTTTACCTCTCAGTTCTTTTAGTACTCTTAAAATCCCTTCTTTGGTTACGCCCGATCCTGAAAATCCGCTTTTCAGAGCCCCGGCGGCGTGAGAGACCACTCCAATCAAAAGGTGTTCCGTGCTTACGTATGCGTCTCCAAGACGTTGCGCTTCCTTGTCGGCCGACCGGATAGCAGAATCGAGTTCTCTGCTCATGTATATCTGGTCGGATGCCTCCTTTACCTTGGGAAGCTTTGATATCTGCTCAGTTGCCGACTGCACAAGCCCCCGGGGGTCGGACTCCAGTCGCTCCAGAATCTTGCTCGGCATTCCGGGCTGACCCACTAGGGCTACGAACAGATGCGGCAGGTCAATTACCTGGTTTTCGTTGTCGCTAGCCGCGTTCCGGGCCTCCACGATAGCTTCTTGCGCTTTCAAAGTGAGTTTTTCAGGTGAAATCATCTCAGACACAAAATAATTCCTCTTTGCGAGGAATCAAGGAATTGCTCGAGATTGAAAACCGTTGGGGGAGGGGTACAAAAAAAGATTGTGCAATGAGGCCTAAGTGCGGTTAAAACACCGCACGTATAACTTGGCTGCACAGAAAAAACCGGGAGATTTTAAAGAACGCCGATTAAAGCGTGTCTGTGCTATTTCCCGAGGATACTCACGACGCAGGTAATTCCGTCCATGGCGGGCTGAGCGCCTCCCATGGTTTCGATGATGCCCACTTTAGCATCTTTTACCTGGCGTTCTGGCTCGACTTCCTCTCTTAGCTGCCTTACGATCTCGGCAGTCTGAAGAAGTCCGGTAGCTCCAACCGGATGTCCCCGTGAAAGCAGGCCTCCGCTCGGATTAACTGCGACTTTATCGCCCCCAACCCACGTGCTTTTTTCGTCTATGAGAGTCGCTCCCTCTCCCTTCTCGCAAAAGCCGAGAGATTCAACAACCATCATTTCCGCTATTGAGAAAGCATCATGAATTTCAGCCACGTCCATATCCTCGGGTCCCAGTCCCGCCATTTCGTAAGCCATCTGGGAAGTTCTCCAGACGTTCTCGGAAGGATCGCAGGTAAGGCCTGTTGGGCTGCTGTATTTGCCCGACTGGGCAACGCAGCCTAGGATTTTTATCGGCGTCTTTTTAGCGAGCTCTCCGACATGTTCCTCGGAGCACAGTACCGCGGCCGCCGCGGCGTCTCCAACGGGACAGCACATATTGCGCGTAAGCGGGTCGGCGATAACCGGCGCGTTCAGCACTTCTTCTACGGTTGTAGGCTTTCTGTACTGGGCAAGGGGATTGAGAGAAGCATGGTAGCGGCTTTTTACAACAACTTCCGCCAGCTGCTCCAGCGTTACCCCGTATTCGCTCATATACTTTGAAGCTCTTATCGCATAGAGTCCGGGCATTCCCATGCCGATGGATACCTCAAGGTCATCTTCCTCGAGGGGTAGGGGACCTCCGGAGAGAATCCTGCTCAGATTCTCAACACCCAGAGCGAGCGCTATGTCGTACTGACCGTAGGCTATGGTTCTCCAGGCTTCCCACAGGGAAAGCGTTCCGCTTCCGCAGGCACCCTCCACGTTTATGGTCGGCTGCCCGACGAGCCCTATATCCTTAAGCGCCCTCTGCCCAACGCCCATGCCCTGGTAGACATGGCCGCAGAATGCGATTTCTATTTTTCGCGCATGAATTCCCGAGTCCTGTACCGCGGCCCATGCGGCTTCTCTTGCGAGAATGTGAGCCGCTTTATCGGGAAATCTTCCGCAGGCGGTGTTTCCCACTCCTATGATGTATACGTCTCTCATTAATAACTCCTCCTGCTTACGCTTTAAGTTCGGCGATAAATTTATACCAAATTATCCACATTGTAAAATTTAAGGAATTTTGATTTTTGATGATGAAATTTCCATGATTTAATGGTATGATGTTCGGAGATATTGTGCAGTTTAGCTTTAATCTGAACAAAAAATACCCAGATAGGAGGTTAATATGAGTAACGTACCAAGTGCCAGCGAAGTTAGTGTCATGGACACCTTCAGTGCAATAGGAACAAGAAGGTCCATTAGATGGTATGAACCGAATCAGCTCGTTGAGAAATGGAAGGTTCAGGCCATACTGGAAGCCGCCAGGCTTGCTCCTTCGGCAGGTAACTTCAATGGACAAAGAGCAATAGTTGTATACAGGGATGAAGATCCCGATGTATGGGAGTTCATATCCGACTGGAGCCAGATCACCACACAGATGGCCCCCGTGCTTGTGTTCTGGTGTTATGACATGGCCAACTACGATACGCAGGGTCAGTCAATTCACGATCTTATGAGGACCGGAGCCCTTGACAAGGCCCATGGCTGGGAATATGACAGGGTGTCAAACCTGTTCCCGCTTCCCGGACTGCTTCCTGACGCGATATTGCACCGACTCGCCGCGATCGATCTTGGAAACGCAATAGAGAACGCTATACTTACCGCGACGGCGCTGGGTCTCGGGACCTGCCTTAACGGTGCTAGCGGCGGAGCGAGAAGAAACACGAAAGCGAAATTCGCTCTTCCCGACACTTACGTGTTCAGCTGGCTTATGACCATAGGCTATCCCGCAGAGGATATGCAGGGTGGCGGAGCAAGATGCCGTCCTCCGTTCGAGACCATGTTCTTTGAGAAACGTGTCGGAAACGCTTTTCCGAGAGATCCCGAGGTAATAAGTCTTCTTGAGGAGCTGAACATGCTTCAGCCGGCAGGACCTCTTCCGGGAAGGCTTGAGGAGATCAACAGACTTACCAAGCGTTTCGGTCTCGGAGACGAATGGCTTACCGACTGGGAGCTTGAAGAGTCTCAGCTCGGAGAGGTTGCGGGAGACAAGAAGTTTAATTCGCTGAGTCCCGATGTAGTTCAGGCTTCGGCCGCGGGAGCATCCGCTGATCCCTCAGGCTTTACCCTTAAACCAACGGTAAAGAGGGAGAGAATCCAGGAGTACAGAAAGGAAAAAGGCATTGGGGATGCCGACTAGTTCTTATCAAAGATCAACCAGGAGGTTTTGATAATGGCAGAGATAACACTAAATATTCCAGATCCGATTCACAACAAGATCAAGAAAAGAGCCGAACAGACCGGCAACGCTGAGGTCGGCGTTATAATCGCCACTCTGGCGCTTACTTTCGGCACTTCGGATTATGACGATTCAAAGTGGATCAAGAACCTAAAGGGACAGGACGACGCGTCTAAGCCTTGGTAGGGATCTGGAAGTAAAAAGCAGTTAAAAAAAAGGGGATGTTCGTGGAAACGGGCACCCCTTTTTTTATGTGCAGGTTTTAAGAAAGCTAAAAGGAACTGTGTAATAACGGAAGCGAGACAGTGTCTTCGGGCTTTTCTTCCGGGTTAAAAACCCCAGCTTTCGCATCAGCTTCGATTTTTTCAACAACTTTCTCTATATGTAGAAGTAACTCCCTGAAGTTCTTTCCTTTTTTTGCCGATACGAGCGGGACTTGAGGAAATGCTCCTCTAAGTGCTGCTTCTGTTTCTGCATCAGCCTGATCAAGCTTGTTAAATACAAGAATGCTTGGTATATATTCGAATTCCATAGATTCCACTATCTTCATTACAGAATCTATTTTTTCCCTGACCTCGGGATCGCTAGCGTCTGCGATGTGAAGCAACAGGTCAGCTTCTCCTATCTCTTCAAGCGTAGCCCTGAACGCGTTTATGAGTTCCTTGGGAAGCTTGCTTATAAAGCCTACAGTATCTGTCATGAGCACATGTTTTCCTCCGGGGAGCATG
>JAPOQQ010000101.1 GCA_026710625.1 Candidatus Dadabacteria bacterium | reverse complement strand
TTTTAATCGGGTCTGCCGTGATGGGTGTGTCTGCTCCGATACGGAGGTGCTCAAAGGCACGAACTTCCTACTGGACATCATTCATCACGGCGCTCGATCGAGGCGCAAGTCCCTAATAGGCGCTCGGAGGCGCAGGGGGGGTAGGCAACTCTCGATCGAGTGTCCCGTGAATTCTATATAAACTTGTTTTTTTGCTTTCCGCCAGATTCTAAATATCTAGCTTATGAAAGGTATCGGGGGGGGTCGGGGTAGAACTAAACTCCCGTTGTAAAGGGTTATTTCATTATGTGCTGAGTTTTTCATGGAACCAATTTTCTCCTTATTGCAAATTGCCCATGCAAAATCTCCCGTGGTGAGAACTGCGGGTTAGTACCATCCCGTCGGTCTAGATACAAACGGTCAGTATAACTAAATATAATGTCACCGTCTATTCTCAGTTCCACCCGGGGCTTTTGCGCAGGGCGGTCTCACGCTGTGGGCGAAGCATCAGGTGTAGAGAGGGAAAAAAGGAAGTGAACGTTTCCAAATCGCGGTTCAGACCATCTTTGAGAGATGGTGCGCTTTAAAGTTCAGCCGGCGATTGTAAAGCTTTCGCTGTCAAGGAACTGGCGGCGCAACACAAAGGGGGAGAACGGGAAGATAAAGAAGGGAGAAGCTTCCGGAGAGCGGAAAAAAACCCGCTAAGAAGGATATCACAGGAGACCGTGATTAAAGAAAACCGTCACTCCTCGCGGGATGCCTCGCGAAAAGTCCAGCGGGAGTTCAGGTAGTAGTTAAGCAAAGCGCCGGGGGCAATTCCTCCCGCTTGAAGCAGTACGGGCAGGACTTTCGGGAAAAGCATCGATAGGACAACAAAGACCGTGTAGCTGAGCAACAGCGTTGTCATAGAAACGATCATGAATTTGAATCCCCTTACGGACCTGCGGCTGGTCATGGCGCGGTCACCGAAAGTCCAGTGATTGTTCATCAGGAAGTTTGAAATGATGGAAGCCAATATGGCCGTCGGCGACGCAAGGAACTTGTTAAGCCCGAGTTCAATGAGCAGGGAGAAGGAGCCGAGGTTCACGAAGACTCCGCAAGTGCCCACAAGGGAAAACTTGACGAAGGTAAGATGGCTTCTCAGGCGCAGCAGCAGCACGCTGAAGAAAAATTCAAGCATGTTCAGCATACCGAGCTTGGTTTCTCCGCGCTCGCGCTCGCGAAAATGAATCGGTTCCTCAACGACCCGCGCCCCGCAGTTAATCAGTCGGTGCAGGAGATCCACCTGAAACACGTAACCCCGGGCCTGGACGCTCTCGATTTTCGCTTCTCTTAACTTCTCCGCTCTTATGGCCTTAAATCCCGCGGTGCAGTCCGAAATCCCTTTCAGACCGCCGATCCACCTAGCCAGACGATTCCCCCAGCGGGAGAGCAGCCGTCTCCCGGCGTGCCATCGTTCATCAAGCGATCCGCCCGCGACATAACGGCTTCCTATGGCTACATCCGCTCCCCCCGCAATGCGGTCAAGCAGTCTGCCCGCGGCGGCGGGGTCATGCGAGAAATCGGCATCCATCTGTACTATGACGTCAGCGCCGAGGGTATCTATGGCGTGGGTCATTCCCCGCACGTATGCGTCTCCAAGTCCGCGCCGCTTGCCCTGGATCAGGCGGACGCGACCGTCGACCTTTTCCATGAACTCCCGCACCAGATGAGCCGTGCCGTCAGGACTTTCGTCGTCAACAATAAGAAATGCCACGTCCAGGTCCCCGTAGAGTTCCGTGAGTCGGCTCAGCAGGGGATTTATGTTTAACGCTTCGTTATACGTGGGAATAACGAAGCATATTCTTACGTCGCGTATTTCTTTATTCAACTAGACAACCTCGCTCCGCGACACGGATTTACAAAAGAATACAGCAACAACATTTTTTTCTAGGCAAAAACTTTCTGTCAAGGCTGCTTCAGGAAATATCGAGTCAGAGGAACGCCTGTTCAACCTGAATTTCCAACTACTAGGGGACGAAGTGACATTCAAGACAGACTTCATCTTGTGTTTCCATGCTTTTTTGTATCATCGGGTTTTCAGAATCCGGTTCTTCTGCCCCTCAAAGCGTCATCTCAATCTTCTTGTAGTTGGGAATCCAGGCTCAATGAATACTGTCAGGTTATCCGGGAGAAAAGACACAATGTCTTGGCTTCAGAACAAGAAATTATGTGCCTTTCGGAACTGCCTACTTGCTGTATTTTGCAGTCAAACCCAGTTACGGAAATGACAACCGGGAAGAAAAACCGGGCCTGATTACTTGATCAAAACTTTCAGGAACTCTTTTTTTCCGATCTTAACCTCGAAAGCGGCCTTGTCGGGAAACTCCGAATTCGGATCGGTGTACTTATCTCCGTCTATGACAAGCCCTCCCTGGGATATGAGCCTCTTGGCCTCCCCTTTAGTGCTGATGGAATCGGACACTTCCAGAACAAGGTCAACTACCTTGCGGGAGCCGGCAGCGTATGCCTTTTCCTTCGCGTCTTCCGGAAAAGATCTCTTTGAGAACTTGGTTTCGAAATCCCGTTCGGCTTCAAGGGCGCTCTGGGAGTCATGGAGCCAGGAAACAATTTCTCTGGCAAGCGCTTTTTTCGCATCCATGGGATGCCCGGTTTCTAAATTTCGTATCTCTTTTTCATCGCAGGTGCTTAAAAGAAGATAATATCTCCACATAAGCTCGTCAGAAATTGACATCATTTTCCCGTATATATCCTGTGGAGAT
>JAPOQQ010000100.1 GCA_026710625.1 Candidatus Dadabacteria bacterium | reverse complement strand
GTGCTTGAAGAACCGCTTGTACGCCTTGTCAAGCCTCGATAGCACGCCTCGGAACACGATACTGGATACAGCCTCAAACTCCGGCAACTCCGCTCTTACCTGCACAAGTTCCTTGTACTGGTCATAGAGACTGCGGCTTTCACCTGTCTTTCTGTAGCAGTCAATGCGGGATTCCAGTCCTGCGTTGTACAACTCGGCGCTCATCCCAAATATCTGAGACAGCGTCTCATGCCCCGACTTGGATAACTTCACTCTGCACTTGTAAGTCCTTATCATCACTATATTATACCTGTTTTACAGCCAGAATCTAATCCGTCAACTAAAATACATAATTCCCTTTAGAAACCTCTTCGTCCTGCAACTTTAAGGCCGCGTTAACGGTTTTTAAAAGGGCGGTTAAAAAACGCAAAATCTTCGGTTTACCCCTTGTTTTTTGCGCTCCATGCGGTTTTTATTCTATACAGGGTTTAGGGAAGATGATTAACAACGACAATATAGCTCAAAAGATCACGTTTCCGCGCCCCGCCGAGGGCGGCAGGGTTACGGGTGCGGCGAACTTTGTCTCCACGGTTTTTTCCCCCGCGCTTGTGGTTTTCTACGCGGTGATTCTCTGCTCCTACTCGCTTGATCACTCCGCCAAGTTTCTCTGGACTTCTTTTTTCGTGCTTCTTTTCGTGCTCGTCCCGACGGCCTACATATTCTATCTCATGGGCCGGGGCAAGGTGACGGATTTTCATATAAGCGTGAGGGAGGAGCGGATAAGGCCCCTCAGCATTATTTTCATCTACTCCGTATTTTCCCTTGTCCTCTACGGTTTCGTCGGCGGGCCCGGCGCCCTGGTAACGCTCGGCTATTCTTGCCTGGCGCTTACGGGTTTCTGGATACTGGTTTCGCTTTACTGGAAGATAAGCGGTCACTGCGCCGCAATGGGAGCGCTCGGGGCTATGGTGTTTGCCTATCCGCACGAGACACTGGTTTTCGTTATTCTGCCTCTTGCCCTGCTGGTCGCCTGGTCCAGGGTAAGGCTCGGGTGCCACAGCCTGGCCCAGACCCTTGCGGGACTGGTTCTCGGAATCGCGGTCTTCTGGTTTTTCCTTTCCTGATTTTTCCCCGCTGAGGCTCTCTTCTCAGAGAAAAAGATCGAGAAGCCCTTTTTGCTCGGCGTCTTCGATTGGGGAACCGGTCGGGTGTCTGAACTCCTCTTCGCCCCCGTAGCGTTCGGCAAGGGCGAGTATGGTTTCTGATATGTCGGGAACGACGTCCCTGTAGGGCTTGGGCTGCGCCCGGGGAAGGGATACCCATCTCTCAAGTGTGCTGTCGAAATCCCCGCCTACCTTGTGGAGCACGTCGAATCCCATCTGCTCAAGTGCCACCGCGTTGCACTCCTGCTCGTACTGCCCCTTCATCGGCACCGCGAGGAGTTTCTTGCCGAGGAAAAGTGCCTCGGACGGCGTCTCGAACCCGGCGTTCGTGAGTATGCCTTCGCTTCCGGTGAAGCTTTCTATGAACTTCTCGTAGCTTACCGGGTACACGGTGACGTTTCCCTCGGCGTAGGGTTCTCCCTTGTAGTGTTTTGAGAAAAGCTCCCAGGGCACGTCGATTTTGCTCAGATGCCTGATCAGGGTGCGCTCGTCAAAGCTCGGGAGGTAGACTGTGTAGTGACCGTTTTGGCGCACTTCGTAGCGGCGCAGCTCCTTTCTTATGATGGGGGTTTTTATGAAGTTGTCGTATTCGCGGAAATGAAGCCCGAGCGGTATGCACACGGGAGCGTACCACTTTATTATGAATTCCATTATCTTGTTCGGCTTCTCGGGCCTCGGGGTCTTGGGGGAGACAAACGAGGTCTGGTGGGAGAGAGACACGCAGGGCCTTTTCTTGAGGCGGCACGCCCACGAGGATATGGGCTCGAAGTCGCTTACCACCATGTCGTAATCGGCGACTGGAAGGTCGTTTACGTCTCCGAGCAGCTTGTCGAAGCGGGCCTTCTTTATCGAGGCGTAGTAGTCGATTCCGCCGTTTTTCCCGAAAACAAACCCGAGTCCCCGAAGGTTGTACTTGACCTCGAAGCCGAGGTCTATCTCGTGCTGGCGCTCGCTTACCATTATGTCGACCTCGGCCGACTTGCGAAGCTCGGCTATCACGTCTCTTGAGCGGCTTATGTGGCCGTTCCCGGTTCCCTGTATGGCGTAGAGTATCTTCAACCCTCTTCTCCTTGTGCTTAAAACAAGTCTAAACTTTTTTGCGGGCGTTGTTAAACGGGCTCCCAAGCACTGGTTATTCCCGATCTTCGTCAAAGCAGCGTAAAGCTCCCGTTAAGGGGCGGTTAACGGCTGGACCCGGGCATTTTTTTCCGCACTGATTCACCGTTAAAGGTTAAATAGTTATGACTAACGACAGGATCTCATTGACTGTTGACGTAACTAGTCAATGAGATATGCTAAAGCAGGTAAATGATAAAAGGCTTTAAATGTAAGAAAACAAAGCGTTTGTTCGAAGGGGAGCGTGTCTCGGATTTCTCGGGTTTTTCCAGACAAGCCGAGAAGCGGCTGAGAATACTGAATGCTTCCGAGACACTTGAAGATCTGAGGGCATTGAGGAGTAATCGCTTTGAGGCGTTATATGGCGACCGGACGGGACAATACAGTATACGAATTAACAAGCAATGGCGCATATGTTTCAGATGGGAAGAAGGCGCCTGTGACGTGGAAATCGTGGATTATCACTAGATCAAAATAAAAACGAAAAGCAGGAGGTAACAGCAATGGCCAGAGAACCTATTCACCCCGGCGAGTTTCTTATTGACGAACTCAGGGAAATCAAGGTGACGCCGACGGAGTTGTCACGTCGTATCGGCGTGCCCCCAAATCGCATTTCCCAGATCATTCGCGGGAAGAGAGATATAACGGTTGACACTGCCTTGCGGCTTGGACAGTTCTTCGGCACCACGCCCGAACTCTGGATTAACCTGCAAAGGAACTATGATCTTGACAAGGTGAAAGCTGAATCTTGGTTAGAGATTCGGAAGATTCGCCGCTGGCAACCTGAAGCCGGCGGGTAATGGCTTCGAGGCGGATATCCGCCGGGTTGCGTGAAAAGGGGATGATCCTTTCAAATATGAAGATTTACCGCTTCTACCTCGGAATTCATTCAAACCCCGCGCTTGCGGGGCTATATGGATAGCGGGCAGTTTCCGAGCTTGAACAGATGGTTTCTTCAAGTTAACCTAAACGCTTCATTGGACTCATCTATCCCTCGGGAGGGCTTTACATGAAAATCAAGTGGGCAGAGAGAATCGAGCAGCTTCCTCCATACCTTTTCGCCGAGATCGACAGAAAAAAAAACGAGCTGATCGATAAGGGGGTCGACGTGATCGACCTCGGGGTGGGCGACCCGGACATACCGACGCCGGAGCACATAGTGGAGTCGCTTCGCGAGGCGGCCGGGAACCCGGAGCACCACCGCTACCCCTCCTACGTGGGCATGCCGTCTTTCCGGGCGGCGGCGGCAGATTGGTACGAAGAGCGCTTCGGTGTAACCCTCGATCCCTCAAAGCAGGTAGTGACCCTGATAGGTTCCAAGGAAGGAATAGCCCACGCGCCTTTGGCGTTTGTCGACCCTGGGGACGTGGCGCTTGTGCCGGATCCCGGATATCCGGTGTACCCGGTTTCGACCACGTTTGCCGGAGGGGTTCCCTACCCGATGCCGCTTCTTAAGGAAAACGGCTTTCTTCCGGATCTTGACGCCATTCCCGCGGAGGTGGCCAAGCGGGCCGTCATGATGTTCCTTAACTATCCCAACAACCCGACCACGGTTCTCGCTGACGAGGAGTTTTTCCGTGAAGTGATCGATTTCGCCCGGGAAAACAATATACTCGTCTGCCACGACGCGGCCTACACGGAAATAGCTTTCTACGGCAAAAACCCCCTGAGTTTCCTCGAGATACCGGGGGCGATGGACGTGGGAATCGAGTTTCACTCCCTTTCCAAGACCTTCAGCATGACCGGGTGGCGCCTGGCGTTCGCCGCGGGGAACGAAAGGGCCATAGCGGGCCTCGGGAAGATAAAGACGAACATAGACTCGGGGGCTTTCCAGGCGGTCCAGGAGGCGGGCATAACGGCGCTTCAGAACAGTTCCGTGGGGCTTGAGGAGAGAAAGGAAGTCTACAGGGAGCGCCTTGAGATATTCTGCCGCGGCCTCGAAGAAGCCGGTATAAGTTATACGCAGCCCGATGCTACCTTCTACGTGTGGTTCGAGGTTCCCGAAGGGATAAGCTCTTCAGAGTTCTGCGCGAGGATGCTTTCTGAAGCCGGAGTGGTGGTTACTCCCGGAAACGGTTTCGGGGACTGCGGCGAGGGATACGCCAGGGTGTCTGTGACGTTTGACACGGAGAGAATAAAGCAGGCGGCCGAGAGGATAGCGAAGTTCAAACCGTAGGGGCGCCGGGTCTTTACAATAATGAGGTTTTGAAAGTTGTTCGAGCTTATAAAGTACTTCTGCACCCTGCTTTACGTTATCTCCTCCGTTTTTCTCTGCATATTCGGCCTTCACCGCTACTACCTGGTTCATCTTTACTCGAGGACAAAGGCGCGCCGCGCCGCGGCCGCGCAGGGACAGGGGCCACTTCCGCGCGTTACAGTGCAGCTTCCCGTCTATAACGAGATGTACGTTACCGAAAGGCTTATCCGTGCGGTCTGCGCAATCGACTACCCGAGGGACCTGCTCGAGGTGCAGGTGCTTGACGACTCAACCGACGACACGAGCCGCATAGCGGCGCGCTGCACCGAGGAGCTCCGGGCCGCGGGGTTCGACATAAAGCACATCCGGAGGGGGAACCGCGAGGGGTATAAGGCCGGGGCGCTCGCCGCGGGTTGCGCGCAGGCAAGCGGGGAGTTTCTAGCGGTTTTCGACGCGGATTTCGTTCCTCCCAAAGATTTTCTCCGAAGGACCGTGCCGTGCTTCGAAGATCCGGAGGTCGGGATAGTGCAGACGCGATGGGGGCATCTTAACCGAGACTACTCGCTTCTCACCAAGGCCCAGTCGGTGCTTCTTGACGGACATTTCGTAGTTGAACAGACTGCCCGGTACTCAAACGGACTTTTTCTTAACTTCAACGGCACCGCCGGGGTGATCCGCAAGAAGTGCATAGAGCTTTCCGGAGGGTGGCAGCACGACACCCTGACGGAGGATCTTGATCTCAGCTACAGGGCGCAGATAAGCGGGTGGCGGGCGGTCTACCTGCCCGACGTCATCTCAGACGCCGAGCTTCCCGTTGACATGAACGCCTTTAAGATACAGCAGCACAGGTGGGTAAAAGGAGGAATCCAGACGGCGGGGAAGCTTTTGCCCTCGGTGCTTGGCGACTCCCAAATTCCGTTCAAGGTCAAGGTCGAGAGCGTTTTCCACCTTCTCGGCAATTTCAGCTACCTGTTTCTGCTTGCCACGATAATTCTCATAATACCCATGAACTTTCTCTGGGAACGGATCTGGCTTAATGATCTTTTCATAGCGAGCGTCTTGGGGGTGGCGGCCGGTACCCTGGCCATAATAAGGTTCTACATACTCGCGGTCCGCGAGGCCCACGGCTCCCGGGCGCGGGAGTTCTACAAATACATACCCGTTGCGCTGAGCGTCGGGGCGGGCATAGGCGTCAACAACGCCAAGGCCGTGCTTGAGGCGGTTCTGGGCAGGACGTCGGGTTTTGCGAGAACGCCCAAGTACGCCGTTGTGGGGAGAAGGGATCGGTGGAGAACCTCGGCGTACGTTTCCTCAAAAGGGGTTACTACCTTCCTCGAGGTTGTCCTCTCGGTTTTCTTCGCGTTCCAGGTGGCGTATGTTCTCTACATGGGTTTTTTCATCTGGGTTCCCTTCCTGCTGCTAATGCAGTTCGGTTTCACCTACACCGCTTTTCTCTCCATATATCACGGTTCCTGAGAGGCCTTCGTCCGGACTGGGGGAAACCGTCCTTTCAGTTTTTCGCGTTTCTGATTCCTGATAGGTTTCTTGCGTTAAAAAAGTATGTATATACGTTAAGTATATTCCTGTCCGGAGGTAGAGATGGAAAGGGTAAAAGTTTTCAAAAACAATAAAAGCCAGGCTGTGCGGCTTCCCAAGCCGGTTTCTTTGCCGGATACCGTAAAGGAAGTGGATATAGTCCGCTTGGGACGTTCCCGCTTGATTACTCCGGCTGGAGAAGCCTGGGACAGCTGGTTTGAGGGAGAGGGCGTTACGGATGATTTTATGAATGAGCGCGATCAGGTCGGAGAGCAGGAGCGGGAGCAGTTCTGATGCTCAGATACATGCTGAATACCAACATAGTTATCTACACTATAAAGAATAAGCCTGAGAAGATTAAAAAGGCGTTTGCCGCTCATTACGGTCAAGTATGCATATCAACCGTCACTTTGATGGAATTAGTTTATGGAGCGGAAAAATCCGCAAATCCCAGACGTAATCTGAACGATATAGAGGGGTTTGTCGCCAGATTGGAGGTGTTGCCCTATGATTACGCCGCGGCGGTTCATTCCGGTGAAATCAGGGCGGAATTAGCCGGATCAGGCAAGCCGATCGGACATTATAACCTGATGATTGCCGGGCATGCCAGATCGCTTGGGCATGTTCTGGTTACGAATAACACCCGAGAATTCGAGCGCGTCGCCGGTTTGCGCTTGGACGACTGGAGCGAATAGTCTCCTCTCGTTCTGCGGAACGGAAGATGCTAGGTTAGCAGGCGGAAGCTTGCGGGCAGCTCATGTTACGTAGAAAATATCCTTGCAAATCAAGCAGTCATATGCACAATTTGCAAGGATAAAGGTGAAGCAGTCGGCTTACGACCGGTTCCAGACTGTTCCGAAAGGAACTGCCCACAGCCCATCACCCATGGAACCCGCGAGCTCTCCCGAATAGAGCACGATCCCGGTAAATTTTCTGTCGTGCGCGATATTTTTCTTAAACCAGCTCAGGTTCCTGAAATCGTTCGTTCCGATGGCCGAGCCTGCCTTGATCTCAATTCCGAGCAGTGCCCAGTCATCCCTTTCGATCAGGAAGTCGATCTCGCGCTTTTCGCGGTCACGGTAATGGAAGAGGCTGTATTTTCCAGCATTGGCTTCCGCCTGGGCGGCTATTTCGTTGAACATGAAGGTCTCGGTCAGCTTGCCCGAGCGGTCCGCATCCATGCGGACCTGCTGCCTGTCCCAGCCAAGAATCGAAGACATAAGTCCTGAATCAGTCATAAAAAGCCTGGGGCGCTGCCCCGTCCGTGCGTAATCGGTGCGTTTCCACGCCCTTATGCGTTCGACCACATACAAGGCTTCCAAGGCGTTTATATATGTCTCGACCGTGGAGCGGGCGATGGAAAGTCCGGAGCCTATGGATGAGATGTCCATGAACTTACCCGACCATGCTGCCAGGGTGTGTATCAGTTCGCTCATGGCGTCGCGTCGCTGGATACGCCCGAGATCCCTGAGATCGCGCTCCACAAGCGCGTCCACATAGTCCCGATGCCATAGTTTTCGTTCCGCGTCTCCGAGCAGAATGGCTTCCGGAAAACCACCTCCAAAAGAAATGTCCAGCATGGTATCACGGTCGTAAGCGCGGTCGGGATGCTCGAAATCCTGTCTGAAAGCCCGGTCAAGGAAATCCGGAGATGCCCCCAAAATCTCTCCATGCGTAAGCGGACGCAGCCGTACCTTTCTTATGCGTCCGGCGAGAGATTCCCGTACCCCCGGGGAAGACTGTATATCAGCCGAACCCGTCAGCAGGTATTGTCCGGGTCTTGTATCTTCATCCACACTTATCTTGATTGCGGAAAGCAGATCGGGAGCACGCTGAATTTCGTCGATGATGAGGGTTTTCCCCGAGTGCCTCACGAAGCCTCGCGGGTCGGTTTCAGCAATCTGCCGTACGGACAGATCATCTAAAGTACGGTAAGCAATACCCTGTGAAACCAGTTCCTTGGCAAGAGTGGTCTTGCCGCATTGCCGCGCTCCGCAGAGCAACAGCACGCGGCGCGTTTTCAGGGCTTTTTCCAGAGTGTTCCGCTGCCAGCGGACATAAGAACGTGACATGATCCAAGACTCGCTGTATTGTTATTTCCGTATCCGCGTTTTTATAGAAATTGCAACCGCGTTTTTATAGAAACT
>JAPOQQ010000099.1 GCA_026710625.1 Candidatus Dadabacteria bacterium | reverse complement strand
TTTTTATCTCTATGAGAGCCAGGAGTTTGAAAGATCCCTTGCGGAGTTCAGGAAAAACATCCGTGAATCCTACGAAGACCCCGACAAAATCAACTGGTCCGATGAGAAAACCATGTACACCGTGCTTAGAAAATAACTCGGATGATTGCTTGCGACGGAAGAATTAAGAGTGCAGGAGTTATCAAGAAACTTTCACGATCCAAGGTTAATCATCTGATCTTATTGAAAATTTATACCGAACAGCTTCTTTTTCTAGAAACTGAATTAATTCATTCTTAACAAAAATGAAATAGTTTCTTGACAGCACCCAATATATTGTGTTTAAATAGATTCTACGCACAAGATAAAGAGTTACTGATATGTTCTTTTAATGTGCCTAAACGGAAGGAACACCGGAACAGAAACAAAAGGAGGAACGGATGCCCGGAGATAAAAACCCCGCCGAACTAACAGCAAACGGAGTTTCGGACCAAGAAACAGTTGCCGTCGAGGAACAGGAAACGCAGACCAAGGAAGCTTCCCTGGAACACGTAAAAGCTCCAAGCGACACCATAGAAATTCCTGCGGAAACCATCGACGCTTTCGGCGGAGACAAGCTCAGGGCACGCGTTTTCTACGAGAAATACGCTCTTCGCAACGAAACGGGAGAAATAACAGAGAAAACTCCGGAGCAGATGTGGCGAAGGGTGGCCAGGGAAATTGCATCTCCCGAAGAAAAAAAGGAACTGAGAAAACAATGGGAGGAGAACTTCTACTGGCTCCTCTCCGACTTCAAGTTCATCCCCGGCGGGAGAATCCTCTTCGGCGCCGGTCAGAAAAGAAGGGCAACCCTCCTTAACTGCTACTACATGCCGATAAAGGAAGACTCCATAGAAGGAATATTCGAGTGGTGCAAGGAGGCGGCCAGAACTTACTCTTTCGGCGGAGGAGTCGGAACCGATATATCGACCCTGAGGCCAAAAGGATCGCCGGTAAACAATTCGGCCATATACTCAACGGGGGCGGTGTCGTTCATGGATCTTCTGTCCACCACGACCGGAACCATAGGGCAGGCAGGAAGAAGGGGGGCGCTTATGATAACCATGAAGGTCAATCACCCCGACATAATAGATTTCCTCGACATAAAAAACGACGAGGCAAGATCAAAGGTTCAGTTTGCCAACATCTCGGTGAAGGTGGATGACGAGTTTATGGAAGCCGTGGAAAAAGACACGGATTACGAGCTCAGCTTCTCAAACGAGAAAGCCGAGATAAAAAGAACCGTGCGTGCCCGCAAGATATGGGACAAGCTCGTTCAGTCAGCGTGGTCCTCGGCTGAACCCGGACTTATTTTCTGGGACACGGTCAAAAGATACTCCCCCACCGAATACGCCAATATGGAAGTAAACGGCGTAAACCCCTGCAGCGAGCAGGCGCTTGAGGACTACGGCAATTGCTGCCTGGGGAACGTGAATCTCTCTATGTTCGTCAAAAACGCCTTCGAGAAAGACGCCGCGATAGAGTGGGAAGAGCTTGAAAAGGCTTTTCGCTACAGCGTCAGATTCCTTGACGACATACTGGATTACAACATGGAAAAACATGCTTTAAATTTCCAGACAAAAGCGTCTTTGAGGTCGAGAAGAATAGGTGTCGGGTTCACAGGCCTGGGAGACATGCTTTCTAAGCTCAACATAAAATATGACACGGATGAAGGTATAAAGTTTACCGACAAGCTTTTCGAACACGTAAAGAACGTAGTTTACGAGGCCAGCTCAGACCTTGCCAAGGAAAAGGGAACCTTCCCCGTGTTTGACCTAAAAACCCATATAGCGAACCCGTTCATAAAAACCATGCGTGATAACGTTATGAGCAAGATAAAGAAGCAGGGCCTTAGAAACGCATGCATACTCACGGTTCCGCCCGTTGGAAGCGGTTCGGTTCTCGCCGGAACCACAAGCGGTGTCGAGCCCATGTTCGCTCTGTCCTATCTCAGGCGCTCGGAATCTCTTTCAGAAGAGGAATTCAAAGTCTACCACCCGCTTGTCTCTGAATACATGGAGAAATTCGGGCTGGATGACGAGGCGGATCTTCCTGACACGTTCGTAACCTCCCATGAGATAAAGCCGGAACAGCGGGTCCGCATGCAGGCCGCCATCCAAAAGCACATAGATTCATGCATATCAAGCACCGTTAACCTCCCCAAGGACATAAGTCTTGAGGAGGTCGAAAAGATATATTTCCTCTCTTGGAAGCTCGGCTGCAAAGGGGTAACCGTCTACAGGGAAGGCTCCAGGGAAGGGATATTGATAACAGAAGAACAAGCAAAAGATAAAACAAACTCTCCACCCCGGGATGAAGGGATGTCAACCACCCACTCCAACCTCACACCATCCCCTCATCCCCCTCAAAAAGAAGCGGTGAAACCTGTCACCAGACCACGTGTCCTGGAAGGTTTTACCGAAGCGATAAAAACTGGGTACGGGAATCTCTACGTGACTGTTAACAGTTACGAAGGCAAGCCGTTTGAAGTTTTCGTCCAGATTGGAAAATCTGGATTTACCACAATGGCTGATGCCGAGGCAACTGGAAGGCTGATATCTCTGTCTCTGAGGTCTGGGGTTGATGTCAGAGATGTCGTGGAACAGCTGGAGGCCATTGGAGGTTCCTCACCAGTTTTTTCAGGGGGAAGGGTTATAATGTCCGTCCCCGACGCTATAGCGAAGGTGCTGAGAAGTCACTTCGTAGCAAAGGAGAAAGCCAGCGACGAAACCAATCCCGTCGCAGAGGCAAACGGCGGCACCCAGAAGATTTCAACGGATATTATGCTCGAGCAATGCCCGGATTGCGGAAGCAAGGCTCTTGCCTTTGAATCCGGCTGCGTTACCTGCAGGGGATGCGGATTCTCGAAGTGCAGTTAGACGACATTTAACTCACAAAAACCCTTTTTACGAGTTAAAATGTGAATAGTTGCAGCCTGAGCCTATTACCAACCTAGAGAGAGACAATTATCAAATGAGTCGCTATGTCGGTAAAAATAATATCGCTGGACCTATCCTAGAGGCTGCTGAACACTGGAAACAAAATTCCCTGCTATCAGACAAGGGAATATTTGAAGATAAAGAGATATGGAAAATCGATTATTTTGAAGAGCTGAATCAATATCTCATAAAACGACTCGATAAGAATAAAGACAAGTTCCCCGAGAAACTGGAGACCCTCCTTGAAGCAAGACCGCCCGAGATCAAACAACTGGCTGCGGAAATATGGTGGTTGATGTTTTTGTGCGCCGACAAGTACAAAATCCAAAAAAAACGCGAAGATATCAAGACTATCTGGAAGAGATCGGGCAAACCGTTTCCCGAAAATTCCAAATGGCTTGAGGACGACGTTCTGGCCGGAATAGCTCATATTGGCGCAGGTATTTTTTCCAGGCTTGCGTGGGAATGGGAGTTTTTCGTTCTATTCATAATTGAATTGAAAAAGATGCCCGTAACACGGCGCGAGGAGCTTCTTCTCTCCAGCGGATGGGAGTTTGCCGAATATATAGAGAAAAAGATTCCAGAATCTGCAACCCGCCAGTCGCGTCACATGATCCTGTTTTTACTTTTCCCTGACAACTTTGAGCGCATATTCAGCGGAAAAGACAAAAAGAAAATTGTCGAAGCATTTACGGGGAAACCTGTCGGCAAGATGTCAATTCTGAAAATAGATCAACTTATCTTTGATATAAGACGTCGTAAAGAAAAAGAGCATGGCAATTCTCAACTTGATTTTTACAATGATCCACTGGAAAAAGAATGGAAATATCCAGAGCCAAATCCATTTCCCTGGATTCCTTTCTACGAATCTATCGCTGAAAAGTTGCTTGACTTCAGAAACAAAAGAGAGAACTTGGTTGGAAAAATACACGAAATTGCCGACCGTTTTGCTATAGGTGGCTATAAAGACAAATTCAAAGATGGAAACACCGGCCCGCTGAAAGATGTTTGCCCGTTTACAACAATAGGCGTTTTTAGTCGGGGAAAAAAGAAGTTTGAGGACAGAAAAATCATAGCCGCAGAGCTTGCGAATTCTCTCGGTCTCAGTGAACCGGCGCCAGATGCCTTTGACGGAATACCTGTTGTCCCTGATTTTAAGTCATGGTTTTTTCCTTTCGAGAAAGACCGTCAATCTGATGACATTGATACACTTTGGGAAGTCTTTGATCGGGCAATCAGTTTTGCCGAATCCGAAGACACAGATTCTCGGTCCGCTTTTGCTGCTGTTTACAACAAAGCCCTTGAAATCAAGGGAGTAGCTTGGAACCTCACTATGGGATTGTACTGGATTCGTCCCTGGTTCTTCCCAACGCTTGATGAAAAATCACAAAAATACATTAAGAATAAACTTCACCTGGAGATTCCGAATCAAACCCCTGATGCAGAAAACTACCTGGAAATACGTGATACGCTTAAAACCCTTTTCCAAGAAGATGACTGTCCAGTTCATTCATTCCCGGAGTTGGCTCTGGCCGCCTGGGTATCTCCCCCTGCTCCTGCTCCTGCTCCTGCTCCGGACAACCCAACACCTCAGAGCAACCTTATCCTTTACGGACCCCCAGGAACAGGGAAAACCTACCGGCTCAACAAGTTGACCGAGAAATATTCAAGCATTCAACAAACTCTGACTAGAAAAACTTGGCTCATCCAAGAGTTATCCGAAGCCTCATGGTTTGAGGTAATCTTCGTAACATTGTACGACCTTGGAAAAAAAGAAAAAGTCAGTGCAATCTCAGAACATGAATATGTTCAGGCAAAAGCAGAATCTATTGGGCGCGTCAAGCATGTGAAGAACACCATATGGGCCGTGCTTCAGTCACACGCTCCCGAAAATTCCAAAACCGTCAGATTCAAGAATCGCGGAAAAACCCCGACAGTCTTTGATAAGGATAAAAACAGCGTCTGGTCTCTTGTCGATGACTGGGAAGAAGAATGTCAGGAACAGATAGAACTCGCCAATAAATGGAAAGCTGGCCCGCACAAGGGATCAATACATCAACGATTCGAGTTTGTAACTTTCCATCAGGCTTACGGGTACGAAGATTTCGTCGAGGGAATAAGGCCTGTTCTAGATGAAGAAACCGGAAGCGTGAGATACGAGGTCGTCCCGGGCGTATTCAAGCGAATCTGCCGGAGGGCGAAAGCCGATCCCGACCAGCGGTACGCGATTTTCATCGACGAGATCAACAGGGGGAACATCGCCAGCATATTCGGAGAACTCATTACACTGCTTGAGACAGATAAAAGAGTAATATATGGAGAAGACGGGTCGCCCGAGTCAGGTATGATGCTGACCCTTCCCTATTCAGGGGAAAAATTCGGGGTTCCGGCCAATCTGGACGTTTACGGCACGATGAATACGGCCGACCGCTCGATAGCGCTTCTTGACACCGCTCTTCGCCGCAGGTTTCAGTTCCAAGAACTCATGCCTGACTCAAGCCTAATCAACGGTTCTTCGGGGGACGGCTTCATAGAAGATGGCACAGGCGGCACAATTAACCTTCGCGCACTGCTTGAAGCGATAAATAGCCGGATACGCTTTCTCCTGAGCAGAGACATGACCATCGGGCATTCTTACCTTATCAACGTACATAATTTTGACGAACTTAAAAACGTGCTGCTTTTCCGGATTATTCCTCTTCTTCAGGAATATTTCTACGACGATTGGCACAGGATTCAACTCGTATTCAGAGATGTAAAAACAGGTGGAGAAAAACCCGAACCACACAAACTGCAGATTATAAAACACAAAATATTAGAGGAAAAAAAAGTCATCGGATTTGATCATGATGATTTTGAAAACTCAACTGAATATCAGGTAGCCCCTGAAGACGAGATTACCCCAGACGCAATCAGGAAAATATACGAAGAAAAAACAACACCTGATGTCTGAAGTAATTACCGTCATTGAGCACAAATCAGTTCCCATTGTCCGCTCCCCTGTAGGCGGACAAAACGAGCTTGGAGAAAAACACGCAGCGCTTCTCGAAAAACTCGAAAAAAAACTTCCGGCAAAAGCTTGGTCGTGGGAAAATAGAAAAATAAAATTCGCGTCGTACTGTGGAGTAATTTCTCTTGGAGACTTATCCATAGAGATTCTTCCCAAGATTCACGACATAGAAGCAGATGACGTTGAATCCAGCCGGAAAGCTCTTGTTCACATGCTCTACAGAGCACGACACCTGAAACTCAGCAGAGCGGGTACTGCGGGAATCAATCTTCAGAAGCGTTTCCTCCTCGACATATTCATACTGCACTTCTGCGAACAGCTTCATGCCCAGCTGACACGGGGAATGATCCAGAAATATGTCCGCCGCAAAGAAAACTTGAACGTGCTGCGTGGAAAACTCAAAATCGGGGAACACCTCAAGCGGAATCTCGCCCACGGGGAGCGGCTTTTCTGCCAGTACGACGAATTAAGCGCAGATAATATTTACAACCAGGTGCTAAAACATGTACTGGGAATAATGCTTAAAAAAGCTAAGGGAAACCGGGCGCTCCAGCATGTCTCGGAACTTCTGGCGCGATTCGAACCGGTAAGCGATTTCCCCGCGGATGCCGCGACGGCGGTTGACTCGCTGGGTTTTAACCGTCTGACCGAGCGGTACGAAGAGATATTCAATCAGTGCGGGTTTTTCCTCAGGGGGCTCTATCCAGACGTTACTACAGGGAAAGAAGACTGTCTTGCGCTTCTGTTTGACATGAACAGGCTGTTTGAGGCATATGTCGGTGCGGAACTTCGCAAAGACAAAGAGACAAGAGAAAAAAATATGAGCCTAAGAGAACAAAGACCTCAAAAATATTTCGCCACACGAGAGGATTCCGACAAGTCGGTTTTCATGATGAGACCTGATTTCTCATTTCTGAACAAATCCGGAGATCCGGTGGTCATCGCCGACGCGAAATGGAAAATACTGGACAGCGCAGAACAGAAACTTGGAATAGCACAGTCGGATATGTATCAGATAGGAAGCTACGCTTCAAGGTACGGAGTCAGAAATCTCGTCCTGTTTTATCCAATGCAGGAAAAGTTAACGGAACCGATTAAACTGACACTTCTCAAGGAACATGAAGCAGTTCCGACAACTCTCCGTGTACTGCCGATTGATATCAGCGGAAAGAGACAAAACGAGTTTTCTCTCTGGAACGAAAACCGGGAACCGTCCTTACAGGGAAGGGCTTAGTAATCAAACAAGAAGTGCCTAAAATTGAATGCAGACTTCTCTCCTTTCCTCTCCAAGTCGGTAGAATCCAATTTGAGATCCGTCGTGAGTAAGGGAGTTTCGGCCGAGACAACTTCCAGCAGCACCGCGTCGGTCAAGCCTAGGCGCAGAAAAGCACTGTTTTGCGAGGCATCCGCAGTCAGTATCTGGATTTTTCCGAAAGAACGCTTTCCGTATTTACGATGGCCGGTTTGCCACCTCGTTATCTCAAAGCAGGACAGTCCACAACCCCGCGGAGATGGCGAAATTTTTGCGCTCTAAGAAAAGGAACCGATTCATTATCCCTGTGACGACTTGCCCACGGGGTAAAGTTTCCTGGAAAGTCTCTATAGCCATCCTGAAAAAACATGACAGACTACGGATTCAGACCGCCGGGACAAAACACTCCGCCACGGCAGATTCAGGCGAAAAAACTCACTCCCCTGCCCGGGAACGCGCTATTCTAAGCTTTTTATCAAGCTCTTCTCTTTCCGAAGCTTCTGCGTCCTGAAGCTCGTCAAGTTCTTTTTGAAAGGCCTCGGCGTCTTTTCTAGCGGTCGCGACATCAACCTCTTCAGGATCCTCCGACTGGTCGGTAAGAATGCTGACGGTATCATCCTTTACGTCCGCAAGACCACCATGGATTATAAGAGTGTTTTCCCCCGACTCCTCAGTTTTGAACCTGAGCCTTCCAGGAAAAAGCATGGAAAGAAAAGGCACGTGCCCCGGCAAAACGCCGAATTCCCCCATCTGTCCGGGGGCGACCAGTTCCTCGACCTCGCCGTCAAACACGAGCTTTTCGGGAGTTATTATTTTGAGTCGCAATTTTTCAGCCAATTTTCAATTCTCCCGTCAGGAGGCGATTGACGCCGCCTTTTCGCGTACTTCGTCAAGATTGCCCACCATGTAGAAAGCCTGTTCGGGAATATCATCCATGTTGCCCGAGATAATCTCGCCGAAGGCCTCTATGGTCTGTTTGATAGGCACGTATTTTCCGGGAGTACCCGTAAACTGCTCGGCCACGTGGAAAGGCTGCGAGAGGTATCTCTGAACCTTTCTGGCGCGGGCAACTGTGAGCTTGTCCTCTTCTGAGAGTTCGTCCATACCAAGAATCGCGATTATCTCCTGGAGCTGCTTGTAGCGCTGCAGAACTTCCTGAACATCCCTGGCGATCTTGTAATGATTGTCTCCGACTATTTTCGGATCGAGAATATTCGAAGTCGAGTCAAGGGGGTCCACAGCGGGATATATTCCAAGTTCGGTCAACTGCCTTGAGAGAACAATGGTTCCGTCAAGGTGCGCAAAGGTAGTCGCGGGGGCAGGGTCCGTAAGGTCGTCCGCCGGAACGTAAATCGCCTGCACAGAGGTGATTGAACCTTTCACAGTCGAAGTAATTCTCTCCTGAAGTTCCCCGAGGTCAGTTGACAGAGTCGGCTGGTAACCAACGGCAGAAGGCGTTCTTCCGAGAAGAGCCGACACCTCTGAACCTGCCTGGGTGAAACGGAAGATGTTGTCGATAAAAAGAAGTACGTCTTGGCCCTGAGTATCACGGAAATACTCAGCAAGTGTAAGCGCTGTAAGGGCAACCCTAGCTCTCGCTCCGGGCGGCTCGTTCATCTGTCCGAATATGAGTCCCGTGTTTCCAAGAACTCCCGATTCCTTCATTTCCCAGTAAAGGTCGTTTCCCTCTCTGGTTCTCTCTCCTACTCCGCCGAAAACCGAGTAACCTCCGTATTCCTTGGCTATGTTGTGGATAAGCTCCATGAGCAAAACGGTCTTGCCTACCCCTGCTCCGCCAAAAAGACCTATCTTCCCGCCTTTAAGAAAAGGGGCGAGAAGATCAATAACCTTAATTCCCGTCTCGAAAAGCTCCATCTTAGTGCTCTGCTCGACGAACTCGGGAGCAGGACGGTGAATGGGCCAGCGCTCCTCAGTCTCTACGGGACCGGCTTCGTCTATGGGTTCTCCAATAACGTTAAGCAGTCTTCCGAGAGCTTCTTTGCCGACGGGAATAGTTATTCCATCGCCGGTGTTAAGAGCGTCCTGTCCTCTTTTAAGCCCCTCGGTAGAATCCATGGCGATGCATCTTACGCGGCCTCCGCCGAGCTGCTGGGCAACCTCAAGAACTAGGTTCCACTCGGTTTCCCCAAGCGCCGGATTCGTCACCTTAAGAGCCGTAAACACGGTGGGAAGAGCTCCTTCCGAGAATTCGATATCTACCACGGGACCCGTTACCTGAATTATTTTCCCCATCTGGTCGTCAGCCCCACTTGCTGTATCGCTACCCGTGCCACCTGCCGTAAACGCTGTCTCAATACTCATTTTTACTCGTTGCCTCCTTTCCTTTGAGCTTCCGTACCGTTAACGATATCCATAAGCTCCGTTGTAATGATCGCCTGCCTGGTCTTGTTAAAAAGCAGGGTAAGTTTCGCTATTACCTCGTCCGCGTTGCTGGTTGCGTTTTCCATCGCGGTCATACGCGCCGCGTGCTCGCTCGTGAGCGACTCGTTCATGGCGCGCTCGATTCTCACCTGAACGTACTTCGGAAGAATCGAACCTATTATCCGTTCTTTCTCCGGCTCGAATATGTAATCTGAAGAACTCTCCGCACCACTGTCGTCGTTTTCCTGCACCGAAAGCGGAAGAAGTCTCTCAAAAGTCATCCTCTGGGAAATAGCGGAAACAAAGTGGTTATACGCAAGCACTATTTCATCGCTCCCCCCGACCCTGAACTCCTCCGTGAGCGCCGCAGCCAGTTCCTCTGAGAACTTCCGGGAATTCTTTTCATTGACTCCCGTGTAGTATTTGCCCGTGGCAACCCCGCCTTTCGAGAAATAATCCCGTCCCCGCCTTCCGACGAAACTCAGTTTTATGCTCCCGAAAACCTCGCTCTGTTCCTCGACATAGCGCTGCATGTTCCTTATCAGGGCGCTGTTGAAACTTCCACAGAGCCCCCTGTCGGAAGTAAAGAACAGAACGTGCAGGTTCGTTTTTTCCTCCGGGACCCGAAGAAGGGGATGATCTTCTGATTCTGAAAGCGCCGCCACGTTTAGGACCACGTCGCGGTACGCATCAGAATAAGGCCTGTAGGCCATAAGCGCCGCCTGGGCCTTCTGCAGACGCACGGCGGCTATGAGCTTCATGGCTCCCATTATCCGCCGCGTGCTTCTCACGCTCTTTATCTTTGTCGTTATCTGTTTAAGGCTCGGCATTATCCTTTCCCGCTACTGCGTCAGGCAAGCTCGCCCAACTGGTTTTTAAGCTCGTCAAGTGCTGCCATAAGCTTGTCCTCAAGTTCGTCCGAAACAACTTTTTTCTCCTTTATTTCCGCAAGATACTCAGGATGCTTCGATTCCATAAAAGAAGAAAGCTCCCTCTCGTATTTTCTCACCGCAGAGACGGGATAGTCGTCAACGTAGCCGTTTGTAACGGCAAATATGATCAGAATCTGCTTTTCAACCGCCTGCGGCTCGTACTGATCCTGCTTGAGGGCTTCAACAAGCCTGCTTCCCCGGGCGAGCTGATTCTGGGTTACCTTATCAAGATCGGAAGCGAACTGCGCGAACGCCTCGACCTCCCTGTACTGGGCAAGCTCAAGCCTCAGCGTTCCGGCGACGTTTTTCATCGCCTTTATCTGCGCGCTTCCCCCCACCCTAGAAACTGAAAGACCGACGTTAATCGCGGGGCGGACACCCGAGTAGAAAAGATCACTCTCAAGGTATATCTGCCCGTCGGTAATGGAAATCACGTTTGTTGGAATGTAAGCGGAAACGTCGCCCGCCTGCGTTTCAATTATAGGAAGCGCCGTAAGAGAACCGCCTCCGTCCTCGTCTCTCATCTTGGCAGCGCGCTCAAGAAGTCTGGAGTGAAGATAGAAAACGTCCCCCGGGTACGCCTCGCGTCCCGGCGGTCTCTTGAGAAGAAGCGAGAGCTGACGATACGACCACGCGTGTTTTGTCAGATCATCGTATATTATGAGCGCGTGGCGTCCGCTGTCCCTGAAGTACTCTCCCATGGCGCAGCCGGAAAAAGGAGCCAGAAACTGAAAAGGCGCCGGCATGCTGGCCGTAGCGGAGACTATGGTCGTGTACTTCATGGCGTCATGCTCCTTAAGCTTGTCGACGACCTGAGCCACGGTTGACTGTTTCTGTCCTATGGCCACGTATATGCAGTGAACGTCCTCTTCTCTCTGATTTATTATCGTGTCAATAGCGATAGCGGTCTTTCCAACCTGGCGGTCCCCCAGGATAAGTTCCCTCTGCCCCCTTCCTATCGGTATCATGGAATCAACGGACTTAAGCCCGGTTTGAAGGGGTTCGTTCACCGATTGGCGGTAAATGACTCCAGGGGCCTTTACCTCAATCTGCTTTGTTCCAGCAGCAGCTATTTCGCCGAGACCATCAATCGGCCTTCCAAGCGCGTCAACCACCCTTCCGCCAAGAGCGTCTCCGACCGGCACCTCGGCGATGCGCCCCGTGCGCTTTACCGTTCCTCCTTCGCTCAGGTGGGAATCTTCTCCGAAAAGAGCGACACCGACATTATCTTCTTCAAGGTTCAGGACAAGTCCGGTGATCCCGCCGTCAAACTCTACGAGTTCTCCCGCTACTGCCTGGTCAAGACCGTAAACCCGGGCAATACCATCGCCGACGGAGATAATCGTCCCGACTTCCTCGGTGTCCACCTTTCGTTCATAGCCCTTTATCCTGTTTCTCAGAATCTCGCCTATACTTTCTGCTTTTAGTTCCTGCATTGCTAACTCCTTTGAAATTACTAACTGTTGAGATTAGGACGGAGAAAGAATACCTCTTATTCTCTCAAGCTGTGTCCTGACGCTGTTATCGTAAACCTTGTCTCCTACCTGTGCTTTTATTCCACCTATCATTGAAGGGTCAACCTTAAGCGACACCTCAACTGTTTTTCCGGTCGCCGTGCGAAGAGCTGCGCTGAGTCTCTCGATATCGCCTTGGCTAAGATCCCTAGCCGAAGTAATCTCGGCCGTCACTTTTCCTACCGCTTCATCAAGCCTTGCAAGCACAGCTTCCTTAGAGCCGAGAAGCGCCGCAACCTTCTCCATCTCCAAAACGAGCAGAATAAATCTTTTCGTAATCTCAAGAAAAGATGCCGCCTCGAGAAAATCCTCCACGACTGCCTTTTTCTCTTCCGTAGAAAACACCGTGCTTAAAAAAACGTCCCGCAACTCCCCCGAACTGCAGAGCTGTTCAAGGAAACTCTCCACATCGGCTCTTATCCCCAGAAGTTCGTGTTCATCCGCCGCGGAATCCACAAGCGCCGAGACAATATCTCTCAGTGTCGCAACTGTTGCCATTTCCCTTCCTCTATCATTTTTACGAAATCGTCAACCGAATCAGTTGTAAAATCCGCATCCACCCGTTCCCTTATCATCTTTTCGGCAAGCGCAAGCGCCGAGTCGACCACTTCTGACTGTATCTCGGAAACCGCCTTTGTAGTCTCGAGACGAACCGTGTCCTCGACTTCTTTTTTTATCATTTCGCAGCTTTTCTCCGCCGCGGAGACAAGTTCACCCCTTTCGTTCTCACCCTGTTTTCTTATGTTTTCCTGAAGAGCCGCTATCTCCGAGGAGACCGCATCAAGTTTCGCCGAGTATTCCTCAAGCGTCATCTTGGCCTGTTCCGCCGCCGTAGCAGCCCTGTCCACTTCCGAGCGGAGCTTTTCCTTCCTGCTTTTCAGAAAAGATAGAAAGGGCTTTTTGATGAGGTATATGAGAAGGGCCAACAGCAGACCCAAGTTAACGGCGTACTTTATTACAAACACCCAGTCAAAATGGCTATCCAATTAGTGTTTCCCCCGGAAAATTAAAATCCGCAGCAAGTTTCACAACTATGCCCCCTTCCTCAATACGCGGTTGCTTATTTCCGCTGCGAGCGACTCTATCTCGTCCCGCAAATCCGTCCTTATCTTCGCGACTTCGCTCTCAAGAGTCCCTCTTGCACCCTCAAGTTCCGCTTGGGCAGCCTCTCTCGCCGAAAGAAGCATCTTTGAAGATTCGTTTTGCCCCTGCTGGCGGAGTTCATTTCTGGTTTCCGTTGCCTGGGCCCTCGCCTCAGCGAGTTTCTCGTTGTACTCGGCAATGGCACCCTCGGCCTTACGGGTCATCTCTTCAGCTTCCCTAAGCGTGCCCGCGGTAAGTTCCTCCCTCCTGTCCCAGACCCCGAGAAGGGGACGGAAAATGAGCCTGTTTAGAAGAAAAAGCCCTACCAGAAAAATAACAAGCTGAATTCCTAGCGTTTTATCGACGCTTAGCATATCCTCGGCAGCACTTGCCGGGGAAACAACTGCCAAGGTGAAAATCACAGCATATAAAAATGTCTTAGGACTACAGAATCTCATGATTAACCTAGCTTTAAGTATTAATTGCTAGACCGAACTCCCGGTCAGCTTACGCTCCTTGCTTTCGCTTTCAAACATCCATTTTAAAAGCGGGGGCACTATAAAGGTTGTCAGTATTACCATGGCCGTGATGGCGGAGAAAAGGTCGGTTTCGAAAACGCCGTACACAAGACCGATCTTCGCAAAAATAAGCCCAACCTCACCTCTTGGGATCATTCCAACGCCGATTATACTTTTTCTTACGCCTTTTTCATAGACCACGTAACCGCTCGCGTACTTCCCGACAACCGCCACCACGAAAAGAATTAAAGCGATTGATATTACCATAATATTTTCAGATACAAAGGGGTTAAACACAGAAACATCCACTGCGGCCCCTACCATCACGAAAAATATCGGAGCGAAGAAGTGCGAAACGGGCTTTATGCCGCCCTCAATAGTCTTGAACTGATCCGTTTCACGAAGAACCAGACCGGCCGCGAATGCCCCCACTATGGGAGCTAGAGAAAAAAGATTTGAGCAGTAGGCATAGACAAAACAGAAAGCTATTGCCATGATCCAGACGAGATTGTTTCTATCGATCCGGGCGAGAAACCCGAAAATCTTGGGAGCGATAATCCTGCCGACGACTATGGAAACGGCTAGAAAACCGAAGGCTTTCGCGGATATAAAGGCCACTGAGCTCAAGGTGATCCCTTGCGTCCCCGCGCCCTCTGATCCAAAAGAACTCACTATGCCACTTACGACTCCGAGAATTATAAGCCCGAGCACGTCATCTATTATGGCGGCGGTAAGAACTATCCTAGCCTCTTTTGTCTGAAGCCGTTCAAGATCCGCAAGAACCCTGGCCGTGATTCCGACGCTTGTGGCGGTGAGGGTCGCTCCCGTCACTATGGCCACAAGCCCGACCATATTGGCTTCAAGGCTAAGTATGGCAAACTTCTGGAAATAAATTATGCTGAAGTATCCCAGCACAAAAGGCAGAACCACTCCGACTATGGCTACGAGCGCCGAGACCGGCCCCACTTTTATCAGGTCTACAATCCTGGTCTCAAGACCTATTTCGAAAAGAAGAAGAACAACCCCTATTTCGGCTAGCAAGTGAAATACGTCGTAGCCAACCATGCCCTCTGTAGAAGGAATAAGCGCCAGAACACTTGCGCTCAGAACTACCCCGGCGAGGAGCTCCCCGAGAACCGAGGGCTGTCCGATCTTTTCTGCCAGCCGGCCGAAGGCCTTGGCGAAAACAAGGATTATCAGAAGATAAAGAATGAAATTTTCTACTGATAAGTGCTGTATGTATTCCATTGTCTCGTCTTGGGAAAATTCGAGGGTTCTGTTAGATTAGAAAGCAGTTTACTATCACAAAAC
>JAPOQQ010000098.1 GCA_026710625.1 Candidatus Dadabacteria bacterium | reverse complement strand
TCATTTTCCCTCGGAACAGGTGTTCATTTTCCTTCGGAACAGGTGTTCACTTTCCTTCGGAACAGGTGTTCACTTTCCTTCGGAATAGGTGTTCACTTTCCTTCGGAATAGGTGTTCATTTTTAGCCGTAATATGCACTTATCTTATTTCCTAGAAACGTAGCGAGAAATTGCCGGGGTTTTGCTAATTATGTATATAATTCCCATTGAATTGAAAAGATTTCTGTTTAAGGACATTCCGAAAGAGAACCGGTGGCAAGGACCTTGACATATAGCGGCTTCTGATTTTTTGTATCCTATGTGCGAAAAAATTCTTGAGCTTTCCGAATCTTTTCCCTCCATAACCGGGGTTTACATAATGAAAGGGGCGGGTGGCACCCCTGTTTACATAGGCAAGGCCAAGAATCTCCGCTCCCGCGTAATGTCCTATTTTCAGGGGGGAAGCGACAGAGGACAGATCCCCTATCTGGTGAGAGAAGTCGAATCGGTCGACTATGTGATTACCGAGGGAGAGAGCGAAGCCCTTTTCATCGAAAACTCCCTTATAAAGCGCCACAAGCCGAAGTACAACATACGGCTTAAGGACGACAAGACCTTCTCATCCCTCCGCCTCTCCGTCGCGGAGAAGTTCCCCAGGCTTTCGCGCACCAGGAGAGTGCGGGATGACGGGGCGCTTTATTTCGGTCCGTTCTCCTCGGGGAAGTTTCTCAAAAGCACGGTAAATCTCGTCCACAGACTTTTTCCTCTGAGAGACTGCACTCAGGCCAAGTTCGAAAGACACAGTGCCCGTCCCTGCCTTAACTACTTTATCAAGCTCTGCTCGGGGCCGTGTGCGGGCAAGATTTCGGAGGAGGACTACGGAGAGCTTGTGCGCCAGGCGGCATCGTTTCTGCGGGGGGAGAGAAAAAAACTCGTGAGGATGATCAGGGAGATGATGCAGAAGGCCTCGGAGGATGGGAGGTACGAGAATGCGGCCTACTACCGCGATCAGCTTGTGAGCCTGAGAGAAAACGCTGAGATCGAAAAGGTTACCTCCTCGAAGTTTGAGGATGTAGACATAGTGGGTTTTTACCGGGAGTCGGAGCAGTACGAGTTTACGGTTCTGCTCTCGAGAGGAGGTTCCGTGGTCGACAAGCTTGATTTCTCCGTGAGGAGTCGCCACGGCGACGAGGCGGAGTGCGTGAGGGAATTTCTAGGCAGGTTTTATTTCTCGGATCACTATGTTCCTAAAAGAATCCTGCTGCCTCTTTCCATAAGGGACCGCGATGGGTACTCGGAGTGGCTTACCGAAAAGAGAGGGAAGCGAGTTTATATTGAGACTCCGCGCAGGGGACCCAAAAGTGAGCTTTTGCGCTTCGCCATGAAAAATGCGCGGGAAAGTTTCTCGAGAAAGGCCGAGGAAAAAGCTAGGCAGGGCACACTTCTTCGAAGCATAAGAAAGTCAACTGGGATAAAACGGATTCCCTATACCATAGAGTGTTTTGACATATCGAATATTCAGGGGAGCCAGACGGTCGCGTCGCTTGTAAGGTTTCGAAACGCGAGATCGGAGAGGGACAGGTACAGAAAATACAGGATCACGTCCACTACGGGACAGGATGACTTCCGATCGATGTACGAGGTAGTTTACAGAAGGGCTCTTAGGGCGGCGGAGGATAACTGGAACCTTCCGGACCTGATACTCATAGACGGAGGCAAGGGGCAGTTAAACGCCGCTTATGCGGCGCTTCGGGACTGCGGGGTACAGGACGAAGTCGATCTTGCCTCTATAGCGAAAACCGAAGGTCGATCCGGAGTCGACAGGATTTACGTGCACGGAAAGGGCGAGCCCTGCGATTTCTCTTCCAACAAAAAGGGCATTTACTTCTTAATGAGGGTAAGGAACGAGGCTCACCGCTTTGCGATTACCTATCACAGGGGACTAAGGAAGGACAAAACGTTGGCTTCGCAGATGGACGGTGTTCCGGGCATAGGGAAAAAAAGAAAATTTCTGCTTCTTGACCATTTCGGGAGCGTTGAGAAGATAAAAGGGGCCACCGCCGAAGAGCTTGCCTCCGTTAAGGGCATGACGAAACAGGCCGCACGCAACGTAAAGGAATTTCTGAGCTAGCCCGTCACCAGGGTTTATTTCTCTCAATTTTAAAATAATAGTTCCATTTACTAGATATATTAAGTAAAATAACTCATTACTATGAGTAAAAAGACATTCGTGCGTCCGTACGCAAAGGAACTTATCAGGCGTCTTCGGGAACCAAGGCGTTTTCTGCAAATCATTTCGGGGGCCCGCCAAGTAGGCAAAACCACCATGGTTACTCAGGTGACAGAGTCAATTGATCTGCCCTGTCGCTTCGCAAGTGCCGATGTGCCCACGTTGCGTGGCACACAGTGGATCGAGCAGCAATGGGAAGCGGCGCGACTCCTTGAGGCCGAGTCGGGCCGTGAAGGGGCGGTCCTCATACTAGACGAAGTGCAGAAGGTACAGGACTGGGCGGAAATGGTGAAGCACCTTTGGGACGAGGACTCAAGGATGCAACGCAAACTTAAGGTCGTGCTTCTGGGATCGGCTCCCCTAGCGCTTGGGCGCGGTCTAAGCGAAAGCCTGGCGGGCCGTTTCGAACTTCTTCACCTGCCGCACTGGAGTTTCCCTGAAATGCGGGAAGCCTTTGGCTTGACGCTTGACCAGTATGTCTTCTACGGAGCTTATCCGGGGGCCGCGCCGCTTATGGGAGATCTGGACCGGTGGAAACGCTACATCCGAGACTCTCTTATTGAAACGACCGTTTCGCGTGAAGTTTTGCTGCTCTCCCGGGTGGACAAGCCGGCGCTTCTGAGACGATTGCTTGAACTCGGCTGCGCGTACTCGGGACAAATTCTCTCCTACACTAAAATGCTCGGGCAGTTGCAGGACAAGGGCAATACCGTTACGCTTGCCCACTACCTTGATCTGCTCGGGGCGGCGGGGGTGCTCGCTTGCCTGGGGAAATACGCTGGCGCCGAGGTGAGGCAGAGAAACTCCATCCCGAAACTGCAGGTTTTCAATACGGCGCTTATGACAGCCACTTTCCCGCTTACCATGGCACAGGCGCTTGGGGACAGGCAGCTCTGGGGAAGACTTGTTGAATCCGCGGTCGGTGCGCATTTAGTTAACGCACAAGCTGGCGGTGCGTGCCGGGTTTTTTATTGGCGGGAACGCAATCGCGAGGTGGATTTCGTCGTGCGCGAGGGAAACACCTTGACCGCTATTGAGGTAAAGAGCGGTCAGACAGCCGATTCGTTGCCCGGAATGGCGGTTTTTGAGAGAAAATTCCCGTCGGCACGCAAACTTCTGGTGGGAGGAGATGGGGTCCCGGTAGGGGAGTTTTTGTCACGGCCTGTTGAATACTGGCTCGGATTATGATCCGCGAATTTCCTGGTTGAACCTCAGAACCAGTCCCGAACCCGCTTAATCCTGAAGACAGAACTCGAGGATGGCTTTTCCGGCGTGGAGCTTGTTCTCGGCTTGCGTGAATGCGACACAGCGTGGACCGTCCATGACTTCCGCGGTTATTTCTTCTCCCCTGTGTGCCGGAAGACAGTGCATTATCAATGGATCTTTACTGCATAAGGAAAGAAGCTTCTTGTTTACCTGAAAGGGCTTGAAAACCTTGGTTCCCTTTTTTTCTTCCCCCATGCTTACCCAGACGTCAGTGTAGATTACGTCGGCATCTCTTACCGCGGAGGCGGGGTTGTGGGTAACTTCGATTTTAGAGTTTCCGCGCTCCTCGGCCTCACCCATGATCGTCGGGTTGGGTTCATATCCAGGGGGGACCGCAACCGAGAGGTCAAATCCCATTATAGCGGAGGCTGCCACGAAGGAATTGGCGATATTATTTCCGTCGCCGAGGAAGGCAAGCTTGAACCTCTCCGGGTCCACTCCCTGCTCCGAGATCGAGAAAAGATCGGAGATTATCTGAGTGGGATGTTCAAGGTCGGTAAGGGCGTTTATAACGGGGACTGTCGAGTTCTCTGCGAGCTCTTGGACCTTTTCCTGCCCGTAGGTCCTCACTATTATCCCGTCAAGATAAGATGAGAGGATTTTCGCCGTGTCGGCCACGGTCTCACCCCGCCCGAGCTGCGTATCCGCCGGATTCATGTAAACCGCCCGGGCGCCCAGGTCAAAAAGTCCCGCTTCGAAGGAAACCCTGGTTCTTGTCGACTGTTTTTCAAAAAGAAGACCTACCGACATCCCCTCAAGGCTTCTGGGACTTTTGCCCTGTTTTTTAAGTTCCTTGAGTTCGCCCGCGCGGCGGATTGTTTCCCTGATCTCGTTTTTTTTAAGGTCCGAGACGGCAAGAAGATTCCTACCCACTTGAAATTACCTCCTCGATGGATTTCGTTATCGTCGCGATGGCAAAATCAATTTCCTCCTCGTTCGTATTAAGCGGAGGAAGAATCCTAAACACGCGTTCAACAGTAAGGATAACCAGAAGTCCGTTTTTAACCGAAACCGAAAAACAGTCCCGCGCGAAATCTCCATCAGAAAACTCAACCCCGATTATAAGCCCTTTTCCCCTTACGTCCTTTATGTACTTAGGATACTTTTGTCGTATTTCTTCAAGTTTCTCGAGAAAATAGTCTCCGAGCCTGCCTGCCTGCTCGGACAAGTTCTCTTCAAGTATCGTTTCCACCGCGGCGCAGGCCGCTCCCGCGGCCAGCGGGTTTCCACCGAAAGTGCTTCCGTGGGCACCGGGTGTAAAGTGTTTTGCCACGTTCTCCGTAGCGAGAACCGCACCGCACGGAACCCCACCGCCAAGAGCCTTTGCGAGGGCAACTATGTCGGGCTTTATATCCTCGTGCTCGTAGGCAAAGAGCCTCCCCGTCCTTCCCATCCCGACCTGGATTTCATCGAGTATGAGCAGCATGTCATTCTCCCCGCAGATCCTACTTACCCGTCTTAGGTATCCCGGAGGCGGGATGATGACCCCGTTTTCTCCCTGCACCGGCTCGAGAATCACCGCGCAGGGGCTTGTCTCGGCGGCCAGTCGGGCGATAGCTTCGGGATCCGCGTAGGGAGCGAAGTGAAATCCTTCAAGAAAAGGAGAGAATCCCTCCCTGTATTTTTCTGACCCCGTGGCGCTCAGCGCCCCGAGGGTTCTTCCGTGAAACGCTCCTTCGGTTGAGATAATAGCGTGTCTTCCGCCGTTTTGCGCTCCCCATTTCTTGGCGAGCTTTATCGAGCCCTCAACCGCTTCGGTTCCGCTGTTGCAGAAAAACACTCTGTCCGCAAACGAGTTTGAAACCAACATCTCGGAGAGAGCGCTCTGGTTTTCTATATTAAAGAGGTTCGAGGTGTGAACTAGGGTGGCGGCCTGGGATACTATGGCGTCTGTGATCTTCGGGTGACAGTGCCCGAGGTTGTTGACGGCTATACCGGTTGTGTAGTCAAGATATTTCTTGCCTTCTGTGTCCCAGAGCCACGAACCGCTTCCCTTCCGCATCGTTATGGGAAGGCGGCTGTAGGTTTCCATCAGGTATTTTTCCTTCGGGTCTTCCATTTTCCTTGGCCTCAAAGGGTTATCTCCGTTCCTATTCCGGAATCGGTAAGAAGCTCGAGTATGAGGGCCCTTTTTACAGT
>JAPOQQ010000097.1 GCA_026710625.1 Candidatus Dadabacteria bacterium | reverse complement strand
TTTGCGTGCAACGGCTATATCCGCGCCGAGTTTGACTAAAGCTTGCCGGGCTGCCCGCGGAAGCGTTTGTGGTGCTTGTGATTTCATTGTCTTATATTATTACCAATTAAGATTTATTTGTCTATTATATAAGACATTAAATTAAAAAGAGAGATTATGAATACGCCGATAAGTCTGTGATTGGAGTCGGAAAGATTCTTTGGGAGATATGTCTTACGGGTGGTCTACGCAAGAGGTGCGACTGGTACGCAAAGGTGGAACCTGTAAATGGCGGGTTTTCCCCCGTACCGTGCCGGGGACGCAACGGCAGGTAATAAAAAACGGGGAACAACGTATCGTTCCGCTGTTCCCCGTTTTTTATCGTGTATACGTCAGATTTTTCCCTGGAGCAGAAACGCTATCAGCAGAGCGTAGATTACCAGAGACTCGATCAGGGCGAGACCGATAATCATTGGCGTCTGAATCTTTGCGGAAGCACCGGGGTTTCTAGCTATGCCGTCAACAGCGGAAGCCGTGGCGAGCCCTTGGCCTACGCCCGCTACGCCTGCGGCTATGCCTATGCCTACTCCGGCACCGATGCCAAGTCCCATCTTCGCCAGTTCTCCTAAGCCCCCCTCAGTCGCGGCAAACGCATCAGGAACGAAAGCCCCAAACGAAGCCAGCACCGCCAGACCTATAAAAGAAAACAACCTTTTCATTTCTTACCTCCTAAATTTATGTCAGTGTTCATGCGCTTCGGCAAGCGCGATATATATGGTCGAAAGTATAGTGAATATAAAAGCCTGCAAAAAAGATACGAAAATACCTAGTCCCACAAAAGCCATGGGAATCACTATATGCGTGAGGTTGGTAAACACCCCGAGCACCATGTGGTCGCCTGTTATGTTCATGAAAAGCCTGAGGGATAAGGACAGGGGCCTTACCAGATGGCTTATAATCTCGATGATCAGCATAAGCGGCGCGAGGAAAATTACCGGGCCCAGAAAATGCTTGATGTAACCCAACCCGTGCTCCCTTATTCCGTAGTAGTTGTACATGACAAATATGAGAAGCGAGCACGCTACGGTGGTGTTCAGATTTCCGGTCGGCGGAAGAAAGCCCGGGACCATTCCCAGCAGGTTCGCAAACAGTATGAAGAAAAACGACCCGGCTAGAAGCGGAAAGTATTTCTTCGCCTTCGCGCGGGATCCGAAAACGTTTTCAATCGTGTTGAAAAGGAACTCAAGCCCCAGGAGTTCGAAGAAAATGTTCATCGACGGCTTCTCTTCGGGGATTACGGCTTCTTCTCTCGAGTAATGTTTTGTTACCCTCAGGCCGACAAACAGTATGAACAGGAGTACCAGCACTCCGCCCAGAATATGGTCGTATTCTATGAGACCGGCGAGGGAAAACCAACTGAAATGTTCCATGTCTAACCCTTCAAACCTTTACCTATTATTACTATCACCACGGAAGTTAAGCCTATCATTAAACCATATATATTTAGTTTTGCAAATACGAGTAAAACCGTTATTATCGCAAGCAGCGCGAGCATTTTCATGACCAGTATGAACATGGAAAACGCAAGTGAATACCTTTTTTCCGCAAGCGCTTTTACGACGAATCTTATGGCCACGTAATCCAGCAGAAAAAGGACCCCGGCGACCGCTATGGCAACCGCAACTTCCCTTTGCCCGATGGCGATATTCACGGCGAAAAGAAGTGCCGTTACTGCCAGGGAGAATTTCTCAACGCCGAGATTAAGATTCTTCATCGTTTCCGTTTTTCCCCTGCTGTCTCAGTTTAAGTGTCCGCAGAAGCAGGGTCAGTCCCGCTATCACTCCGCACACAAGACCTAGCAGGGTAAAGAAAGGGAAAGCGGTGTCAAGTTTTCCGTCGATGTAGTCCCCGAGGAAGAGCCCCGCTATGACGGAAAAAGCGAACTCAATTCCGATTACAATGAAAAAAAGCCAGTTAGGATTTCTGATTTCACTCTCCCTCGGAGATTTCCCGAAGCGACGCGTAGACCGCCTGAAGGGTCTGGTCTACCTGCTTTTTCGTGTGCGCGGTCGAAACGAATACGCTTTCGAATTGAGAGGGTGGGAACATGACCCCGTTTTGAAGAAGATTTCTGAAGAATCTCGCGTACTTCGCAGTATCGCATCCGAGCGCTCCGGCGTAGTCCGTTACCTTCTGGTCGGTGAAAAACACGGTGAACATGGAGCCTACAGAGTTTACGGTGGCGGCAATGCCAAGCTCGGCTGTTATCTCCCTTATTCCAGATACAAGAGAGGCGGTCAGGCTCTCGAGGCGCCTGTAGGTTCTCGGGTTAAGTTCTTTTACTGTCGCAATTCCCGCCGCCATGGCAAGCGGATTTCCCGATAGGGTGCCCGCCTGGTACATGGGACCTTCAGGGGAAACCATCTGCATTATTTCTGCACTGGCCCCGTATGCTCCCACCGGAAGACCTCCTCCTATTATTTTCCCGAGACAGGTTATATCCGGGGTTACGCCGAAGAGTTTCTGGGCGCCTCCCCTGGCGAGTCGAAACCCCGTTATGACCTCGTCGAAGATGAGAACCGCTCCGTGTTTTTTGCATGTAGAGCGCAATTTCTTGAGGAAGTTTTTCTCCGGGGTCACCACTCCCATGTTCCCCGCCACGGGTTCGATTATAACTCCGGCGATTTTCCGTGGGTGCTTCTCGAAAAGCCTTTTGACGGAATCTATGTCGTTATACCGAGCAAGCAGAGTTCTGTTCACAAACGATTTCGGGACCCCGGCGCTGCTTGGATTCCCGAAAGTCGTGGCTCCCGAACCGGATTTCACGAGCAGAAAATCCGAGTGTCCGTGGTAACACCCCTCGAACTTGACTATGTGCTCCCTTGCGGTGACTGCTCTTGCAAGCCTTATGGCGCTCATGGTGGCCTCGGTTCCGGAATTGGTAAGACGGACCTTCTCGATTGAGGGGAAGTGCTTTGCTATAAGCGTGGCAAGGTCCGTTTCGAGTTCGCACGGGGCGCCGAAGCTTGTTCCGAGCGGAAGCCTTTTTCCAACGGCACTTACCACCGAGGGATGGGAGTGTCCCAGGATCAGTGGACCCCACGAGGCCACGTAGTCGATGAACCTGTTGCCGTCGGCGTCGTATACGTAGGAACCTTCAGCCCTTGATACAAAAAGCGGCGAACCTCCCACGGCCGCGAAAGATCTTACGGGACTGTTCACCCCGCCCACAAGAACATTTCTCGCCCTGCGAAAAAGCTTCTCTGAATTAGCGGTTTTCATAAAAACGGTTCAGTGCCCACGGCCGGAGCGTCTATTCTCCCGGCGTGGACAAGGTCTTAAGGTGTTCTTTCGCCGTTGCGGCTTCGGGTGAGTTCGGGTACGCCTCGATCAGCGATTCGAAAAAGAGACTCGCCTCGTTCGGTTTCCCTATCTTTAAGAGTGCGATTCCCTGATTGAGTTGGCAAAGGGGGATTTTGGGGCTGGCGGGCCAGGTTTCGATTATGTTCTGGTATTCGAGTATGGCTTCCTCGTAGAATTTTTCCTTGAAGTAGGAATCCGCGACAAAGAACATCGCGTCTGCAGCCTCATCGCTTCTGGGGGCGTCGGCAAGATATTCTCGAAGCAGCGTCCTTGCGGCCTCGTAGTTGCCGTCGGCAAACTCCTTTAGTCCCAACTCGTAGCTCTTCTTGGGATTCTTTTCCGCGGGGGATGGTTCTTCGCTTGTGCTTTCAGAAGCTTGCTCGGAAGCTGCGGCGGGTGGCGTCTGCGGTTGCGGAACTGCGGCTTGGGATTCGGCCTCTGCCATCGCCGACAGCCCGGTTTCTATTTTTTTGAACCGTTCTTCGCTCTGCGCATGCATCTCGCCTATTATCTGCTCGAGTTCCAGAAGCTTGTTTTCGAGTTCGAAAGTCTTTTCGTTAAGATCGAGGATATTGTCTTCTTTCTTTACTTCTGCCTTCAGCCAGTCGATATCCTTCTGCATCTTCTTGAGAGTCGTTTCAACTTCCCTTTGCCTCGAGTAAAGAAAATCCAAGTCCCCTTCCGATGCTACGCACCCGTACATGAACATGGAGCAAAACGATATTGCGGCGACGGCCAGATATTTTTTTCTCATTGGTTCTCTGAGGAATTATTGTCAGAGAGGGCCATGAAGTGTCCTCGCCTGTTGCGGCTGTAAGCCTCTTCCGATGCTCCCTCCTGCCATATTTCCGTCTCTCCCTTGCTGATGGAGTGCAGTATTTCAGGAGACATCCCTTTTCCGACCATGTATTTTTTGATTTCATCCGCTCTTTTCTTTCCAAGGGAGAGGTTGTATTCCTCCGTCCCGCGGATGTCGCAGAAACCGAAGACGAGAATGAATTTAACTCTGTCCTTATTCTCTTCAAAGACGCTTACGTTGCCGTCGATTATCTCCATTCCCTCTTTCGATATCTCCGCGCTGTCGAATTCAAAAAACACGTCCGAGGTGGGGAGGTTTATTAGGTTTTCCTTGGAGAAGGCGTCGCTCAGCAGGGATTTCCGTATTTCCTGGGCCTCTTCGTCAAAGCCCTCCATGAATGCGCCTTCCCTGGCGGCGCCGATTGCCTGCGTGGCCTTCAGTTCCGCTTGTGAAAGAACCTTCTCGGCTTCCTCAAGTTCCCCTTCACTTATGAGGGCCTGGGCCCTCTCGAAAAGCTTTTGCGCCTCTTCATACTCCCAGGTGTCTTCGGCGCCCTCCGCGCGGGCTTCCTCAAGCCTCTCCGATACCGCCAAGACTCTGTCCTGAGTGGGTTCTTCAGTTGAGGGGGGAGGCGGGGAAACTCTCTTAGAACACCCCGAGATGTGCAGAACACCAACGAACAGGAAAAGGAAAGCGACCGCAGGAATTATTTTTTTCATAATTAGGATTTAGTCCGTTTAAAAGGCGCCGCTACGTTGTAGCGGGTAAACTTAGAAGACAGGGTTACTATAGCACACGGGGGATGTTTTTTCAATTCTCCCGCGGTATTTTCTGCCGGGGATAAAAACAAGGAGTTTTTCAGTGAACGACGCGCCTTCAGTTTCCGGGGTTTTCTGGCATAACTGTCCTGTGGTGATCATAACCAGCAGGCGGGAGGACGAGATAAACGGACAGGTGGCTGTGACGGTTGTCACCTCCTCCATAGTCCACACCGTGCCCAGGCTCCTTATGGGGATATGGAAGGGAAACCACACCCACGGGTTCATAATGAAAAGCAAGAATCTCGTGGTTCACCTCCTCAAAAAGGATCAGATTGCCCTTGTGCGGAACTTCGGCTTTTATTCGGGCAGGGAAAAACAGAAGTTTGTCGGCATAGACCATTTCGAGGGCAGAAACGGCTGTCCCGTCTTAAGGGACATACATTCCTATGTGGAGTGCTCGGTGCTCAACGCCATGGACGGCGGAGACATGACCGCTTTTCTGGTAAGCGCGGACTACGGGGAGATAATGAGGGGAGGGGAGTGGATGACGCTTGCGGACTTCTACACCCTGGCTCCCGAGGAGTGGGTGATTCAGTACGGACAGAAACTCATGGAGTCAGTAAGTTTCTCCATGCCGATAATACACAAGATAAGCCACGAGCCGTTTCAGCCGTGAGTCGGCGCCGTTTCGGGTTTTCAGCGTATTATTATGGTTGCGGAGGCTGAGTTTCTCTGCGCATATTTCCTCAACCTGCCTTGAAGTTTTTTCTTGAACCAGTTTCTGGTAAAGGGAATAAGAAGGGAGAAGCCCAGAAGATCGGTAAGCAGCCCGGGGGTGAGAAGCACAACCCCTCCCACGAGCACAAGAAGACCGTTTATGAGGCTTTCCGTGGGCGGCCTGCCTTCAGCGACCTCTGCTCTTATCGCGCTTATGACCTGCGTTCCCTGACTTCTGGCAAGCGCCGCTCCCAGCACCCCCGTCGCTATGACTATGAATATGGTTGGCCAGAGTCCTATTACGTTCCCGAGCTTTATGAGCAGTGCGAGCTCAATGAGCGGAACCACGGTGAACAGAATTAACAGTCTTGCGAACATCTGAAATTGTTTAAAGGTAAATCCCGGTTGTCTGTACGGTATAATAATACATCCGGAGGAAAATGCCGAATTGCCGATGGAAAAGCCGCCTTCGCAAAGAAGAATTCTCATATCTTTTCTGCTTGTTTTGTGCCTGGGAGTGGGGGGATGCCGGCTCTTCAGGTTCCTTGAGGTAAAAGGCCAGCTCGGGGATTTCAGCGAGAATTTCAGCGTGAGCGACCACGACGGCCTCCGCCTCTCCTTCAAAAACCCCGTACTGCTCGCAGAAGACATCAAGTGGCTTATGGTCTACTCGCCGCCCGTAAAAACCCCTATTGCCGTGGACACCGAGCTTTGGACCTATCACTTTGTGAAGAAGTACCCGGGCAGGATGAGCGAAAGCGGAAATTTCGATCTGGCAATGGGGATGAAGCTTTGTCGGGGAAAGCTCTGCGAGATCGTCTTTCCCGAGCGCTTCACTAAATATATAAACAAGGAAGTCCTCGGGAAGGTGATGGGCTCGGTGGGTGGGGCCGAAGTGGAGAAGCTTGCGAAAACAAGCACCGCGGCCGTAAAATCCCTTGAACCCAAGGAAATTCCGAACTTCTCAGAGGTGATAGAGATTCTCGGTCACCCGTACGCGAAATTAAACGAGGATGGAGGCGTTCTCGTCTACAAGTACAGGCTTCGGGAGAAGACTCCTGAGGGGAAATACATCGTGTTCAAGCTTCTTCTTAGCTTCAATGAAAAAACTGACAAGCTAAAAAAGCTGGTGCTTCCGCTCAGAAGCGTGAGGCTTGCGATGAATTTCGAACCGGACGTGGCGCGAAAATGAGTTTTGTAAAGCTTCTCTCCCCTGCGAAGGTGAATCTGTTTCTCAGGATCCTAGGAAAGCGCCCGGACGGCTATCATGAACTCCAGTCCATCCTGCAGCCCGTAAGCCTCTTTGACGAAATAAGCCTTTCGGTAGAACCGGGAGAGGGGTCAAGTCTTTCATGCTCGGGGAGGGAGACGCCCTCCGGAAAAGACAATCTTACCGTGGCCGCCTCCCATCTTTATCTTGAGCAAGCCGGGATTCGAAAAAAGGTTTCCATAGGGATAAAAAAGAATATTCCCCTCGGCGCCGGCCTCGGAGGAGGAAGCTCAAACGCCGCGGCGGTTTTGGTGGGCCTGAACAGGGTCCTCAGGAAATTTACCGACCGGGACCTGCTCCGGATGGCCGCATCTCTCGGAGCTGACGTTTCGTTTTTCGTAAGATCCACCTCTTCTTTTGTCGAGGGAGTTGGGGAGAGGGTGAGGGTGCTCTCCGATTTCCCTCTTTTTCACTACGTTATCCTTTTCCCAAGAAAAAGCCTCTCGACCCGGGAAGTCTACGAAAGCTGGGAGTGCCCGGAGCGCCCGCCCGAAAAAGTCGATCCCGTTTCCCTTGCGGAGAGGTTCCGCAGGGGGGATTTTCCCCTTGAAAACGGCCTTGAGGCGGCGGCGCTCAGGCTATTCCCCGAGATTCTTTCCCTAGTAGAGATTTTCCGCTCGCTCGGGGCGCGCTTCGTGCTTGTCTCGGGAAGCGGGTCATCGGTTTTTTCAGTTTTCCGTGAACTCGGTGAAGCGGAGGAAATCTACGAATACCTGAGGACCTCTTCAGAATTTGACGTTTTTTTGGCCCAGGGCATAAGCGGCTGGCATTTTCTTGCGGACTGAATCCTTCAGATGATCCGCCCGTTGATGATCCGTGTCCCCTTGTTGTGGCTGACCGCCTTATATTCTTCTGAAAGAATCTAATTGAGGCATTTGCGTAGTTGGCTATGTGCATACAGGGCAAGGGTTTTGTGAAGGCGCAAAAAACTTTTTACCCCATAATTTCCATAAAAACCCTTGAAAACCGCCTGATTCACGCCAGGAACCGAGAATTCCACCCCAAGACAAAATCAGTTGAGGCAAACGGCAGGGGGGTTATAGCCATAGACTCTCCTCCCCGCAGTCCCGCTCCCGGAAATTT
>JAPOQQ010000096.1 GCA_026710625.1 Candidatus Dadabacteria bacterium | reverse complement strand
GACCATGCCTCGCGACATCGCCCTTGCGCTTCGCTAATACTTCACCGCCATCAGGTTGTATAGGGGACTCTCACCCCCAAGCTGCTGTTCATGCTCGGCACACCCACGAATAAAAGGGAGTGCCAAGAAGCACTCCCTTTTATTGAATTGCCTTCACTAAAACACCAGTCCGCTCTGGAGCGATGCCTCAGTCAAAGAAACATCCCTAATACTAAGACCGAATGTCGTTCCGTCTGCCCACTGCACGGTTTCCGAATGATACGGCAAGGAACAAGGCGGACACTATCAACAGCAGGTTAAGGGCGTTACTCCGAGGCGCATTGTCGCTTCCAGCCGCGATTGCACAACCTCCGCCACTGACAGAACCCCCGCTGCCCATGTCATCGTCGCCGCTGCCCATGTCATCGTCGCCGCCGCCCATGTCATCGTCGCCGCCCATGTCGTCAGCAACGTAATCAGCCATTCCGTTCCCGTCACATGCCGGGTATTCGGAGTCCATTCCCGGATAGATGGCGGAACCGAAGATAACACCTGGGGAAGCGGAGAGCGCCGGCGCTTCATAGTATTCGAAGGGGTCTACAACATAGCTAGCCTTCAAAGAGTCGCCAGGGGCTGTTGTAGAATCTTCATCGTCTATATTGTCATCGTCTGTAGCCGGATCATCCCAGCAATACTTAACAACAGTGCCGGCGTTTCCGGAATCTTCCGCCCCGTCAACAATTAATTCCCTGACATTTCTTCCGCCCTCGTCCACGGCAACCAAACGTTCCTCCTCAAGACTTTGATCAGCTCCGTGGTAAAGCAGGGTTCCGTCATCATCCATAACAAAAAGATATATGGAACCCGACTTCCAATCTCCTTCTTCTCTGCCAAAGACCTCGTCGAAGCGTTGGCTAAGATCGCAATAATCTGCTAAACCCGATCTACTATTTATACCCACTTCAGAGAACAGTCTAATCCGCGGCCTTATTTCATCTGCCGTAGCAGTTGCAAGATCTAGTCCTATGGTTTCGAGCCCAGTAGTAATAGTAGGATTTTCACTAAAATCACACATCCTTATAATAAGATCTATGTAATAGGCATCAACTGCTTCTTTTACAAATTGCTCAAGTTCTGCTTCGGTATCTACCTCGCTGGCTGTTATAGCATGCACGGAAGTCGTAACGCCGGAAAAAGCACCTGCAAACGCCAGCACGCATGAAAAAAGGCCCGCAAGAGCCGCTGTCTTAAAGACAGTATTTCGCATTAAGATTCTCATTATATCCTCCTTATTATTGTTCAGTTTAAGACCTAAAGAACCCCGACTCCCGCCGGGTCATATTAATTAGTACTTCTTGCCCCAATTAAAACAAGAAAGCAGTAAGGCTGTCAAGCACTTTTCATGGAAAGGTTGCGGTAAACTCCCTTACTCCACGGCCTTCATAATTTGACACGCAAGTCTCCCCGCAACGAAAAGCCTTTTCCATTTAACAAGTCATAATAACGACCGAGAAAAGCGGTGACCTCGACCGTTTTTCTGTCCCGAGATATCTGCAGGCCGAACATCTTATCAGCCACCGCCAAGCGATTGATTCAGGAAGTCGGCGAGAACGGGACGGATCGCTTGTTATGAAGGGAAAACTAAAGTAAATTTCCTTCCGTATGCTGGAGATCAATTCTAGCTCTGAAATAAAGCTTTCCGGTACCGACATATACTTCGACTCGAAACGAGCCGTGCCACTTTCTTTTGTTTCAAGCGCAAACTTCAACAAGCTTCCCCGAAGCGAAAAGATCATAGCTACGCCCGAAACGATAAAGCTTCTGGGGAAAAAGATTAAAGGCTCGGCAGTTCTTTCTTCCCCTTACGGAAAACCTTTCACCCTGGGCAGCTATTCGATTGAACTTATCCCCTCGGGACAGATGCTCGGGGCAGCGCAGGTAGTAATCGAAAAAGACGGAAAGAGAATTGTTTACGCGGGCGGCTTCAAGCTTAAAAATACCGCCACTGCCGGCTACGTGGAACTCAGAAGATGCGACACGCTGGTCGTAAATTGCGCTTACGGAGCGCCGAAGTTCATTTTCCCGCCGCCCGAAGTAGTAATGGAATCCATATTCGAATTCGTAAACAGAACTCTGTTTGAGGACAGCGTACCGGTAATCCTGGTAAACCCCATGGGAAAAGCACAGGACCTTATAATCTTCCTCGGGGAAAGGGATATCGAGATGAGCCTCCATCCCGCGATGGTCAAGACGCTTAAGCTCTATGAGGAACTCGGAGTGAAGATTCCCCCCTACGGAGGGATAAAAAGAAAGCATTTTAAAAACAAGGTCCTAATAGCCCCTCTTTCCTACAGGGACTCTGCGGTTGTCGGGAACCTTCAAAGAAAGAAGGTCGCGGTGATAAGCGGCCGCTCAATGGAAAACGGAGCGTTTATGAGGTCAGCTCTACGGGCCGAGGTGGCGTTTCCCTTAAGCAACCATTTCGGATACGACGAGATCTCGGAATATCTCGGCGTCTCAAGGCCCGGAAACGTGATCGTAAGGGGAAACTTCAACGACAGCTTCACGGAGGGACTTGAAAAGGGCGGGTGGAACGTAACGGCGTTTAAAAAGCCGCGCCAGCTGGAACTTTTCTGAGGACAGTATGCCGGTTGAAACGAAATCATTCACGATAAGCACCCAAGGCGACTGCGACATACTGGACATAACTCCTCACGTGAGCCGCGAGCTTTCCAAGGCGGAATTATCCTCAGGAACGGCCACGGTCTTTGTCGCCGGCTCGACCTGCGCGGTGACAACCATAGAGTACGAAAGCGGGGTGCTCTCCGATTTGAAAGACGCGTTTGAAAGAATGGCGCCAGAGGCCATGCACTATGCGCACAACGCCAGATGGGGCGACGGAAACGGTCACTCGCACGTGAGAGCGTCTGTGCTCGGCCCCTCGCTTACGGTTCCGTTCTCAGAGAGCGGTCCGCTTCTCGGCACCTGGCAGCAGATAGTGCTTGTTGACTTCGATAATCGCCCCAGAACGAGAAGGGTAATCGTCCAGATTATCGGAGAATGACCGCGCCTCAGACGAACTTGACCGAAAAATGCGTGGGCTTGTATCTTACGTTAAGGTTAACGATAAGTGGCGTAAGCGATTCTATCATCGAGGAGACCTCGAGCGGACCCGCGTCAAGCACCCTGAGGTTCTTCATTTCCTCGGTAAGATTCTTGATCACCTCTTTAGCTCCCTCGTCATCACCGCATATGACCACGTCGTAATCAAGGTCCTCGTCTATTTTGGCAAGTTCGTTTGCGGGAAGATTGTGATAAGCGGACACTAGCCTCGCCGTTTCAGGAAGCGCATCTTTTATCTCAAGAGCCGAAGAACCCTGGGCGGGAGGATCGAAAAGGAAAGTCTTGCCTTCCCTTTTCATCGAGACTACAGGAGTTACGACTATCTGATCCGTGATACTGTCGCCGCAGCCCGCTACAGTGGCTGCCGCGTACTCGGGAGGAATACTTATTATTATTACCTCGGAAGCCGCCGCGGCGTCTGCGTTCGCCATGCCGTGTATGTTCGATTCGATTCCAAGCCCCTTGAGCGTTTCCGCGTGGCCCGATGCTATGCCGAGTGCTTTCTCCTCGCTTCTAGAACCTATGTAGATCTCATGCCCCGCTCTTGACCACCGCAGCACCAGACCTTCCGCTATGTCTCCCGTCCCACCTAGAAGTGAAATTTTCATTTTTGATGTCTCCTTGCGTCAAAATTTTTACAGAACTTCTATCGTATATGCCCGCGGAGCGTTTTTCAAGCCCTTAAGAGCGGTTCATGGAGTTGGCAAGTGTCGATAAACTAATAAAATATCGGGCATTCCGGGGAACAAAACCGGTTCACTAATTATTTTCAGAAAAACAGAACCTATCAGAGCATCCCCAGTGCTTCTTCCAAGCCAGCCACCGGCCTAAAAATCCATGATCTTCTACGCTTTCGTTTCTCAAAAAGACCCAGTTCCACCAGTTCAAGCAGATCCGTCCGGGCCGTCTGATATACAACATTATGAACCGTCTGGTGCCCCCTGACCGTATAGTCACGGTTCGGATGCCTGAGAGCGCTGCCAACTATATCTCTCTGCCTGTAATTGAGCAAAGCCAGAGATTTAACTTGCGATTCAAGCTCTCTTAATTCACCAGTTCTTCTGGCTATGTAATCATGCAGAGCTCTTATGGCTCTTCGTATCACGCGAAGATGGTAAATGATGAAATAATTGAGGTCGTTTCCATCAGTTTCAGTATATAAAAACGACTTAACGTATTGTGTTTTACCCTTGAGGATTATTTCGGATATCGATATGAACTCAAACAGCCAGTACCCATGGTGAAGCATGGACCAGTAAAACAATGCCCGGGCCGTTCTGCCGTTGCCGTCAAAAAACGGATGGTCATAAGCAAGCCAGAAATGAAGTACTATAGAACGGATTGCGGGATGTATGAATCCCGCACCGTCCTCGCCGTTGGCGAATTCACACATTTTTTTCATCCTCCAAGGAAGCTCCGACGCAGGGGGAGGCACATGCACCAAGGTGTCCTCAGTCCCACCTGAATAAACCTTTATTTCCTCGGACTCCCTGCGAAACCGTCCGGCCGCGGTTGGTTCATCAAGAGTTTCCCTAGTTATAATCTCATGGATATTGAACACTAGTTCCTGAGTTAAGGGTTCGTTTTTCAACTCTCTGATCGATTCCATTGCCCTATAGTTGTTAAGAATCATCTCTTCGCTTCTATCTTTGGGTTTCCGCCCCGTCCGTATCAGGTTCTTAGCCACTAAACGAGTTGTCGAAGCACCTTCAATCTGGCTTGACGTGATGGCTTCCTCTATAAGCGAGCGGACAAGGTACCGGTCCCTCGTATGAGGACCTATATTTTTGTCCTCTATCCGGATTGAACCTCCGGACTTCATATCAATTCCATGCAGCGCCTGGGATATTGATTCGGTCATGTTGTAACTGAAAAGATTTCCCTGCTTGTCTGGAAGCGTAACCTTCTTCGAGGCAGCTACCCTTTGAACTTTTATAAAATGCCACCATTGCCTGAGAGTAAGGCCATCGGGAATCTGGCGATGCCTCAGTTGATCCCAGTGCAGATATTTTTTGGGAACGTTTCCATAAAAGCGTTGCGAAAGTTCCATATACTCGCCGCTTTGAATCACCTCTGCGAACAGTTCCTCAAACGGCGGCGGCTTAAGGGGAAGCTTCATGTTAATCCTCTCTTTAAACAAGTGCAAGATATATCTTAATAGATATACTAATTTAGTTAAATTTAGTATATCTATTAACGTGGATTTAACAAGAAAACAAAATGGGGATCGTTCAATATATAGCAATATAAGGGAGATAGAAATGCTAATGTTATACTAATTTAGTTAAATTTAGTATAATTATCGGTGTGGTCTTAATCTAAAGCCCCTTCCACTCGCGCCACTTGTGTTCCGAAGGCATTTTAAAATCCGGCAAAAAACTGGTGGCATGTCCCCAATATCCCTTCCCGGGTTATTAAAAACCCGCTGCAGCCTGGAAAAGAGAGTTGACGACGGCGCGCTTTATGAAGACTATCAGAAGCAGAACCACTATGGGGCTAAGGTCTATCGAGCCCCCGATGGGAGGAATGTATCTTCTGGCAAAACCCAGAACCGGCTCCGTGGCCGAGTAAAGAAACTTCACTATAGGGTTATACGGGTCGGGATTCACCCATGAAAGTATCGCCCGTCCCACTATGAGCCATATGTAAACGCTAAGAAGTATGTCCACCACTTCGGCGATGGCCCTTAAGAAATTGCCTCCTAATATTTCCATGTCAGTCCTCCTCTCCTGAAAGTTCCGCGGAACGTCTGGCCGCGGACTCAATAGCGGATATCACAGCAGCCCGGAAACCGCCCCGCTCAAGTGAATGAATCCCGCTTGCCGTGGTTCCTCCGGGCGATGTGACCATGTCCTTTATCTCGGCGGGATGCCCGGCACCTTCCTGAATCATTTTCGAGGTGCCCAAAACGGTCTGCGCGGCAAGGTCCGTTGCAAGCTTTCTTG
>JAPOQQ010000095.1 GCA_026710625.1 Candidatus Dadabacteria bacterium | reverse complement strand
GCAATTGAAGCTCGCAGGAGGGCGGTTAAAATTTTTTCGAATGCCTAAGAAAAGAATAACTACTGTTTACACTGGTCTTGGAGATGACGGGAAAACCTCGCTTCTGGGCGGAAAAAGGGTAAGAAAATCATCACCGAGGGTAAGTGCGTACGGCGAAGTGGACGAACTTAACTCGGTTCTGGGAGTTGCCTGCACAAAAGCGAGCGATCCCAGGGTTAAGGAGCTCCTGCGGGAAATACAGAACGAGCTTTTCACCGTGGGAAGCGACTTGGCGACCCCGCGGGATTCGACTTTCTCCCCGCCGAGGGTGACCGCGGGGATGGCGAAACGCCTCGAGGAACGGATAGATGAGTTTTTGCCCGAGGTCGGAGAGCTTAGGGAGTTCGTTTTGCCGGGAGGGGCGGAGGGCGCCGCCTGGCTTCATCTCGCCCGCACGGTGTGCAGAAGGGCCGAGAGAGGCGTTGAGGCACTCTTCGAAGACTCGGAGGAGGGAGGGGAAATTCTGGTTTATCTTAACCGCCTCTCGGATCTTCTTTTCGTTCTTGCGAGATTAGAGAACAAGGCCACGGGGACGGGGGAGATCTTCGTTGATTTCGGACGGGGCGGGGACGGGTGATGGACGAAGGCGCGAAAATAACGAATCCTGAGATCGAAGATTACATTCTTTCTCTCTACCCCCGCGTCAACGAGGTTTTTTGCGAAATGGAAAAGCGGGCGGAGGGAAGCGACGTGAAAATAGTGGGGCCTCTTGTGGGGAGATTTCTTTCGCAAATATGTCTTCTGCGCAGGCCGCAAAGCATTTTCGAGATGGGTTCCGGGTTCGGGTATTCGGCCCTTTGGTTTTCCCTTTTTCTGGATGACGGGGGCGTGGTAACCTGCACGGACTGGCTTGAGGAAAACGCGGAGGCGGCACGCGGGTACTTCAGGCGGGCTGGGCAGATTCACAAGCTCCGCTTTGTCTGTGGAGACGCGCTCGATGTACTGGCGAATTCGGACCGTAAATTTGATATGATATTCAATGACATAGATAAGGAGAACTACCCGCGGGTTATCGAGCTTGCACGGGAGAAGCTTAACCCCGGGGGAATGCTCGTTACCGATAACGTGCTTTGGGGAGGGAGGGTTCTTAGCGGTGGAGGTTCTGAGAGCACCGAAGGGGTCTTGGAGTTTAACCGGCTTTTGTTCTCGGACCCGGAGTTTTTCTCCACGGTGGTTCCCCTTCGCGACGGGGTGGCGCTGAGCGTCAGGATTTAACGGATATTTGTTTCTTGGGATCCCAAAGTGAAAAAACTTGAGACCACTGAGAATGAGCTTCTGACTTTCTTTACGGACTCCTACGAGCATATACGTAGGCGCCATTACGCGAGGAGGAAGAAAAACAAGGCCCTTATAGGCTACGAGCTTGCCCGAGAGAGAACCGTGGTCGTGGACGAGTTCATCAAGCGGGCCCTTTTGCGTTACGGTTACCCGGAACTCGAAGGGGTCTCCATAGTGGCTCTCGGAGGTTACGGCAGGGAGGAGCTTTCCCCGTACTCCGACATAGATCTTCTTTTTCTTCACAGAAAAGGCTCGAAGGGCTTAGCCGAGGAGGTAGTGGAGCGGCTTCTTTACCTTCTCTGGGACACGAAAATGGATGTGGGGAACTGCACGAGAAGCCTTGAGGAGTGCAGGGAGCTCTCGATGGATAGAAACGACGTTACAATCCTGAGTTCTCTTCTCGACTCGAGGTTCATATGCGGGGACAGGACTCTTTACGACGAGCTTGAAAACGAAATTTACGGCGAGGTGCTCCCCAAGATTTCACACGATTTCATAAGGAGAAAAATAGAGGAAAGGGACGCAAGGGGAGAGAGATACGGAAAAACCCTCTACATCCTCGAACCTAACGTTAAGGAGGGAAGGGGAGGGCTCAGGGAGTTCCAGACGGCGATGTGGATAGCACAGGCAAACTACAAGGCCAAAAGTTTCGAGGAAGTGCTCCAGAGGGGGTTTGTCTCGGAGAAGGAATACAGGGTGATGCGCAAATGCATTAACTTCCTTCTGCTCGTGCGTGCGCAGCTGCATTATCAGGCAAAAAAAAGGGAGGACAACCTGAGTTTCGAACTTCAGACCCAGGTAGCGAAGTCCTTCGGTTACAGGGAGGGAAAGCTCCGTGCGGTGGAGAAGTTCATGAGGATCTATTACCTCCGTGCCGCAGTGGTGGTACAGCGCTCCCGGAGGCTGACGGAAAAATGCACGAGGGTCTACGCGCGGAGAAGACTCACCAGAAAGGCCGTTCATCTTGACCACGGGTTTACGATACAGGGCAAATATCTCTCCGTGACGAGCAGAAATGTTTTCAGCGAAGATTTCTGCAATTTCCTGCGCGCGTTTGAGTACGCTGACCGCTACTCGGTCGAATTCAGCGAATACCTTGAACTTCTCATGGGCGAACAGGTAACCCTCATAGACGAAAAAGTCCGAAACGACCCGGAGTTCAACAGGATATTTCAGAGGCTTCTGCGTTTCGGAAAGGATGTCTCGAAAATGCTGCTCAAGATGAACGAGATACGCCTTCTGGGCCGCTTCATTCCGGAGTTCGCAAAAATAGTCTGCATGGTGCAGTTTGATTCCTACCACGTCTATACAGTCGATATACACTCCATATTCATGGTAAGGGAAATCGAAAGGCTTATAAATTACGAATACGAGAAGAAATTTCCCTTTCTCACCAAAGTCTCCGAAACCCTGGTGAAAAGACATGTTCTTTTTCTCGCTTGCCTTTTTCACGACATGGGGAAGGGCCAGGGAGGAAGCCACGCGCAGAAAGGGGCTGCCATGATCCCGAAGGTAGCCGAGAGGATGGGTCTTGGCGCCTCAGATGCGGAGCAGCTTGAATTTCTGGTGAGACATCATCTGGCCATGGTTCATTTCTCCCAGAGGAGGGACCTTGACGACCCGGTCGTTCTGAAACGGCTTGCCAAGTCCATCCCCAACGAAGAAACACTCTCTCTTCTCTACTTGCTGACTTTCGCGGATATAAGATCGGTTGGTCCCGACGTGTGGAAAGACTGGTCGGGGATGCTGCTTCAGGAACTCTACGTGAAGACCCTTCGGCAGATGTCGGCAGGTACGTACCGGCGTAAAACCGACGAGGAATGGATGCAGAAGATGACCTCGGACATAGTGGCCGACGCCGACGGAGAGATTCCCGAGCGCAAGGTGACAAAAATATTGAAGAAAATGCCGGTTTCCTACTTCAGCCAGTTCTCAAGACAGAACATATTACGCCACGTGAAGTTGCTCAACTCCATTGAGGGAAAGTTCGCGACGGAGGTAATCCGCTACGAGGAATACGACGAATTTACAGTCTGTGCCCCTGACAACAAAGGGATATTCTCCATGTTCTGCGGGGTTCTGAGCGCGAACGGACTCAATATTCTCGGGGCAAGAATCGTAACCACGCTCGATAAAAAAGCGTTTGACGTCTTCTATGTGGAAAGGACCAATCACCTGACCGAAGAGGAATATGGCGAGGTGTGGAAAAAGGTCGAGAAGAACCTCGGGAGAGTACTTGACCGAGATATTGATATTGACGAGCTGGTTGAGAGAAGGAAGAGGAACTATTCCTCCTACGGAAGAAAGGTTCCCGAGTATCCTCCGGAAATCGTGTTTGACAACGAGTCTTCGGATAAGGCGACCGTGATAGAGGTTTATGCCCACGACCGGGAAGGACTTCTCTACAGCATTACGAAAACAATCGCCGAGATGAACCTTTCGATTGACTACGCCAAGATTTCGACCAGAGCGGATCAGGTTGCGGATACCTTTTACGTGCGTGATTCGAGAGGGCGCAAGATAAGCGGCCCCAAGAAACTCAAAAAGATAGAGGATTCTCTTATATCAGCGGTGAGCTAGGGGAAAAGATGGGCGGTTTTAATGACAGAAATTATTGACGTCGAGTGCGATTTTCTTGTTGTGGGCGGGGGGCTTGCGGGTCTCTACGCCGCGGTGTGCGCGTCTTCTCTTGGCCGGTGCGTGGTGGTGACCAAGCAGACCCTCGTGCAAAGCAATTCATACTGGGCTCAGGGAGGAATCGCGGCGGCGGTTGACCCCGAGGACTCGCCAGTTTTTCACCAAGAGGACACGATTGCCGCGGGAAGAGGGCTTTGCGACGCCCGCGCCGTGCAGATTCTGGTCGAAGAGGGAAGGGAGAGGGTCGTGGACCTCATAAATCTCGGTATGAAGTTCGATTCCGATGACAGCGGTCTTCTGCTCGGCCTCGAGGGCGGCCACTCGAAAAGAAGAGTTCTTCATGCGGGAGGCGACTCAACGGGAAAGGAGATGATCGAGTTTCTCATCTCTTTTGTAAGTTCAAGCGAATCGGTAGCCATTCTGGAGCTTGTCACCGTTACCGACATAGTCTCGGACGGGGAAAGATGTTACGGCGTCTGGGGCTACGACGAGGGAAGGGAAAGCTACGTGAGAATTTCTTCTCCCTGCACCATAGTCGCCACCGGCGGCGCAAGCGCTCTTTACAGAAGAACCACCAACCCGGAAGGGGCCTCGGGGGAAGGCATATCGCTTGCCTGGAGAGCGGGAGCCGAGATTTCCGACATGGAGTTCGTGCAGTTCCACCCCACGGTTTTCAACGGTTCAGAAGGTGATGCCTTTCTTCTCACCGAGGCGATAAGGGGAGAGGGAGCCTATCTTCTTAACGCCCGGGGCGCAAGGTTCATGGAAAGCTACAGTTCCCTCCTTGAACTCGCGCCGAGAGACGTGGTCTCAAAGGCGATTCACAGCGAGATGAGGTCCTGCGGAGAAGACTATGTGTACCTCGATCTCTCCCACATGGACCCCGGATTCGTAAGGAAAAGGTTCTCTAACATAGACAGGCTCTGCAGGAACTCGGGTTTTGACCTTGCCAGAGACCGCATTCCCGTTGCTCCCGCTGCCCACTACACAATAGGAGGAGTAAGGACCAGTCTCATGGGAGAGACGAGCATAGAGGGTCTTTACGCTTGCGGAGAGGTTTCAAACACTGGCGTCCACGGTGCCAACCGCCTTGCGAGCAATTCTCTTCTCGAGTGCATGGTGTTTGCCAAAAGGTGTGTTGACAGTGCGTCTGGCGGGCAGCGTCCCGGGGAAATTGGCGGGGACTTCGAGGGTTTTATGCTTGCCGACACCAGGGAAGCCGATGCCGGGTTTTTCAACGAAGCCAGGGATACGGTAATCGGGGGAATGAGTAAGCATCTCGGGATAGTGAGAGAACGGGAGGGCATGGAGGAATTCGCCGCGCAGCTCGAAGAGATTTCCTTGGCAAGCAAGGGTGTTTCCGGATGGTTTGGTTTTAAGCTCGGGACGATGCTCGATGTGTGTCTACTTGTTGCGCGCGCGGCTCTTTTGAGGAAGGAGTCGCGGGGAGCCCACATAAGGTCTGATTATCCGGAGGAGGACTCGGATTATGAAAAACACCTGGTTTTCAGGAAGGACCTGAAGGTTTACGGAGCCGACTGATGGAGACGCACGAAAATTACCCGCAGGAAGTTGACGCCGTTTTGGAACTTGCCCTTCGGGAGGATCTAGGAAGCGGAGACGTTACGACCGGGAGCATAGTTCCCGAAGATGCCGTTTTAACCGGAGAAATACGTGCTAAGGGTGCCGGTGTGGTTTCAGGAATAGGGCTCTCTGGAGCCGTTTTCCGGAAGCTTGACCCGGATTGCATGTGGGAAGAGATTGTCCATGACGGAGACAGGGTCTCGCCGGGAGACACTCTCGCCCGCGTTACGGGCAGGAGCAGGGCGATTCTTTCCGCGGAGCGGACCGCTCTTAACATACTTCAGAAAATGAGCGGCATCTCGACTCTCACTTCTTTTTTCGTCGAGGCCGTAGCCGGTTCCGGAGTGAAGATAAAGGACACAAGAAAAACCCTTCCGGGACTCAGATGGATCAGCAAATACGCCGTGGCGGCCGGCGGGGGACATAATCACCGCGCCGGGCTTTACGACGGAGTGCTCATAAAGGACAATCACATAAAGGCCACTGGGAGCATAACGGCCGCAGTGGGAAAGGCGAGGCAAGGCATCGGAGAGAATTTCTCCATAGAGGTCGAGACCAAAACCATGGAGCAGGTAAAGGAAGCGGTTTCCTGCGGCGTTGACGTCATAATGCTTGACAACATGGGCATCCGGGAGATTGAGGAGGCCGTGCGCCTGATAGACCGCCGCGCGCTTGTCGAGGTATCCGGCGGAATTACCCTTGAGAACGTTAAGGAGATGGCCCGAAACGGGGTCGATTTCATCTCTGTCGGATCTCTTACACACTCGGCTCCGTGTTTAGATATTTCTTTTGATGTGTTAGAATCATGAATGCGGGCTGTATAGTGGGTGGCCGGCTGTTGAGATGGACAGCTTACATGATATTTCAGAAGAAATAGACGGACTTAGAAAGGAAAAAAACGCGGTAATCCTGGCTCATAACTACCAGATACCCGAAATCCAAGATCTTGCCGACTACACGGGAGATTCCTTGGGCCTTTCGCAGAAGGCTTCTGAAACCGACGCGGAAATCATCATCTTCTGCGGAGTCCACTTCATGGCCGAAACCGCGTCCATAATCTCTCCCGACAAAAAAGTGCTTATCCCCGATCCCGAGGCAGGCTGCTCCCTTGCCGAGACCATAAACCTGGAACAGCTCAAAAAGTGGAAATCCGAACACCCGGACGCACTCGTGGTTTCCTATGTGAACACCTCGGCCGCGGTCAAGTCGGAGACCGACTACTGCGTTACTTCCTCAAACGCCGTCAAGGTAGTGGAATCCATCCCCAGGGACAGGGAGATACTTTTTCTGCCCGACATGTTCCTGGGAGCATTTGTCTCCAAGGCTACGGGAAGAAAGATTCACGTCTGGCCCGGGGAATGCCACGTGCACGCGGGAATACGTCCGAAGGACATAAGGAGGATAAAGGAGTCCTATCCCAACGCGGAGATGATAGTTCACCCCGAGTGCGGCTGCACCACGTCTTTTCTTCATTCAGCCGCCGGAGACGACGAGCTGGCAAAGGAGATAAAATTTTTCTCTACAGGAAAAATGATTGACTACACGCGCAATTCCGACACCCCCGAGTTCGTGGTAGCGACTGAAACCGGGATCCTTCACACGCTCAGGAAACAGAGCCCTGAGAAGAAGTTCTACCCCGCCAAGGCCGACGCGATCTGCGAGTACATGAAAATGATAACGGTTGAGAAGGTACTCAATTCTCTCAGGGAAGAGGTCTACGAGGTCAGGGTCCCCGAGGACATTGCGCGGAAGGCTAAAAAATCGATAGACAGAATGCTTTATATATCGGCTCAGTAGTTCTGAGTGCAAGGTGGTTCGAATCTGACACGCCTTGGAAATCGTCATTTCTTCCCTAGCTCATACTTTGCCGCCCTTGTGGATACTTTTATTTAGCAAATTCTTTACAAAACTTGGGAGTTTTTTCTTAGAACGTTTTGACAGTGCAACAAGGCGGTCGTACTCTGGCACTTCTCCGCCTTTCCAAACGATATCTAGGCGTCTGACGAGTTCCAAGGCAATATGTGCGTAGTTATCAGGTGTTGCCCAATAACACGATTGACAAACTTTGATTACATGGTCCGCGGTCCAGTTCTCGCAGTGCTCGCACGACCATGACTTAGCTCGATTACAAGAACCGCAGAGAAGCATGAATTCTTCAACTTTCATTTTTCCTTTAGGGTTTCCTGCGACCTCAAATGGGACACGATGGTCGATTTGCAAATAGCGAGGTTCGTATGTCGTGGAACAAACTTCGCAGCAAGAACCATACCGCTCAACAAGTTGTTTCTTGAAATCCTTTGGCCAAACCTTACGACCGCCGAGCCTCCCGCTTCTGGTTTTAACCGATTTACCGAATCTATACGCTCCTATCCTTCGTCCGTCTGACCCAATAACACGAAAAGTTTCTAACGGGATTCCTTCTTCGCGCACGTCACGTGCGGCACGAGGTGGATGATTATATCCATATACGTCTCTTAGCTCTTCGGTTGTAATATGTCCGTGCTTCAAAATATGATTTATAACGGTTTTTGGGCGTTTTGCTGTGACGGCTTCAAGTCGCTTGAGAAATCTTTTGGGTACTTTTGGTTGTTTCCTCTTGCCTTGTTCTCTTGTCATGATTGGGGTTTCTTACAGGAGTGAGAGTTGTTTTGATTCATAAACATTTCTGGAAGATCTGGTGGCTGAGACAAGAGCTGGGGACAGATATAGCGATTCGTATGTAACGTCAGTCCGACCTAATAGCGTTGCCTGTGTTGATCTTCCCGCACACACCTCCAGTTGTGTCAGTTTGAGTTCGTTTGGTAGTGGTTTTCCATATGTTTTTGTGTCTGTTCGACCGTCATAGGACACCGCAAACATAATGTTTCTGTCATTGAGCGACGCAAGCTCCTCGCAGAACTCGTTGTGATCGACCTTCGGTAGATACCGATGGTCCCGACTTCCGGCAACACCTTGGTAAGGTGGGTCCATATACACAAGATCGTCTTCGGTGCAACCGTCAAGAACCTGTTTGTAGTCCCAAGACGTAAGTAGAGTTTTACCGCGCAGCAATCCGGAAACTCGAGCAATTCGCCAACTCATTTCTAGCGGGCGTGCCCCCTTACGTCGGTTATCAGGCGTGTTGTTGAACTCGCCATTAGAGTTGTACCTAATCGAGGCTTTAACACAGCGGGCAAGTAAGTACAGAAAGTCACCCGGGTCATGTTGCTTATTGAAGCGATTACGTACCATATTGAAATACTCGCGTTCCCGACCCATCTGATCGTTCCATAAGTGTGAATATTTGTCTGCTAATTCTTGAGGACGATTGATGATCTCCTTCCATAATTGAATTAGCGCAGAGTGTTTGTCATTGATCCAGAAGGAATCCACTCGATTGCTCATGGCCGCCGCAATGGATAATGCCGCGGAACCCGCAAATGGTTCTACTAGACGTAAAACATGCGTTGGGAAATGTCGCAGAATGGTTGGAGCTATCTGACGTTTGCTACCTTGATAAGGAATTGGTTGTGGGGCTCCAGTTAGCCGATTCATGGGACTGACTACTTTGCTCTTGCTCTAGTTAAAAATATAACGTGTAACATTGAAAAATATAAATTTGCAACCCCAAACTATCCTTCGGTATTGAAACTTGTGTCGCTTCGTCGGATAACGTACATGACAGAATGTCTTACATCTCGGCTCAATAACCGCTTTCTAGAATGTCATGTGCACTCCGAGACTAAACTCATGGTTGAGGTTGGAGTCGTTGCCAAAGCGCCCCGAGTAGCCGACGAAAGTTTTCGTCCGGCTGCCGATGTTGGCGGTAAGGCCGCCGCCGGCATTTACCCATTCATTCGGCGGTTTGAAACCCGAGAGAGTAAAGCGTCCGGACATGGTGTTCGATCCCGCGGTGACCGAAACGGAATCGTCGTTAAGCTCTCTCTCGTAAGAGACGCGGAGGTATGGTAACAGCCTTTCGCCTAGACCCAGGTTTCCTTTGAACTGATAACCCGCTCTTGCAAATAGGGAGTCGCGTTCGAAGTCCGAGAAGTTCATCGAGGTGGACCTAGAGCCGATTTCACTGTAGCCATCGATTTTCTGATTAAGCCACCCGAGTCCCAAAAACAGATTATGTCTGTACCTCTCGGATGTGCTCGAAACCCATCCCACTTCGACATCGGTTCCGAACTGATAAGAGCTTGTGGAGCCGTGCTCTGTGCGTAGCGCCGACCCGAGCCGGATCGAACGGTTGATGTCAATAGATGTCCTGCCCCCGTTAAAGGCGCCGCTTAGGTAAAAAACGTCGTAAATAAGGGTGCCGTGCAGCGAGCCTGTCACAACGATGCTGTCAATGCTTGCGCCCGAGAGATCGTTATCGTGGTTCCCAAGGCTCAATGCCGCGCCCAGGTAAAGTCCATCCCCGATGCGGTAGTCGGTACCCAGGGTGAGCACTTGCATTTCGGCCTGCGTCTTACCCAGATGTGGCGGGGATTCGAGATTGTATTTGCCTATCTGGCCCCTCGCGTAGCTGCGCCATTTCCCGGTCGAGCGGTTAAACCCGAGGTCGAGCATCCGCTCCGTAAATACGGCGTCGCGGTGCGCCCTAGCGACTTCTACTCCTGCCTCCCCTCCAAGCGATACCTGAACCGGGGCCGTCAGAGTTGAGATTACCATGCTCCCAATCGCCGCATGAGTAGCCCCGCTTGGATGGGAACCGTCCGCAAAAAGGTAATTCTCATCGGTGTCGGGGGGCGACAAATAGCCGGAGTCGATCGGACCGCAGACTATTGACTCCAGTCCCCCATTGGGGAGCAGGGGATTGGAACCTGGAGTACAAGCTATATCATCTGTGTTGGTAACTCCGTAGTTCCCAGGATCTTCGATTATTTCATCCATCAGGGCAAAGATATTTACGGGAACGATTCCGTGTCCCAGAGAGCTGATACCCATATCAAGCGCTTCGTTGTAGGCGCGGCTCAGGGCGGAGAGTGCGGCGGGGACGTCTGGATTTGTGGCTCCGGTACGTCGGGCGTTCACGGTTGCGCCGAGGTCGGGCAAATTCAGTACCACTACATAGCGCGCGCCGGCGTCCTGAAGAGTTCGTATCTGATCCAGATACGCTTCTGCCGTCTCCAGAGTGCCGTCAAGGGCACCTTGTGGATCAGACGGATTTTCCCCGGCTACGGCGCTTATATCGTTTGCGCCTCCCCAGATCATATAGAGCGTATCCGGGTCGGCGCTTGCGCCTGAGAGGTGCTGGTTAATCTGCTGTGCTGTTGTTGCCACCGGGAGCACACACGGACCGTTTGGGTTTACGCAGGCGCCGCCCCAGGCATAGTTGGTCCCGTCGGCAAGCGAATTGATTGCCGATGCTCCGAAGGTTTGGGCCACGATTTCAGCCCAGACCGGATCAGGGTTCGTGGTGAAGCTCGTGCCAGCCGGAAGTCCGTTGGTCTGGGCGATATTTCCGGAGTCGCTCAAGCTGTCGCCGAAGACGACGACGGAATTGAAAGTTTGGGCCTGGGTGCTGCTGCCAAGCCCTGACAGGAGCACAACGGCAAGGACAAAACGCATATATCGTAACATTGAAGACTCTCCTCAGGGTTCCGGTTCCGAACGTAATTTTACCATAAGTAGCACTCGCTACATTACTGCGAAAGATAGGTTCGCGGCGATTTGTTTTTCCGGGCGCAGCTTGTGGATCAGTACCCTTGCGCCAGCCCTCCCGGGTGCCTGGGATCGGTCGCTCCGTAAAAAAGCCCACTGATCCTCGCTACGCTCTGCGTGCTTCCCATCGGGCCGGTTCTTTTCACTTCGTATCCTTTTTTCCGCAACCCGGCCTCCAGGTCTTTCTCTGCTTTTCTTTCCACATACAGGGTGTCGGGGAGCCACTGATGATGTATCCTCGGGGCCGCTGTGGCCTCCCGTATGCTCATTTTATGATCAATCACGTTCAAAATCACCTGAAGCACGGAGGTTATTATTCTGCTTCCCCCCGGGCTTCCCGTCGCGAGAAAAAGCTTTTCATCCTTAAACACTATGGTCGGGGTCATTGAACTCAGCATTCTTTTGCCGGGGCCGATGGAATTTTTTTCACCGCCGATTAGGCCGTATGCGTTCGGCACTCCGGGTTTTGCCGAGAAATCATCCATTTCGTTGTTTAGCAGGATCCCTGTTCCCGGCACGGCGAGCCCCGAGCCGTAGGCGAAGTTAAGCGTGTATGTGTTTGAAACCACGTTTCCGAACCTGTCGGCTACGGTGAAGTGAGTGGTGTCGGTGCCTCCGACGGGGACTGGTGAACCGGGCTTTACATATCTGCTCGGAGTCGCTTTTTGGGGATTGATGCGGTTTGCCAGGCGTTTTGCGTACTGTTTTGAGATGAGGTGTTCTGTGGGAACAGGGGAGAAGTCCGGATCGCCCAGATATTTTGATCTGTCCGCGTAGGCAAGTTTCATGGTTTCCGAGAGAATGTGGATGTATCGGGCGGAATTATGGCCGTATCGCGAAAGGGGATAGCGCTCGAGAATGTTAAGCATCTGGATAAGATGGACCCCGCCCGAACTTGGAGGCGGCATCGAGTGGATGCTGTAGCCCCTGTAGTTTCCGGTCACCGGTTCTCTTATAAGAGCCTCGTAAGATGCAAGGTCCCGTTCGGTTATGAGGCCTCCTTCCTTTTTCATGTAAGCTGTGATTTTTTTCGCTATCGCCCCCCTGTAAAACGCCCCGGAGCCATTTTTGCTTATCTCCTTTAGGCTCCACGCAAGGTTTTTCTGCCTGAGAATTTCTCCCTCTCGGGGCGGCTCTCCGTTGTTTTTGAAAAAAACCTCCGTGCTCTCGCTTGATTTTTTCATGCGCCCTTTTGCCCCCAGAAGCGATTTCCTGAGCTCCGGCGTGACCGCAAACCCTTCCTCTGCGAGCCTTATTGCCGGCGCAAGAACCTTTTCAAGGGGCATGGTTCCGTATTTTTCAAGGGCCAGCGAAAGCCCTGCGGCCGTTCCCGGAACCCCGGAGGAATAAACACTGTGTCGCGCCCGTTCCATGTCGACCTCTCCGTTTTCGTCTAGGAACATGTTGCGCGTGGCTTTAAGCGGGGCTTTTTCCCTGTAGTCTATGGCGACTGTCCGTCCCGTTTCACCCAGATGCACCAGCATAAATCCGCCGCCCCCGAGGTTTCCGGCTCTCGGGTGAGTAACTGCAAGCGCGAATCCGACGGCGACCGCTGCATCAACGGCATTTCCGCCTTCCTTGAGTACGGAGAGCCCGACGAGGGTAGCAATCTGCTCCTCGGATACAACCATGCCGTTTCGAAAAGACACGGATTCCGCCGTACTTTTACTTGAATAACCAGGCTCCGCGCGGGCAGAAGTGAGTGCAACGGATAAAACAAGACAGAATACGACGACGTGTTTAAGGATTGAGTCCGCGGGCATATTAAGCGGCCGGGGAGTGTTCAGAAGGAAGTTCCATACCTGTAGCGCTTCGACATGTTCAACCTGTCTTCGCAGATCTTTATCTTCTTGGAATAAAACGCTTTTTCGAAAGAGTCCTCGGCAAGACCGATCGCGCGGTTGAAATTCGATATCGCGTCTTCGTACTTGTGAAGCTGGAAATGAAGGTTTCCAAGGGTTGAATACAGAAGATCGTGCGAGTGGAGATCCTCAACCCTGCGTATCCCCCCTACGGCACGAAGACCTTCCTGCGGCCCTCGGGTTTTGGAAATGGCGATTGCTTTTTGAAGTTCGACAAGCGGACAGTAGTTGCACGCCAGGTACTTGTCGTAAAGTGAGATGATCCGGTCCCAGTTCGTGTCTCCGTATTTTTCGGCTAGCGAGTGAACGGCGTCGACGCCTGCCTTCAGGTGAATCTCCGTTACCTCCTCTCCTTCATCAGCCGAGAGGGCAAGATGCTCAAACCCCCTTTTGATCATGTTCCTGTCCCAAAGCTCCCTGTTCTGCTCCTTTATCCCAAGCGGTCTTCCGGCGCCGTCGTTCATGGTGTGAAGTCTCGAGGCGTTTAGCAGCATGAAGGATGCAAGGGCGTGAACCTTGGGTTTCTTCGTTGCGGGGAAATCAAGCAGCATTTCACCAAGTCTTATTGCGGAAAAGCACAAGGAGGCGATTGGGGGCATCGCCTTGCGGAGACCGTTTTGGCCGAGGCTGAAAATCTCGTATATGGTCTTGGTCACCACACCGAGATTTTTCTCCATATCGGCCCGGGTCAGCCTCACGGCCGCTTCGGTTATCTTCTTTTTTTCCGAAGCGAGCTGCTCTTCTAGGGCCTTTTCGTTTCTCTCCAGTATCCTGGCGAGGGAGGAGCAGGAAAAACCGCAGAGCACGTTCAGTACAAGATATTTCTGGATAGAGCTTTCAACCCCGGGCGCGCACAGCGCGAAAAGCATGCCGACCTGGTTTTTTGCCATTTCCTCTTTATCTGGAAAGGAAAGGTGAAATCCCGATACGTCGATTCTCCTCTCTCCCTCTTTTACCTTGGAGAGGTAGTTTATCTTCCTGCAGAAAAGCTTGTTTGAGCTCTCCGTTATATCGGCCCACACCGCGCTCTGGGGATCCCGGGGAATTCCGTCTTTTCCCCATCTGGTCCTCATTTTCTCAAAAGAGTTGGCGCACACTCTCTGCACGTGCTCAAGACTCTCGTAGCCGAAAACCTTGACGAGGGTGGAAACGATCGCTCCGTAGTCGTTTATAAGCTGTTTTGTAATCTGCCTGTTTACTTCAGGCCGGTTGTATTTTATTCCCAACTGTCTGCTTCCTTCCCCTCTGCGGGGAACGTTTAATTTACAAACAGACTAAAATACATACCGGAGCTTGAAAGTAAAGATCGCCAGAGCTTTTGTTTGTTCGAGGCATTTGCGTAGTTGGCTATGTGCATATAGGGCAAGGGTTTTGTGAAGGCGCAAAAAACTTTTTCCCCGGAATTTCCATAAAAACCCTTGAAAACCGCCTGATTCACGCCAGGAACCGAGAATTCCACCCCAAGACAAAATCAGTTGAGGCAAACGGCAGGGGGGTTATAGCCATAGACTCTCCTCCCCGCAGTCCCGCTCCCGGAAATTT
>JAPOQQ010000094.1 GCA_026710625.1 Candidatus Dadabacteria bacterium | reverse complement strand
GGCGTTGGAGATTTTGGTTCGCTTGCGCAGTTTGTCAAGAAAGAGTCGGTGGACCTTACGGTTGTCGGTCCCGAGCAGCCTCTTTGCGAAGGAATAATCGATTTTTTTGAAAAAGAGGATCTTTTGATTTTTGGTCCCTCTAAAGCAGCGGCGGAGCTTGAAGGAAGCAAGATTTTCTCAAAAGACCTGATGAAGAAATACGGAATTCCAACCGGAGAATATTCCGTGTTCGCCGATATCGGACAGGCGATTGCCAAGATAAGGGAAACCGATCCCCCCTTCGTAGTGAAGGCCGACGGTCTCGCCGCCGGCAAAGGCGTTATCATATGTGCTTCTCAAGCAGAGGGCGAGGAGGCGCTTCGCTCGATGATGGAGCGCGGGGCATTCGGTGAGGCAGGAACGAAGGTCGTGATAGAGGAATTTCTTACGGGCGAGGAGGCTTCCTTTTTTGCCTTTACCGACGGGGAAAACATACTTCCTCTGGAGCCTTCCCAAGACCATAAGCCAATTTTTGACGGAGACAGGGGGCCAAACACAGGAGGCATGGGGGCTTACACTCCCGCCCCTGTGGTTACCGACCAGCTTAGGCAGAGAATAATTGACGAAGTTATGGTTCCAACCGTGCGGGCAATGAAATCCGAGGGGAGAACTTACAGGGGAATTCTCTACGCCGGATTGATGATAAAAGACGACGACCTCAAGGTGCTTGAATTTAACTGCCGCTTTGGCGACCCCGAAGCCCAGCCGCTTCTTATGAAAATGGAATCGGACATCGTTCCTATTCTTTATTCAATAGCCCGGGGCGAGATGGAAGCGGATCCCGTAGAATGGAAAGAAGGCTTCTGCGTCTGCGTCGTCATGGCCTCTAGGGGTTACCCGGGAAGCTATGACAAGGGGGTCGAACTTAAAAAACTCATGGACTTCTCCGATACCCGCGAGACCGTAATTTTTCACGCAGGAACCGCTTTTTCCGAAGACAAACTTGTTACAAGCGGCGGCAGGGTATTAGGAGTTACCTCCCTTGGTGATACCATAGAGGAATCCATACGGAACGCATATAAAGCCGTCGATTCCATTTCCGATGAAAATCTGATCTACAGGACGGATATAGGAAAGAAGGCGCTTTTGCGGATCGGTCGCTGATGCGTCCTGAATGTATCCGCCTTGGAAATCCCGGACTCATGAAAGTTAATGGCTTTTAGGGCTCTTTGAGAGAAGCTGCGACCATTTTTAGGCAGCGTTTAATAAAGTTTATATAGCCCCAAAATTTTTTTATTGAAAACCTGTTTTCTTTCTGTAGTATAGTCCTTCCCTTGATTTTGGATTTAGCGGTTTTTTACCGTTTTTCTATTTGACATCCGCCCGTTATTAAGCTTATAATGATCGGATTACCCAAATTTGGGGAGAGGATGATTTTATGCCTACGATAAGTCAGTTGCTCAGCAAGGGAAGAGAGACGGTTAAGAAGAAAAGTAAGGCCAGAGCTCTTCAGAGATGTCCCCAGCGAAGAGGGGTTTGCGTGAGGGTTTACACCACCACTCCAAAAAAGCCTAACTCTGCGCTTAGGAAGGTCGCTAGGATAAGACTTACAAACGGCATAGAGGTCACAGGGTACATACCCGGAGAAGGACACACGCTGCAGGAGCACTCCGTTGTGCTCGTCAGGGGTGGCAGGGTGAAAGATCTTCCGGGAGTGAGATACCACATAGTCAGGGGAACTCTTGACTCAACTGGAGTTGAGAGCAGAAGAAACGGGAGATCCAAATACGGAGCCAAAAAGCCTAAGTAACGGGCGGGAAGTAGCAGATGCCGAGGAAAGGTAGGGTAACAAGAAGAAAACTGACTCCGGATTCAAGAACTGGAGATCCGATAGTCGCCAAGTTTATAAACAGCCTGATGTACGACGGCAAGAAGAGCAAGGCGGAAAAAATCTTCTACGATTCTCTTGACAGAATAAGGGAAAAAACCGGAAAAGACCCGCTTGAAGTCTTTCTCGATGCTCTTGACAAGGTAAAGCCCTCGGTCGAGGTAAGGTCAAGGCGCGTCGGCGGAGCCAACTACCAGGTTCCCATGGAAGTGAGTTCTTTCAGAAAGCAGTCTCTTGGGATCAGGTGGCTCATAAACTCCTCCCGCTCAAGATCAGAAAAATCAATGGTAGACAAGCTTTCTTCGGAAATAATTGATGCCCATAACAACAGGGGCAGCGCTGTGAAGAAGAAAGAGGATATTCACAGAATGGCCGAGGCCAACAGGGCCTTTGCCCACTACAGGTGGTAATTCCCCGGAGGATTAAGGTGTCAGAACAGATATTCCCCATAGACAGGGTGAGAAACATCGGAATTGTTGCTCACATAGATGCTGGCAAGACCACTACCACTGAAAGAATACTTTTCTATACTGGCATAACCTACAAAATCGGCGAAGTGCACGAAGGCGCGGCGACCATGGACTGGATGGAGCAGGAGCGCGAAAGGGGCATCACCATTACCTCCGCTACCACTACGTGTTTCTGGAATGACTGCAGGATAAACATCATAGATACTCCCGGCCACGTTGATTTCACCATAGAGGTCGAAAGATCACTCAAGGTGCTTGACGGAGCGGTGGTTGTGTTTGACTGCGTCGGAGGAGTCGAACCTCAGACTGAGACGGTTTGGGGACAGGCCGACCGGTATTCGGTTCCAAGAATGTGTTTTGTGAACAAGATGGACAGAATCGGGGCGGATTTCTACAAGGTCGTGGACCAGATAGTTGAGAGACTTAGCGCCAATCCCGTGTGTCTTCAGATTCCTTGGTTTGACGGCGACGAGTTCACCGGAATAGTTGATCTGATAAGGATGAAAATGGCAGTCTGGGACGGGGAGAGCCTTGGGGCCAAGTTTGAATTCATAGATATTCCCGAGGACACCAAGGAGCAAGCGGCCGAATACAGGGAGAAACTTATAGAGGCTCTCTCGGATAACGACGAGGAGATAATGGAACTTTATCTTGACGGAGAGGATGTTTCCGAAGAGATGATCCGGAAATCTATAAGACGACAGACAATCAACGCGACCATAGTCCCGGTGATGCTAGGATCGGCTTTTAAGAATAAGGGAGTCCAGCTCCTGCTTGATGCCGTTGTGGAATACATGCCTGCTCCCGTGGACCTGCCACCGGTAAAAGGCATTCATCCCAAAACCGATGAGGAAGTCGAGAGAAAACCCGACAAAGAAGATCCTTTCTCCGCGCTTGCGTTTAAGATCATGTCAGACCCGTTCGTCGGTCAGCTTACCTACCTTCGGGTTTATTCCGGGAAACTAAGATCAGGCATTACCGTCTACAATTCATCCAATCTTAAGAATGAAAAAATCGGAAGACTTCTTCGCATGCACGCGGACAAACGCGAAGACATAAAAGAGATTGAGGCCGGTGGTATAGCGGCTGCGGTTGGGCTTAAGAACACTCTTACTGGCGATACCCTGTGCTCGGATTCAAATCCCGTGATACTTGAGAGTCTTCATATCTCGGATCCGGTCATTTCGATTGCCATAGAGCCTAAGTCAAACGCCGATCAGGAGAAACTCGGTCTTTCGCTTAGCAAGCTTGCCATGGAGGACCCTTCCTTCAAGGTGAAAACCGATGAGGAGACCCGTCAGACGGTAATTTCCGGCATGGGTGAGCTCCACCTCGAGATAATCGTCGACAGGCTTAGAAGGGAGTTCAAGGTCGATGCGAACGTAGGGAAGCCACAAGTCGCTTACAGGGAGACGATAACCGCCACCTCCCAAACCGAAGGAAAATACATAAGACAGACCGGCGGGCGCGGTCAGTACGGCCATGTGAAGATAAGGGTGGAGCCTCTTGAGAGGGGCGAAGGATTCCAGTTCCACGATCGGATAAAGGGAGGGGTGATTCCCAAGGAATTTATTCCCGCGGTTCAGAAGGGAATAGTCGAGGCCATGGACGCTGGAGTCGTCTCTGGGTACCCGGTCGTCGACGTGGCGGTCACTCTTTACGACGGTTCTTTTCACGATGTTGATTCCTCGGAGATCGCCTTTAAGATTGCCGGTTCCATGGCATTTAAGGAGGCGATTCATAAAGCTTCTCCGGTTGTACTTGAGCCCGTAATGAAACTTGAGGTGGTTGTCCCCGAAGCTCACATGGGAAACGTCATAGGTGATCTGAGTTCAAGGCGCGGAAGAGTAAGCAGTACGGAAATGAGAGGTGCTATGCAGGCGGTAAAGGCGGAAGTTCCGCTTGGCGAAATGTTCGGTTACGCGACCCACTTAAGGTCAATGACCGAAGGTAGGGGATTGTTCACTATGGAATTCTCCCATTATTTCGCTCTGCCCGCCAACATAGCCGAAGAGATAAAACAGGCAGCCAATGTCAGCTGATATTTTTATGTTCTTTTTAACAAGGAGGTCAACAAGAGATGTCTAAGGCTAAGTTTGAGAGGGGGAAGCCGCATTTAAACATAGGGACGATAGGGCATGTGGATCATGGGAAGACGACGTTAACGGCGGCGATAACGAACGTACTGTCAAAGCGTGGGCAGGCG
>JAPOQQ010000093.1 GCA_026710625.1 Candidatus Dadabacteria bacterium | reverse complement strand
TGAAATTTGCGTTTTTAATTGTAAGCTGCTTCCCAATTGAATATATTTAAATTCCGACCTTTGTTTATTGCGGCTGCTTTAACTTGATAAAGAGGTTTTCTGCTTGAAAAGCGCGAAGTTTATTTTTGTTACCGGCGGAGTTATGTCTTCTCTGGGAAAGGGGATTTCCGCTTCCTCAATAGGTCTCCTTCTTGAATGCTGTGGTCTTCGAGTCACCCTTCAGAAGCTTGATCCCTACATAAACGTTGATCCGGGCACGATGAATCCTTTTGAGCATGGGGAGGTTTTTGTTACCGATGACGGGGCGGAAACGGATCTCGATCTTGGTCATTACGAGAGGTTTACCAAAGCTTATCTCGGCAAGAAAAACAATCTTACAAGCGGTAAAGTCTACGATTCCGTTATTTCCAAGGAAAGGGAAGGCAAATTTCTCGGCAAAACAGTTCAGGTAATTCCTCACATAACGGATGAGATAAAGTCGCGCGTGCTTGCCCTTGAGAACGACAACGATGTCATCATAGTCGAGATCGGCGGTACCGTGGGAGATATTGAGAGTCTTCCTTTTCTTGAGGCAGTAAGGCAGTTGAGGTCGGATCTCGGCAAACAGAACACTCTTTTCATCCATCTTACGTATGTCCCCTATGTTGCCGCCGCTGGAGAACTAAAAACAAAGCCCACGCAGCACAGCGTGAAGGAACTTCTCCAGATAGGAATTCAGCCCGACATACTCCTGTGTCGCACCGAGGACAAGTTCCTTCCTGAAGAGGTTAAAAGAAAAATAGCCCTTTTCTGCAACATCGAGCAAAAGGCGGTGATTACGGCCAAGGACGTTGAGCACATATATGAAGTTCCGCTTATCTATAAAAAAGAAGGATTGGCCGAGATAATTGTTGAATATCTTGGCATGTGGACCAAGAAACCCGACATGGGGGAATGGGAAGAACTTGTTCGAAGAGTAAAGAATATGGAAAAAACCGTGCGCATAGCCGTTGTCGGAAAATATGTTTCACACGGAGATGCTTACAAGAGCCTCCACGAAGCCCTTTACCACGGTGGTTTAGCCCATGATTCGAGCGTTGAAATAAAATACGTGAATTCAGAAGAAATGGATGGTGCGTCTCCGGACAACTATTTCTCCGATGTTCACGGCATACTTGTTCCCGGAGGATTTGGGGAGAGAGGGATTGACGGTAAAGTCGACGCCACCAAATACGCAAGGGAGAATCAGATTCCCTTTTTCGGAATCTGTTACGGCATGCAGCTTGCCGTTATTGAGTTTTCAAGGAACGTTTGCGGCATAGATGACGCGGATACGACCGAGAACAACGGCGATACTCAGAACCCGGTTATAGACATAATGGAATCGCAGAAGAACATAAGTGAAAAGGGCGGAACAATGAGACTCGGGGCCTATCCCTGCGTCATAAAGCCCGAGACTCTGGCCAGCAGCATCTACGGGATTCCTGAGATCTCCGAAAGACACAGACACCGGTTTGAAGTGAACAACAGCTACAGGGAAATTCTTGAGTCAAATGGAATGGTCCTTTGCGGTCTCTCGCCGGATGGAAGTCTGGTTGAAATCATGGAACTTAAGGACCATCCTTGGTTTGTCGGCTGTCAGTTCCACCCCGAATTCAAATCAAAGCCCCTAAGTGCCCACCCGCTTTTCAGAGATTTCATAAGAGGGGCGCTTCGGTACAAGGATTCTCTTGGCTGATCGAATTGTTCCATTCGATGAATCTTCCCAGCATAAACGAACTTATTGCCTACAGAAAGAGAAGGGAACCTGCCTTGGGAGTGGTCCTCTGTGCCCATCCCGACAAACTCTCTGTTCTCTCAGAAGATGGGAAGCGCTACTCGGTTGAACCGAAAAAAGTCGTGTTGCTCACCGGAATAACTGTTCCCGAGACCCTGACTGACTCCGAGAAAAAACTCGAAATGAGAAAGCGGAGAAGAGAACTTGAGGAGAAAAAAGACTCTGTTGATGTGGAAACGCTGTGGCAGTGTGTTGTGGAAGAGCAGGAGACCGTAAGCTTTGAGGAGATACTGGACCTGTATTCGGGTACGGAACAGATTTCTTTGGAGCAGAGGTTCTTGCTTTTCTGGGCCGTGGATAAAAACACGGTTTATCTTGCAAGAGGCGAAAATGGCTATCTTGTGCGCTCGCGAGAGGATGTTTCTAGGACGCTTCGTACTCTTGAACTCAGAGAGGAAAGGGAACAAAAAGCGCAGGCCGCCATAAACTGGGTTCGTTCTGTTATAAGTGGCGAAGTTCCTCCGGTGGTTGATGAAAGCCACGGTGAGTTCCTTGAGCTGATCGAGCGGTACGTCATTGATCTTGACGGTTACGGGCGAGCTAAGGAAGCCAAGGGTTTTCTTTATGAAGCGGGTCTTAAGGAAGTGGAATCGGCGGTTGAGTTTCTTATAAAAACGGGTTTTTGGAAGAAAGACGATGACCCGGAATCAAAAAAGATCGCTTTTCATTTCACACACTCCCAAAGAGCACTTGAAGAGGTGGAAGCTATTTTGAGTGCTGTGGAAAACTTCGCGGATCTCACCGACAGAACGGAGCTTGAAGTTTTTTCAGTTGACAACGAGACAACGCAGGATATTGATGACGCCATTTCGTTTGAAATGCACGGGGACCAGGTCATTCTGGGGGTCCACATTTCGAATGTCGCCCATGTTGTAAACAGGGGGAGTTTTCTTGATCAGGGGGCCCTTGAGCGTGCTGAGACAGTTTATTTTCCTGAGGAACGCGTAGATATGTTTCCCCGGGAGCTTGTGGGCAAGAAACTCAGCCTGACCTCCGACGACCTCCGACCTGCGCTCTCCCTTTTCGCCACTTTTAACAAAGAAAACTTAACCTTGATCGATTATCGCTTTGAAACGACGGTCATAAGAGTTTCGAAGAATCTTACTTATGCTGAAGCGACTGAAATGTTCCGCAGTACGCAATGGGGAAAATCCCTCGTGGCCCTCGCTGATTCACTTAGGGGCCAGAGAGTCGACAAAGGGGCTTTTATAGTTCAACTTCCAGAACTCAAGATCAGGGTAGGAGACCAAGACGAGATATCAATCGGCAAAGACTACATGGATTCCCCTGCCCATAATGTAGTTTCCGAATGCATGATACTTATGAACCGGCTTTCGGGAGATTTCTTCGATAAAAACAAAGTTCCGGCTCTCTTCCGCTCTCAGACCCAGGAGATTGATCCCGAAGCGAGAGAACTTCACCCCGGAGACGTCCTTTTTCCCGTAAAGGTAATAAAGCACTTAAAACCCTCTTTTGTTACTTCCACTCCTGAAATCCACAAGTCTCTGGGAGTTGCCTGCTATGTTCAGATGACCTCTCCGATCAGAAGGTACACGGATCTTCTCATGCAGCGCCAGCTTATATCCTGGCTCAAGGAACAAAAGATCCGCTACTCGGAAAACGAGCTTGAAGACACAAACACGCGGGTGAGTCTTGCCACTAGGGAAATAAAAAACGCGCAGAGAAGCAGACACAGGTACTGGCTTATCCGCTATCTTCTGGAAAAGGACATAAAGGGGACGATAGGCTACGTAAGTTCCAAGGGATATAATGGGTTTAACGTTTATATCCCGGAGTTTCTGATCGAACTTGCGCTTTCTAACGCAGGTGGCAGGGTTTTTGATATAGGAAGCGAACTCTCCCTCTCCATTTGGGGAATGGATCCTCTCAGAAGAAAGATACGTGTGAGTCCGACATAGCTTTGGGTGCGCCGGAACCCAAGTTCAAACAAGCATATGCTGTCGGAGTGGGAAAGACCACCCTCTTCAGTGTTTTTCTTTAAGAATTTCGAGAATTTCTTCAAGCCCCGTGACCTTCACTCTCGGCCTTCCCTGTTTTTCGCCTTTTTTCTTTTCAAACCAGTCAACCTGCAGCCATTCATTGTAGGAAATATGTTTTTCATCAAGCAGTTCCTTTATGCTCTCATCTGAAGTGAGTTCGGGACGCAGCGTGTTTTCCCTCTCGATGTCCTCGACCATGCAGCTTACGGTTTCGCCGGAGTCGGACTTGTTTGTGCCGATAACTCCGGTCGGTCCACGTTTTATCCACCCTGTGGTGTAAAGTCCCAAGAGCGGGCTACCGCCCATTTTGTCAAGAACTCTTCCTTTCTCGTTGGGGATTACCCCCGAACTGTCATCAAACGGCACGTCCCGAAGAGGTATTCCCCGGTACCCGACGGAGCGAAAAACCAGATCGGCGGGAATCTCTTCGGTCTCATCCGTGGGTTTGGGCCGAAGGGAGCCATCATCGGATTTGTAAAGCCTGTTTCTCACGACTTTCACGCTTTTTACCTTATTGTTTTCTCCGGCAATTATTTCTATCGGAGAAACCAAGAATCTTATGACTACTTTCTTTGATTTGGAGGGAACCCTTTCGGAAGCTTTTTTTATAAGCTCTATTTTCGTCTGAGTTGTCCTGTTCGGTTTATGCTCAAGCTCCTCGAGCGTAAGGGAATCGGGCTGCGCTTCCCCCGCCAGGGTAAGGAGATCCGCGTCCTCAAGATTCTCAAGTTCCCGCAGCTCCGGGTTGGTGAAAGCCGCCTGTGCGGGGCCCCTTCTTCCAAGCATGTATATTTCCCTTATTCCGCTTTCGGCCAGTTGTTCAAGCGCGTAGTCGGCGATATCCGTTTTTTTCATTTCGCTTCTTGTGAGGGAGAGAATTCTCGCGACGTCCACCGCGACGTTCCCGACTCCGACTATGACGACTCTTTTTCCCGAAAAGTCAAAACCAAGGCCCATGTGATCCGGGTGGGAGTTGTACCAGCCTACGAATTCCGTTGCCGTGTGGCTTCCGATTAAATCTTCTCCCGGTATATTCATTTTCCTGTCGGTCTGGGCCCCGGTTGCGAAAACTATCTGGTGATAACGGCTGCGCAGGTCTTCAAGCGTTACGTGCTTTCCGAACTCTACAAGCCCGAAGAACCTGAATTGGGGATTTGACGCGATTTTATCATAAACTCTGGCCACACTCTTTATTTTCTGATGATCGGGAGCTACCCCGCTTCTTACGAGGCCGTGGGGAGTTGGGAGCTTCTCGAACATATCCATGAAGACGCGGTCGCCAAGTTTTTTCTGCAGGTGATCGGCCGCGTAGAAAGCCGCGGGCCCCGATCCGACTATAGCAACTTTTATTGTTTCGAGACTCATGCCGTGGGAATTATATACACAATATATTATAAATCTATTCACG
>JAPOQQ010000092.1 GCA_026710625.1 Candidatus Dadabacteria bacterium | reverse complement strand
GTTTCTTTTCTCCGCCAACCCGGGCCAGGCTCCGAGGCCAGTTAACAGGGTCGCTTCCGGCGGAGAGCTCTCAAGAATAATGCTTCTGCTTAAAAGCTTCGTTTCCACCGGCGATTCAGGCTCGATCTTCATATTCGACGAAGTGGATGCCGGGATAGGGGGAGTCGTGGCCGAGAGCATAGGAAGGAAAATAAAGGATCTCTCGGACCAGAGCCAGGTAGTGTGCATAACGCACCTACCTCAGGTTGCCAAGTTCGCGAATACCCATCTGCTGGTTGCGAAGGAATCGAGCGAAAGTGAAACGGATGTCTCGGTGGATGCCCTCAGCGAAGAGGAAAGGGTAATGGAAATCGGCAGGATGCTTGCCGGAAAAAGCGTGTCCGAAAAGACTTTTGAAGTCGCTCGCGAGCTTATAAAGGGAGCCAGTCGCAACAGTCTCTCGTAAAGCGGCATGGAAGAACCGGCCTGAATTCAGGCGACTTCACTCCTGGTCAAAGTCGGCGAATCCCTCCGCCACTATGGTTTCAAGGGAGGCAATCTCGCTTTCGGTAAACCTTGCGAATTCTTTTTTGCGACGTTTTTTAGGGAAGACGCCCCCGTTGCGACGAATGAGCATAATGATCTCTTCCGCTGTCCGGTTCGGCACATCGAAGGCGTTTATGATCCGCCTCACGGCAACGTCATGGCGCTTCAGATAATCGATTTCGCGTGGCAGGTCGAATTCTATCGTTTGCAGAATACAGTCGTACAGAAATTCCGCCTCGTTTGTGCAGTCGTAATAGCAGTAGAGATCCGAGGTGTCGTTCGTGACTTCCACATTGCCGTTCGGAAGTGCCCTCCAGGCTATGAACTGCATCAGCGGGCCGGAATGCGCCCGTAATGTAGCTCCGTAGTCGTCTATGCGACTCAGCATTACGGATGAAACGGGGAACACCATCTGCGGAGGCGTGAATCCGCGCTCTGCGAGGACCTGATGAATCAGGCAGCGGTGCAGGCGTCCGTTTCCGTCGGTAAACGGGTGGATATATACAAACCCGAACGCCACGCAGGCGGCATGGAGAACGGGATCGACGTCCGAGCTACGCAGACGGTCTCCGCATTCGTTAAGTGCGTTCATTGCACGCTCAATGTCCTTGTGACGTGCGCCGATAAACTCGGGCAGGGGTTCATAGTTGCGGTTGCGAGGGCCGAGAAACACCTCTTCAGTTCTGTATCCTGTGGTTCTGGACCGGTCGTTGCCGATCAGGATGCTGTGGAGGCGATAAATTTCCGTCTGCCGAAGGGGCCTTTTCCCCGCCTCCATAACCGCGCGTCCCCATCGCTCGAGCCGGTTGACCGGCGGATGTTCTCCCTCGATCTCAAAACTCGCCCGGCTGTCTTCAAGCAATACGAAGCTTGCAGCGCGCGCGATGAGTTGTGCGCCGGCCTTCCCGATTGTATCCCGCGTCTTTGCCGAGAGGTCAAGAGCAATCATTTTCTCAAGTTTCGGAGTTCGCCTTATGATTGGACACAGATCTCCTGTACCCAGTAGATTGTTACGGACTCGATGCCTCGGTGAAATCTGCCTCCCGGCCGTGTAGTAACGGTCCGGGTCGAGGGCATCGACGGCAGTGACCGCAGGCGCGTCTGCGATGTCAAGGCGCTTGCCGGTCAAAGTCTCAAAGAAGAACCATATCTTCCGCGCGGTGGTACCCTTTGGTTTAGCGCGGATCATTTCGACAAGCGTGGCCTCGGGAACTGCCTGGAGAATTCTTTTTAGAAGCAGAAGGTCAATTGTTTCATGACGCATTGCAAAGGTCAGGTGTCCTTTGAGCGTTGGTCCGGGGCGATATCTCTTGTCGTATATATTCCACGTACCGTCGCTTCGTTTGCTTCCGAGAACATGCCTTTGCGAAACGCAGGAAGGGTTATGAACTGGCGCGGCGACGCCGAGCGAGTGGACTAAGGCAGACCAGCCGACCATCTCTGTGCCTTGCGGCAGGGGTTCGCCCTGAAAGAAATCCGCTGTCAGATTCTGTATTCGCATTGCTCAAAAAACCTTCATTGTTATCGAAATATGCTGTATAAATCTCGGATATGTCGAATTTAGGTATTTTATTCTCTCTAGTATCGAAAATCAAGGATTTACGTTGAAAATTATATTTATTGATGTTAGAAATGTCGAAAACCGGTCACGCAGTCTGCGCTGTGAGTCGGGTCCAATAAATCGTTCAGGTAAACGGTTTCAACTCTGGAAAAGGTACAAGACACATCCGTGCGGGTGAAATCTGGAATCTGGTCCCGTAAAACTCTTCTGCTTTGCCTTTCTATGTGGAATGGGAGTTAGCTGATCGTCTTTGTCTGATAGGAGCAGAAAACCACCGCGGTAAGGACCGTTGTCCAGAGTCCGTTTTTATCTCCTACGGCAGTCTGCGTTATGTTTCTGCTTTTTACCTTGTGCCCGCTTATCTCCCATATGTCTTTCTGCTCGTCATAGCTTTTATCGGGATCAAAGGGAGCGTTAAGGGTGGTAGCGAGCATGTAGGCGGCAAGATCCTCGGCGTATTCCCCAGCGAGGGTTTCTTTCTGCCCGTAGCTGTGATGTTCCGAGATGTATCCGTAGCGTGTTTTATCCTTCGGGACCGCGAGGCCGGTTGACGCGGCGATGAGTCTGCTGGGTTCGTTTGTGGAGTTCTCGCTCATTACCACAAACGCTATCTGCCCGGGGGAGAGCATGGTGAGTCCCTGCTTTCTGCTTACGAGCTGGCAGCCCGGGGGGAATATGCTTGAAACCTTGACCAGATTGAACTGAGCGATACCCGCATCTCTTAAAGCGAGCTCAAAGCTTGAGAGCTTTTTCTTGTGCTTGCCTACACCCTT
>JAPOQQ010000091.1 GCA_026710625.1 Candidatus Dadabacteria bacterium | reverse complement strand
GGTGCCGCCTATTCCCACCTGCCCCGAGAGACTATTTTCGCTTCTCGCGCTATCGTCTACTGAGGAACCAAGGACGCTGGTTACCGCACCGGCTAATGAAATCTGACTCGGTGCCTGTTTGTATTTCTCCGTTACCGTTCCAACAGTTGTAAATACAGGCGGGTTTCCATAGCGCATGCGCACCAGGTTTTTAAGCATCTGACTGTCTCTGGCCACAGCCATCTGATCAATAAAGTTGCTTTGCCATTTTTCGTTCCAATTCAGAGTTTGGCAGCCGGACAGCAGTAAAGCGAATGACATTATAGCTGCAAATAAGATAAAGGACTTGATTCTACCGTTTTTGGACATGGTTGTAGCTTACGCTTTTAAAAATCCAAGAGTTGCTTGGATGAAAAAGCCAACGAAGACCGTCAGCCTAGGTTTATCCTGTACTTTCCAGGACCGGAAATCATCAACACCACATAGACGAAAAGATATTCAATCGCGTGTGAAGCCCCCTGCCATCCCGCCGCTGGCGACTCCTCCGGAAGATACAGGTGAAAGAGAACCGCCACGATCATGTTAACGGACAGAAGAAAAGTCGCGGGAATAAAGAAAATCCCCATGATTATGAAAGCCGAGCAGAAAAACTCGGCGAAAGCCGCCATAAAACCCCAGAAAACCGGATAAAAATCAATGCCGAAGGTCTGCAGTGACCCCCCGACTTTAGCCCACCTCTCGGGCCCTCCGATCAGCTTCCCGTAGCCGTGGAAAATAAGCATCGAGAAGCCGAAGCCGACTCTGAGTAAAAAAATTGCTAAATCGACATCCCTGTCTCTGCGGTGACTGAACATAATTTATACTCTATACTAATAAGACCTGTAAGACAAGGTTCCCTTCAACGGATTCGGACCAAGCGGTCCTATCAAACAAGATCTTCCCCGCCGTCAACCCCTATCAGGTTGCCCGTGATCCAGGAGGCTTCGTCAAGAGAGAGAAGCGCAATGGCTTTTGCCACGTCTTCCGGTGTCGTCAATCTTCCCGAAGGATTTGCCGCAAGAGCGTGGTCAACGAGCTTCTCATTTCCCGGAATCTTTCTCAGCGCGGGAGTGTCCGTTACCCCGGCCATTATTGAGTTTGCGGTAATCCCGCTTGGGGCGAGCTCAACGGCAAGCTGGCGTATGTGGGCCTCTATGGCCGCTTTGGCGGCCGATACGGCGCCGTAAGTAGGCCATACCCTGTGACTCCCTGAACTCGTCATGGCGAATATTCTCCCGCCCTCGCCCATTATTCCCTCCATAACAAGATCCTGCGCCCAGTAAACAATGCTGTGGGCCATCACGTCCAGGGTCATGTCAATGTTCTTGCTGTTAAGAACGTCTCTTCGTTCATCTGCAACGTAGCGCTTTAGGGTCCCGAAGGCGACGGAATGTATCATTACCTTTACCCGGGAGCCATCCTTCTGCACCACGTCCTTTATGTCCGCAATGACTTCCTGTCTTTTTTCCGCATCGGCGACATTTACGTTGTAGAACCTGACATCGCTTCCCGTGCTCTTTATCTCCTCAACTATGCTCTCCACCTTCGCCATTGTGCCCCTGCGGTCAAGGTGCACGCCGAAAATATTCATTCCCCGGCGCGCAAGCTCAAGGCTGCAGGCCTCCCCGAAGCCGCTTGAAGAACCAAGCACCAGCGCCCAGCTACCTTTAATAGAATTCTCAAACAATCTATGCTACCTCTCTAGATATCGAATTTAGGAAGTGGAATCGTACATGATTTCCCCTCCTTTTTCTAAACACGACGGATCACTGTAACCCCTCGTCCGTCTCCTTGCCGGAAGAAACCGCGTACCCCGAGGGTTCGGATCTCTCCGAGAAATCAGAGGGAAGTTCCTTCGAGGTTTTTATTCCTAACTCCTTGAGATCCAAGGCTCTTTTCACGAGGTTCCCCTTGCCGTCGCGAAGACTGCTCATTGCCTTCTGGTAGGCCTGATCAGACTGTTCTATGCGCTTTCCGACCTCAGCGAGATGCTCAGTGAAAGTCACGAACTTGTCGTACATCCTGCCGGCGCTTTCGGCTATTTCCCTGGCGTTTGCGTTCTGGTACTCAAACTGCCAGATGCTGTGTATGGTTCTAAGCGTCGCAAGAAGAGTCGAGGGACAAACAATTATCACGTTTTTCTCGAAAGCCTCGGAGTAAAGATCCCCCTCGGTCTCTATGGCAAGCATGAAGGCGGATTCAAGCGGAACGAACATCAAAACGTAGTTAAGGCTCGTGATTCCGGGAATACCCTGGTACCCCTTGGAACTGAGTTCCTTTATGTGGTTTCGAAAAGAGAGAACATGCTGCCTTAGGTAATCCCCCCTCTCCTCCTCATTCTCACAGGACATGTATCTCTCGTAAGCGGTGAGCGAGACCTTGGAGTCGATTACGACGTCTTTTCCCTCGGGAAGATGAACTATCACGTCGGGTCTCAGCGTGTTGCCGTCCCCACCCTTGTAGCTCGGCTGTGAATGATACTCCCTGCCCTCGGACAGTCCCGACATCTCAAGTGCCCTCTCAAGGACTATTTCTCCCCAGGCGCCCTGGGTCTGCGACTCTCCCTTGAGGGCGGTGGTGAGGTTAACGGCTTCGCGGCTCATCTGCTCGCCCAGGTTCTTGAGGTTCTCTATGTGAGCTTTTAGGGAAGCCATGTCACTGCTCGCATCCTTGTGGGTATCGGTGACCTTTTTCTCGAAATCCTTTATCTGCTCGCGGAGGGGGTTCAGGAGGGTTTCCATGTCCGTCTTGTTCTTATCGGTGAATTTCTTGGTCGTATCCTCGAAAATCCTGTTTCCGAGGTTCTCGAACTCGTCTCCGAGTCTTTTTTTCGCTTCATCCAGGATGGCCAGCTTTTCCTCAAAACCTTTTCTTTCCTGCTCTATGGTCGTACTGAGCCTTGAGAGAAGGCTTTCTTTCTCGGTAACCTGGGAAGTGAGTTCCCTCACCTGCTTTTCAAACCCGGAAATCCTGGAATCACGGTCCGAAATGGCGGCTTCCTTTTCTTTTACGCTGGATTCTAGTGAGGCTTTCTCGGCGTTAAGAGCACCTGCAGCCTCGACCGATTCCTTAAGCTCCCCTTCAAGCAGTACACCCTTGCTCTTTGACTCTTCCAGTTCGGTTCTGGTAAAAGACAACTCGGTTTCAACCGACCTTCTCTGGCCTTTCTCTCTGGTCAGATAGTAGAACAACGGAATAGCGACAATGGCAATCGCGCCCAGGTGGGTAAGCAGGTCGGGGATATTCATGACAGGTTTTATATTATAAATGATCGGGGTTGATAATAAAAACCCAACATATATACTAGACTATACTAGTATATATACAGGAGTTAGAACTATGAACACTTCCAAAAGCCGGCATGTCTGGACTGTCGCCGAGGCCAAGGCAAAGCTCTCCGAAATACTGATGCTTGCCGAGACGGAGGGCCCGCAACGTATCGGGGTGCGGAAGTCCTTCATTCTTGTACCCGCCAAGTTGTGGCAGGCCAAAAAATCGCCCAAAAAGCCTATGGGTGAGTGGCTTCTTGAAAATATGTCCCGGGCAGGGGAACTTGAAATCCCGCATAACCGGGAGTCCAAGCGCAAAATCCCCTTCATAGAGGACGGCGAGGAATGAGCGGTTACGTTCTGGACACCAACGTTATATCGGAAGTGACCAGAAAGTACCCTGATCCGAGAGTGTCAGCATTCATATCAGCGCAGAAGAAACAGCTCTGGCTGTCGCCAGTTGTTCTGCACGAGCTTGAGTTCGGTTTGCAACTCCTTCCAGAGGGAAAGCGTCGTTTCGACTTGCATAGCCTCTTATCAGAGTTCGTCTCTGAATACGAAGACCGTATTCTGCCGCTGGCAAAAAAAGAAGCGGAGTGGGCAGCGCGGTTCAGGGCACAAGCCAAAAAGTCTGGTCGCGTACTAGACCTAGGCGACGCACTAATTGCGGGAACCGCAAAAACGCATGATCTCTCTGTGGCCACGCGAAACATCGGGGATTTTGCCGGACTGGACGTCAAGGCCACAAATCCCTGGGAAACGTAATAAATAACACCTTTACGCAGAAGCCTTGCTTATGAAAGGTCGCCTTCAACTTGGGGAAAGACCTCTTGCAACTGAATATAACGCTTGAGAAAAATCGTGTGTTGGTATCGAGAATTTTCAAATCTCGCAGCAAGCCTCACGGTCGGTTAGCACTCATCAGCATAATCCCTCACGGGACTTACACCCTGAACCTATCAACCCGTGAGTTTAAGTAAACTCGATTTTTTATTTTTTCGCTTGATTCAAGCTTTTAGAAAGGTGCTGGGGTTACAGACCTAAGTTTACAAGTCCTCCAGACCCTGCAGCGCCTCTTTTAACCCTCAGTGCAGTGCTTTAAATTCCAAGAGCCATCTTATCCAGGCAATTCATCAGCTGAATTGATGCTGGGGAGGTTTGAGAGTTCCATTCACCCGGGTGGAGCAGGGGGGATTATTAGGACTGAACGTTTCGTATCACCCTGAAATAACTTAATTCTTACTTGACAAACAGTTAAGCAGGTGGGTAAAATTACTATTAGGTTCTACGGAGCTTTCACAGCCCGCACCGTTCACGTAATCTGTCAACTGATATGATTTGACCTGTCAATTTTGCTTCAGCAGTTTTCTCCAGAACCACATTTGTCCAATTGCGTTGAGACGAGGCGCAACAAAGTCGTGACGGTCGGCTTTCTGATATTCGTGGATTTTCTGCCACTTGTCTTCACTTCGTCGCTGAATCCTTCTCCAGTTGACAGACAACCATTTGCGGAAGGGAACGCTCCTATTGAGATTATCCCTTCAGATCTCACCCTTGCTGTCCCGGCGAGGATTCTCCGCTCCAAACTTGCCGCACCTCGGCGCAACGCGATTCCCTCGTTCACATTCTCCATCATTATTTGACCTGCAAACGCAGTTTCAATATTCTTTTCCACGATTGCTTCAATCGCGTTGGGACGAGGTGAGATCAGTCAGTTTGCGACTGTGGCTTAACGCTGTCAAGCTGATATACGTGGGTTGGGTACCACCTGGGTTCACTTAAGTCGCAGAGC
>JAPOQQ010000090.1 GCA_026710625.1 Candidatus Dadabacteria bacterium | reverse complement strand
TGGTGGAGGCGCCGGGAATCGAACCCGGGTCCGGAAAAAGTTTCACTAGGCTTCTACATGCTTATCCTGTCTTTTGAATCAGACGGCAAAATCACCGGCAGGCAGGTTTTTTTACCACAGTCCCGAGTAAAATCTCGCTGGCAAACGCCCCGGGAATCACGTACCAGCCATCCCGCTTGAATTACGCCTCAGAAAGCCCAGCGGGCATGACGTTCTGAGACGTCGCAGTTTTTTTTAGGCTGCGAGTGCGTTAATTGGTTCGGCACTTATCGTGCTTGATCAGTTTTACGAGTTAATCAAGCTCGGCATGCAACACAAGCTTCCCTATTTCCCGTCGAAGCCGATCGCCCCCGTGTTTAAGCTATGAACGTTTCAAAGATCGTCTTACGGCTTTCTGCATATCTCTTTGGGCCTCACGACGCTTGATATCCTCTCTTTTATCCCTCGTCTTCTTGCCTTTGGCAAGGGCCAGTTCGAGTTTTGCGATGCCGTTTTTAAAATAAATCCTGAGAGGAACTAAAGTGTACCCTCTAATGCTGGTCTTTCCAATCAGCTTTCTTATCTCATGAGAGTTGAGCAGAAGCTTCCTTTCTCTTGTCGGATCATGGTTAAGCGTGTTAGCGGCGTCATAAGGAGCTATGTAGCAGTTAACAAGCCTGGCTTCGCCCTCCCTTATGAGAGCGAAACTCTCCTTCACGCTGGCGTTTCCGTTTCTAAGGGATTTAACCTCGGAGCCCTTGAGGACCAGGCCCGCTTCGTACTTCTCCTCAAATATATAATCCCTGTGAGCGGTAGGATGGCTGCATATAGTCTTCATCTACCCTAATAATAATCCGCCGAAGCGAAATAACCAGTATGAACTCAGAAATCCCTGGAGCTGTCAATAAGAAGCGTAACGGGACCGCTGTTCACTATATGAACATCCATCATTGCCCCGAAAATGCCGGTTCTAACCGGAATTCCACGTTCCGCGATCTCAGCGATGAAAGATTCGTAGCACTGCCTCGCGAAATCTCCCCCAGCGGCCCGCGTGTAAGAAGGTCTTCTGCCCTTTCTGCAATCACCGTAGAGGGTAAACTGGGAGATGGCCAAGACCTCTCCTCCCGTATCCTTGATACTCAGATTCATTTTGCCCGAGGAGTCCTCAAATATTCTCAGACCAGCTATCTTCTCCGCGACATAAGCAATGTCTTTTTCCGAATCATCTTTCTCAACTCCAACAAGAACCACTATTCCCGGGCCGATGCTGCCGACTACTTTTCCGTCAACGCTAACTGACGCTTTGGTTACCCTCTGTATAACAGTTCTCATCGCAGATTTTCTTCAGACTAACTAATAAAAATCATACGCAACGCCTCGGAACCCTCGGCGAAATCCGTGATAAGACTTCGTAAGGTATGGTTTGGGCCCAGGAGGAGACATCCTCAACGCTCACGAGTCCATCTCCGAAAAGCACTGCTTCGTCTCCAACACAGACACCCGGAATGTCCGTTACATCGACCATGATGAAATCCATGCAGACGGACCCTATAAGCGGAGCGAGTCTCCCGCCGAGAGAAACTTTTGCCCTGTTTGAAAGGGCTCTTGGGTAGCCATCCGCATACCCAACCGGAAGGGTTGCAATCAGTGTTTCTCTCCTAGTAACAAAAGTTCCTCCGTAGCCGACCGAAGTGTCCTGGGGAACTTCTTTGAGCTGCACTATCCTCGTTTTGAGTTTCATAACGGGCCTTAGGCCAACCTCTCCCATGTCACCTGAACCATAAAGCATTATCCCGGGCCTTACGATATCCATGTGAGAATCCGGAAATTTCTGAATGGAGGCACTGTTTGCGGAATGGGCGTAGCGGTATTTAATTCCTAGCTCGTCAAGAAAAAAAAGGCCCTCGCGGAAAATCCCGAGCTGATAATCCGTATAGTCGCTTTGGTGAATCTCAGAGGAGGCAAGATGCGTGAAAACACCCTCAAGCATTACCCCGGGAAGCTCGGCGGCCGAAGCGAAAAAAGATTCTATGTCGCCTACTCCCACTCCGAGCCTGGTCATGCCCGTATCGACTTTCAGGTGATAACCAACTGTTTTTCCACACTCAACAGCGGCTCCAGAAAGAGCTTCTAGCACATCGAGGGAATAACACGCCGGAGTAAGCGTGTTCTCCACTACTACACCGGCTTCCCGGGGATCAATCCCTCCAAGAAGAAATATTCCGTTTTTTATTCCGGCTTCCCTGAGTTCCATCGCCTCCGGTACGGTGGCTACCCCTAAAATATCCGCTCCATTACTAAGGGCAGCATCACTTAACCTTACCGCACCGTGCCCGTAAGCATCGGCTTTGACAATTGCCATAATACGGACATTTTCCCCTACAATTCTTCTTACTTCGCCAAGATTTGACTTAAAAGAATCGAGACTGATTTCAGCCCAAGTAGGTCTCATCGCCTGGAAATTTCTCCAAAAGCTGAGAGAGGAAGTTCATTCGAACTACCTGTTTGCCGGTTCCGTATTTCCCCGGGTCAGCTAGAATGGAAATTATACCAGTCCCTGAATCAAGTTTCAGTCCTCTCTCACACAAAAAACGCAAAAAGACCGCACTTACGCCAGAGAATTTCCAGAGAACTTGACCGCTGTTTTTACAGTACGCAGTGAATATCCGAGGGGTTACACTTCTAGGAGCAACATCGTGCCTGAATACCTCGTGCAAGAACCAATTGAGATTCTTTGAGTTTCCGGAATACAGGCAGGAGCATCAAATACTATAGAACTCTACCAAAGTCCCAATCTGATTCCGCCGCCCATGTAATGTCCTCCGAACTCGCCTTCTACAAAGTGGTTGGTTACCTTCTGCTTGAGTCTTGTGCCTTTTAAAGAAGCTAAGTAGCGGTAATCCAAACTTAACGTTATATCCGGACCATTGCTGTACCCGCTGATTTTATAACCCAACCCGGCACCGACCTGATAAGCAACAAAGCAATCGGCGGCATCAACAAGCAGATTGTCTGCCGATTTCATTTCGCTTGACAGTTCGGCCGCACCCAATCCGCCACCTATATAAGGAACAAGATTGCCGCCCATATTTATATCATAATAGGCGTTCATAATGAGGATTTTTGCCGAAACATCGCCTTCAAGGTTGTTTTCCCCTGTCTCAAGCTGTGCCGCGAAAGCTCCCGGCGTTGTTACCTTTATTTTCTGAAAAGCGTTTTCGATATATGTGGCCTCAGCCTCAAAACGCAGGCCATTTCCAAGCGCGTAGCCCAGCATTAAACTGAGATTGTATCCTTGGTCATAATCGACAGTAGCTTCCAATGGCCCATACGGGGGAATTGCAGCCCTAGACATGCTTTCGCTGTTTAGAACGCTTAGAGCACCGCGGACTCCTACGGTAAACCCTCTGTTTCTATCCTCTTGGGCCTCAGACACCTCCTCTACAGTTTCGTCGGTGAAAGTAGCGTCATCACTTGGCTCCGCCACAGGTTCCTCCTTGACTTCGGGAGCAGGTTCCTTGATTTCGACATCTTGTTCCACCGTAGACGCCTCTTTCCGGGCATCAGGGGGCATACCTCCCGCAAAAGCCAAGGACGTACCAAGCACCATGGAAAACAAGAACGTGAGAAGCCTATTTAATAATAGACCGGTTCTGCCAGATCGAAACGATAGTTCCATCAGAACGTTCCTCCTTACGGTTGTTCTTTTTAGAACCTAACGGTCGGTACAGCCTTTGTCAAGAGGAGGTGTAAGGAGTGTAAAGAGTCAATTAAAATGTCCGGTTTTGTTTTCTTCAAATCAGCCTCTTCGGGCTTGCCCTCCGAGGCTGATTGCTGTTTAAATTGTTAAGTTAGTGCAGAGATACTACCCAGCTCTGACGCACCCCAGTCAAAGCCCGCAAAAAATAGAGTTTTATGATTCTTCATGTAGATTAATACCTCCATTTAATTCGGGTCTGCTGTGATGTGTGTCCGATCCAGTACTGGAGCTCGGATGCGCGAACTTGTTGGGCATTCATCACGGCGCTTGACCGAGGCGCGTGTCCCAAGCAGGCGCTCTATGGTGCAGGGTGAAATAGACAGTTCTCGGTCAGGCAAACCATGAATTTAATTAAATTTGATTCTAAACTTTTTTGCTTGATTCAAACTTTTAGAAAGGTACCGAGTGGGATTTCTGGTTTCTGGTGCAAATCAACCGATTTTCGAGGGTTTTTGTGGAAATCCTGGGGTAAAAAGTTTTTTGCCCCTTGTGAATCCCCTCGTTCTATATGCGTATACTTAACAGCGTAACTTCGTCTTGTCATACTTACCATTGTCAAACTTGATAAATACCCTATCTTTCATTGAACCGGTTTTTTTATTTCCTTGCTAAAAACAAAACCGAACGGAAAATCCCGAGAAAACGCCATGAAACTAAACAGATATGAACTTCACTCCGTTCTGGTAATAGGAACAATAATTGCGCTCAGGCTTCTAGGAATATTCCTGATAGTTCCCGTTTTCAGCATATACGCCGTAAACTACGAGGGAGCAACTCTCTCATCCGCCGGAGTCGCATTTGGAATATATGCACTTACCCAGAGTCTGCTGCAGATACCTTTCGGCATGGCAAGTGACAGATTCGGAAGAAAACCGGTAATAGTGGTGGGTCTTCTGATCTTTTGCATTGGAAGCGTTCTCTGCGCTTTTGCAGACAACATCTGGGAACTAATAATAACCAGAGCGATTCAGGGAAGCGGTGCGATAGGCGCAGTTGCCATAGCTATTCTCGGGGACTGCACAAGAAACGAGGTAAGGGCCCAGTCTTTTATGCTGACTGGAATAATAATCGGAATAGCGTTTATAATTTCGCTCATAGTCGGTCCAGTGCTGGCAGCAAACTTCGGTTTTGAAAGCCTTTTCTTCATCCTCGCAGCCCTGGGATTAGTAGCGGTGTTCGTTACTCTTTTCTTGTTCCCAGAACTTCCAAAGAAAAAAACAAGAAACAGAAAAGAAATTCTTCTCAAACTCAGAGAACCGGAAGTGGGGAAAATTCTTTCCTCAACCTTCATAACATCCATCTGTCTTAACCTTATTCTGTTCATTTATCCTCTGGACTGGAGAAATATCGGTACCGAACCCCAAGATCTGTGGTTCGTCTACCTAGTAATACTCGCCCCTAGTGCGCTCCTGGCTAATGCCTACATCAGGATTTCAGAAACGAGAAAAAAATTGAAACAGGCAACTAGGCTCGGACTTCTCTTTTTAGTAGCCGCTTTTTCAATCTATCTGCTCCGGGCATCTGACAGTATCACACTCTACCTCGCGGGGGCGGTGTTTTTTCTTGGATACTCCATATTTCAGTCCATACTACCTGCGTTTGTTACGCAAAGAGTCTCATCGGAGAACAGGGGCGTGCTCTCCGGCTTTTTCAATCTGGCAAATTTCATGGGAGCCTGCATAGGCGGAATGTCCGCTGGTATACTTTATGAGACACACGAGTCTTTACCCCTGATATTCGGACTTCTGTTCTTGATACTGTGGAGGTTTATCGGGCTTCCCGGGCCGCCGCTTGAGCAAACAGAAAGAGAATGAAGATATATACGCTCAAGAGAACAGAATTCCTGCCGGTTTCCATTGAAACAGCTTGGGATTTTTTCTCCAACCCGAACAATCTTCCCAAGATAACTCCCTCAGAACTTAACCTGCGGATAACATCTGAGGCGGAAGAAAAAATATATCCCGGCATGATAATCACTTACACCGTAACTCCAATACCCTTTATCAAAACCAACTGGGCAACGGAAATAACCCAGGTTGACCCGCTGCACTACTTCGTTGACGAGCAGCGATTCGGACCCTATAAATTCTGGCACCACAAGCATTTTTTTACGGAAGCCGGGGGAAAAACCCAAGTCAAAGACCTTGTTCACTACTCCCTACCGTTTGGACCAATCGGAAGGCTGGCAAATCCGCTTTTGGTAAGCAGAAAACTGGATTTAATATTCGATTACAGAAGCGCTCGCATCCAAAAAATATTTGGAAATTCAGGCAAGAATGTGGGTTTTGCCTAACTCGGCACGGCTTGAAGCACAATATAACGCAGGGTATATTGTGAAGATAAGGTTTGCGCGTAAAGAGGTTCAGAAACCGCTTGAGAAAGGCTATACCTTAGGACTCAAACCTGCTGTACGGCAAGTATCGGCGCGTGCTGCCAGCATTGCAAGAGGTAAGGAGACAGTAGATGTCCACGCATGACCCTTCAGACTCCGCAGAACCAACCGTCAATGAAAGCCAAAGAATAACCGTTACTGCGGTCCGGCAGATGATCATTTCCACAACCATAATGGCACTCGTGCTAGTGTCATTGACTCAAGCATTCGTTATGATGAGAAATTCTCAGCAAGTGGCTGAAGGGCAAGAAAAAAGATACCTCTCTTATCTTCTCGCCGATGAACTGCGCCAAAGCTCCGATGACCTCACACGCATGGTGCGTACTTACTCCCAGACTGCTGACGAGCGCTACGTCGAATATTTTCGAGAAATCCTCGATATCCGAAACGGAATTGCTCCTCGTCCCGAAAAATATCACAGGATCTACTGGGATTTTGTACTATCAACAGGAACACCCCCACGTCCAAGCGGCACCCCAGTAGCGCTTAAGACGCTTATGAAAAAGTCAGGATTCACCGATACCGAACTTGACCTTCTGCAAACAGCCGAGAGTGAATCAAATGCCGTTGTCAACTTAGAAGTTCAGGCGATGAACGCAATGGCCGGCCTTTACAGAGACGCTTCCGGCAATTACACAGTCAGAGGGAGACCGGACCCCGCACTTGCACGCCGACTGCTATATAGCAACGAGTATCACCAAGCGAAAGAACGGGTCGTGTATCCTCTTGAGAAGTTTTTTGACGCGGTAGACGAAAGAACAGCAAAAGAAGTTGAACGCTTTGAAAGACGAGAAGAAATACTGGTTTTCTCACTAATAGGAACAACCAGCTTTGCGGGCCTGCTTTCCATAGTTTCTATTATAATGATGGCCGGTTCTGCAAGAAAGCTATGAACGCTCCCTCTTAACAGATCAGAAAGGGTGGAGTTCATTCTTGATTACGGAAGCTTCGGACTTTGGAAATTCGTTGGAAATTGAAAGATAGACCGCACTGCAAACTCTGGCTCTCGAGGAAAAACCGTGAATTTTTCTGAATACAAGAACAAAAAAAAAGATGCTCCTCTTATATCCTTTGAGGTCTTTCCTCCGAAAGACGATCCTGAATTCGAAAAACTCAAAGATATTCTTGCGAAACTCGCCGAATTTTCGCCCGGCATAATAACGGTAACACACGGTGCCATGGGGAAGGGGCGTAAAAGGACCGTTGAAGTCGCCTCCTACATAAAAAACGTTATCGGGACGGAAAGCGCCTGTCACTTGACCTGCATAGGATCTTCCGAAAAACAGATAGATATGATGCTCGAGCAGATTGAACAGGAGAAAATACGTAACATAGTGGCCCTCAGGGGAGATATTCCGAAGGAAGATGGCGAAAAGCTGCTGTCCGAGGGAGCTTTCCAGCACGCAAACCAACTCGTGAAACACATAAGAAAATACGAAAAAGAAAAACCGCAGCGGTTCTCCATAGCAGTCGCTGGCTATCCGGAAAAACATATCGAATCCCCGAGTTTTGAGGAGGACATATCCAATCTCAAAAAAAAGGTTGATGCTGGAGCCGATATCATAATTACCCAGCTCTTTTTCGATAACCGTTACTATTTCGATTATGTCGACAGAGTAAGGGCAGCAGGAATAGACCTTCCTGTAATCCCGGGTCTTATGCCCGTGCTCTCATCGAGGCAGGTGATAAGAATATCATCTCTTTGCGGAACGGAGATACCCAAAGCCCTGAAAAAGAAGCTGGAAGATGCAGGAGACGATAACCGCAAGGCGGTGGAAGTGGGAATCGCACAGTGCAGAGACCAGGCAAGAGAACTTATCGCCGAAGGAGCACCTGGAATTCATTTCTATGTTCTCAACAGAACCTCCCACATAGAAAAGATTCTGGAATCCATCTAATGCCTGAGACAAAGAAAATCTTCGATGAAGTGGCAAGTCACTACGACTGGCTAAATACTCTGTTCAGCCTTGGAATTCACAAACTCTGGAGGAAGAAGCTAGCAGAAGAATTGCGTGACGCCAAGTACAATCTGGACATAGCAACCGGGACGGCGGAAGTTGCGATTGAAATCGCAAAAAAATACCCTGCAACGAAAACAGTCGGGATTGATCCCAGCATGAATATGCTCCGGATAGCAAAAAAGAAAATCAAAGACCTTGATTTAAGGGGTAAAATAGCACTTGTATCAGCCGCGGCTGAGAGTCTCCCCTTCGCGGAAAAACAGTTTAACTCCGTCACCATAGCATTCGGTATAAGAAACACAGTCGATTACGAACTTTCCCTGAGAGAAATGAGAAGGGTTCTAAGAGAAAACGGAAAACTTCTCATACTTGAATTTGCGATTCCGAAAAATCCCGTTTTTAAACCCATATACATGTTTTACTTCAGAGTCTTGATGCCTCTTGTCGGAAGCATTTACGGCAGGGGCAAAGAATACAGATATCTCGCTGAATCCGCCGCCGCGTTTCCTCAAAGAAAGAATTTCATACGTCATCTTGAAAACGCAGGATTTCGGGATTGCCAATACTCGGAACTCACCATGGGAGTAGTAGCGCTCTATCGCGCAACCAGGTAATCAGGGACTATCGATTCTTCTCTCCGCGGACTGCGGACTATGGGTAAAGCCTGTCTATGCTCCAGCCACCATCTGGGGAAGGAATATATCTGAAACGATCGTGAAGCCTGTTCTTTCTTCCCTGCCAGAACTCAAAGCGCACTGGATTCACTACGTATCCTTTCCAAAAATCGGGCCGCGCTATACTTTTCCCTTTCCATTCAGACCGGAACTGGTTGTATTGCTCCTCAAGCAGTTGCCTGTTTGCAAGAACTTCGCTCTGCCTCGAAACACGCGCTCCTATGCGACTTTGGCGGGGTCTAGACTTAAAGTATTCATCGGCTTCCCGTTCGGGCAGAACTGAGACCTCGCCGTCTATTTTCACCTGCCTTTCAAATTCAGGCCACCAGAAGCAAAGCGAAGCAACCGGATTCTCGGCTATATCTCGGCCCTTACGACTAAGAGAATTTGAATAAAAGGAAAAACCCCTTTCGTCATAACCCTTGAGAAGCACCACTCTTGAGGACGGAACGCCATCTGCTCCTACTGTAGAAAGAATAAAAGCGTTTGGAAAATCGATTTCCGCTTCGAGAATCTTCCTGTACCAGAGATCAAACTGAACAAAAGGATCTTCGTCAAGATCCTTTCTCTCAAGTTTCAATTTCAGGTACTGGCGTGAATGGAACTTTTCTTTCTTCGACATTTTATCTCAGAATAACACTTTCAAGTGCGCAATCCAGGTCTTCGTGTAAGAATTCATAACCGGAGGAAAGAAGCTTCTCAGGGAAAACCATGCTGCCGGCAAGCATTGTGGAGCGGCCCATCTCTCCGAAGAAAAGCCTTACGGCAAATGCGGGGATTGAAAACCATGCGGGTCTTCGTAGAACTGACGCAAGCGCGGCGGTAAACTGCCTGTTAGTCACCGGATTTGGAGATACTGCGTTAACGGGCCCGTTTACTTCTCCATGCTCCAACAGATAAATAATTACCCGCGAAAGGTCTTCTATCGATATCCAGCTTAGGTACTGACCGCCACTTCCAATAACTCCCCCAAGACCCCTTTTAAAAAGAGGCAGCAAAGAACTCAGTATGCCTCCTTCGGGGCTTAGTACAACTCCTGTGCGCAGGTTTATGACCCTTACGCCAAGGTCCGAGGCCCTGTTGGCCTCATTCTCCCACTCGCGGCAAACATCGGGAAGAAACCCAGAGCCAGCCGCAGAGTGTTCAGCAAGTCTTTCTTCCGCCCTGTCCCCATAGTAACCAATTGCCGAAGCACAAATAAAGGTTTTGGGAGGATTTTGAAGTCCAGAGAAAAGATTCACCAAGTAGCGGGTACTGTGCACCCTGCTTCGCCGTATCGAATTCTTTTTCTTTTCAGTCCATCTGCAGACTATATTCTCCCCCGAGAGATGAACAACGGCGTCAAAACCCTCTAGCAAAGACAGATCGTCGACATGGCCCCCATCTGGATCCCAGAAAATCAGATTCTCTCCTTCCACTCGCGATCTTACAAGACGCCATACCTCATACGAATCCGAGGGAATAGAATTAAGAAGATGGGTTCCTACGGTTCCGGTCGATCCTGAAACAAGTATCTTCATATTCCTAACTGAAAAACCTAAGACCTCATGAGGTAAAAGCCTCAATCAGTCGCTCCTGGTACTCCCTTACCTCCCTGAAATCAAGAAAATAATGAGGGGCGCTGAGCACAGGAAGGTCAACATACTTCCTGTACTCCTCCACTCTCTCCCTGCAATGTTCCGCATCCCCCACGACGGCGAACGCATCAATCATTTCATCACTGACACCTTTTATCATCGCGCGGACATCTTTTTTGCGAAAAGCATCTCTTATCCTTTTTACCTCATCCGTAAAACCATGAAGCCTGAAAGGAGGATCGTAGGCTTTTACGGTAGCGTAAAAAGCTATGGTCGCCCGAGCAGCCTCTCTAGCTCTTTCCCAGTCATGCGAAACGGCGCAGGTAATAATCGAGCACTTCGTGAAATCCTCGTTTTTTCGGTTCTCAAGTCTTTCTTCAAGCGAAGGTGAAACTACCTTTTTTATGTATTCAAGCGAACAGACTACATGTCCCATGTAACCGTCCGCGACTTCGGCAGCAGCACCGACCATGTTGCTTCCTATTCCGGCCACGAATATAGGTATATTTTCTCTGACGGGTTCAAAAGCCCTTTTGTAACCCCTTGTGTTTACGCGGTAAAACTGCCCTTCGAAAACAATGTCATTGCCCGTATGAGCCCCGGACAGAATCTCCCTTATTAACCCAACACATTCCCTTATCCTCGCAACCGGTCTGTCTCCATAAAAAACACCGTGGAAATCTTCGTTTGTTCTCTTTGCCCCGGTACCAAGACCAAGTATCAACCTCCCCGAACTTATTTCGTCAAGATCAAGAGAAGTAATGGAAGTAACCAGCGGGCTTCTCACAAATGCAAGAGCAACGGCGGTGCCGAGTTTTATTTTAGAAGTAATAGGAGCAACAGCTGAGAGCTGTTGAAAAGGGGTCCTGTAAAGTTCTGTGGCCCAGACGGAGTGAAAATTCGCTTTCTCAGCAGCAACAGCAAGATCCTTAAGTTCTTCGATTGATCTCGCATCAAGTATAAACCCGACTCTTTTCATCAGGTTTATTATAAATAATAGAAAAGACGGAAAAAACCCTCCCAGATTGCAAAGGGGGGAAGCAGAGGAATTTAGTCCTCAGCTTTTTCGGAAGAATCAGCCTGCTCTTTAGGTTCTGGGGACTCAGCTTCGGTCATTTCTGCTTCGCCTGGATCAGGCTCTTTCGTAGATTCTTTCTTCGAACTTTTCCTCGAAGACTTGGCCTCGATCACCTCAGCTTCGCCCTGTTCGTCCACCTGGCTCTCGGCAGTATCCTCTTGCTCAACCAGACCAAGTTCTTCTGCGGATTTCCTCTTCGAACTTTTCTTCTGCGCACTCTCGGTCTCAGCTTTGGGTCTTGCCTTCCGTCTTTTTCTTTTGGCCTTGTACTCCTCGGTCACGAGCTCAATAAGAGAAATAGGGGCATTGTCTCCCCTTCTGTAACCAAGTTTCACTATCCTAGTGTAGCCACCGGGGCGCTCCATATACCTCTGGGCAAGTTCGGAGAAAAGTTTCTCCACCACTGCACGGTCCCTTATATATCCCAGAGCTTTCCTTCTCGCGTGAAGACTACCGTTTTTACCCAACGTTACTAGCTTCTCCACGACCCTTCTTATTTCCTTGGCCCTTGTGTCTGTTGTATTTATCCTGCCGTTACGCAGAAGGTCTGTAGCCATGTTGCGGAACATGGCTTTTCTGTGTTTTGTAGTAACTCCCAGCTTTCTTCCTGATTTTCTGTGTCGCATCTTTTTACCGTATACGGACCCGGACGCCGATTATTCCCCGGAACTCTCAGAATTCCGCCTCTCCTTTTCGTCTTCAAAGACCTCGGTGTCTATAACCATCCCAAGACTCAAACCCATTTCCCCGAGCCTAGCGTTTACCTCTTCAAGAGAAGTTTTTCCGAAATTCTCAAGATCAAGAAGCTGCTGTTCCGTCTTCTGAACCACTTCTCCAATGTATTTTATTTCCGCCTTTTTAAGACAGTTTATAGATCTCACCGAAAGTTCCACGTCCTCTATGGGGATAAAAAGCTTGTCGTCGGTCCCACTTATACCCATGGACTCTTCCTCTTCCACCTTGTCCGCGAGTTCCTCATCAAAATCAATGAAGACACTTAGCTGCTGCTTAATAATTTTTGCACTGTAAGCAAGTGCTTCTTCGGGAAGAATCGTACCGTTTGTCCATATTTCAACGGTGAGTTTCTGATAATCGGTCCTCTGCCCTACCCTGGCGTTGGTAACCGCGTAGTTAACTTTTTTGACGGGCGAGAAAAACGCATCAACATGTATCAGGCCTATTGACTTCTCCGTCTCTCTTCTCGATACCGGCTCATAACCGCTTCCCATCTTCACTGTTAGTTCTATTTCAAGCTTCGCATCATCTCCCAAGGTCGCTATGTGCTGTTCGCCGTTAACCACTTCCACCATGTGGGTAGTAGTTATGTCTGAAGCTTTGACTTCTCTAGGACCCTGCGCACTCAGAGTTACTGTCTGCGGTTCATAGGTATGCATTTTGAGATCTACGTTCTTAAGGTTCAGTATGATCTCAGTAACATCTTCCATAACTCCCGGTATGGTAGAAAATTCGTGCCGTACCCCGTCTATTAGGGCAGCGGTAATAGCAGGACCCTGTATTGAGGATAGGAGAACCCTTCTAATCGCGTTACCAAGAGTAATACCGTAACCCGGTTCGAGAGGTTCGCAGATAAATTTGCCGTAGAAAGGAGTTGATACCTGCTCGTCTTTCTCAAGCGCTTTGGGATATTGCAAGTCTCTCCAGTTTTTCTGAAAATTCTCCAAGTTTCACACCTCCGTGCGTGCCAAGCTTTTCTAGACTCTTGAGTAAAACTCAACGATCAACTGTTCATCTATCGGAACCGTCACATCCTCTCTTTCAGGAAGCTTGGTTACAACCCCGCTGTAATTTTCCCTGTCAAGCTCGAGCCACTGGGGGGCGCCCCTTCTCTCAAGACCTTCAAGAGACTGGTTAACATGCGGGTTACTTCTGGTTTTTGCCTTGATCTCTATTTTGTTTCCCTGCTCAACACTGAAAGAGGGAATGTTGACTCTTTTGCCGTCCACAAGAACATGTCCAAGCCAGACCAAGTGTCTGGCCTCGTTGCGAGAACTCGCAAATCCGAGGCGGTAGACCACATTGTCAAGCCTTCTCTCAAGAAGCAGTATGAGCATAGCGCCAGTCACTCCGCTTCTTCGCGCTGCCTCGGCAAAATAACGGCTGAACTGCTTTTCGGTTAACCCGTAGATACGCTTAACTTTTTGTTTTTCCCTCAATCTTATTCCGTAGTCGGAGAACTTGGAACGGCCAATTGCGGCCCCGTGAACTCCAGGTCCGCGGTTAGGCCTTTTCTGTATGGCGCATTTTGACGTATAACACCTGGCGCCTTTAAGAAAAAGCTGTTCGCCTTCTCTCCTGCAAAGCTTACAAGATGGTCCTCTATACCTAGCCAATTACCTTCTTCCTCCTCGCAAACAACGTGAACATAACCTTATCCCTATAATGCCTACACCCTTCTTCTTCCAGGGGGTCTGCAACCATTATGAGGAATCGGGGTGACATCCTTTATCATCAGGACTTTCACCCCAGCAGCCTGAACGGCTCTTATCGCCGGCTCCCTTCCGGGGCCGGGACCACTCACGTAAACATTAGCTGACTTCAGCCCAAAGGTCTTTGCCTTTTTCGATGCGTCATCCGCCGCCACCTGGGCCGCAAACGGCGTCCCCTTCCTAGTGCCCTTAAATCCCCTGTTGCCGCCGCTTGACCAAGCTATAACGTTTCCATTCATATCGCTGATCGTGACTATAGTGTTGTTAAAAGTAGCCTGTATGTTGACCACTCCATGTTCAACGAATTTCTTTGTTTTCTTCTTTGTGAATTTTCTGCTCATTTGGAAAAACCCTTATTTACCAGCTTTCTTTTTCTTCGCTATCGCTGTACCCCTGCGACCCTTTCTCGTTCTTGCGTTCGACTTGGTTTTCTGCCCCCTTACCGGAAGCCCCATTCTGTGCCTAATACCCCTGTAGCAGCCTATCTCTACTAGGCGCTTTATGTTGAGCTGAGTCTCCTTTCTCAGATCCCCCTCAACGGTGTACTCGCCTTCAATTATCGTCCGCAGTTTTGTTACTTCCTGATCGTCAAGATCTCCAGACTTCTTGTTTACATCTATACCGGCCTTAGTGAGTATAACGTTTGAAGTCACCCTACCTATACCGTAGATATACGTAAGACCTACCTCTACTCTTTTATTAAGCGGTATATCAACACCTGCTATTCTAGGCATTAAGCCATATCCTCCTGAGCGCTATCCTTGTCTCTGCTTGTGCCTCTTGTTAACACAGATCACCCGCACTACCCCTTTGCGCCTGATGATCTTGCACTTGTCGCATATTTTTTTTACCGATGCCCTCGTTTTCACTTTGCTTTCGCCCCTGTCTTCACTTCTTGAGTCTGTAGGTGATTCTTCCCTTTGTAAGATCGTAGGGAGATATCTCAAGCTTTACCCTGTCTCCGGGAAGTATCCTTATGAATCTCGTTCTCATTTTACCGGAGACATAAGCTAGCACCTCGTGATTGTTCTCTATCTCGACCATGAACATCGCATTGGGCAAAGCTTTTGTTATAGTTCCTTCAAACTCTATTTTTTCTTCCTTCTCCATCACCCGTTCCTAGTGAATCCTTTCTGTAAGAATTTCAGGACCATTATCCGTAAGAGCCACAGTATGCTCAAAATGAGCGGAAAGTTTACCATCATAAGTAACCGCCGTCCACCCGTCTTCGAGTATCTTCGTTTTCTCCGACCCCTCGTTCACCATAGGTTCTATGGCCATGACCATTCCAGAACGAAGTCTTATTCCTCCTCCCTTACCATTCGGAGGAATAAAATTCGGCACTTGCGGTTCCTCATGGAGTTCCCTGCCTATTCCGTGACCGACAAAATCTCTGACTATAGAAAAACCCTCATCTTCAACATAGGTCTGTATCTCTTTTGATATATCCAGAACTCTGTTTGAACTTTTCACCATGTCTATGCCCCTATAGAGGGAATCCCTGGTAACCCGAAGCAGTTTCTCGGCAACAGGCCGGATTTTACCAACTGCAACCGTTATTGCCGAGTCGGCGTAATAACCGTCTAGCAGTACTCCGAAATCTATTCCTACTATGTCCCCGTCCTTAAGCACCTTTTTCTTCGAGGGAATACCGTGCACTATCTCTTCGTTAAGGGCAAAGCACACCGACGCTGGATAATTCGCGTAACCCTTAAAAGCGGCCTTAAAGCCTCCTGTTGCGCACATTCTTTCCGCAATCTCGTTAAGCTCCCAAGTGGTCACTCCTTCCTTTGCCTCTTCCTCAAGCCTCATAAGCACTTCGGAAACCACCCTGCCTGCAACCCTCATGCGTTTGAGCTCTTCTCTGTTCTTCAAGCGAATCATTACTGCAATTGCTTCAGCACGCCGTCTATTCTCCCGGCGATATCCGATATCTGTCCTACTCCCTCAACTGTACGCAGAACACCGGTCTTTTCGTAAAAATCCTTAAGAGGAGATGTCTGATCCTTGTAAACTCTAAGCCTGTTCCTTATCACACCCTCCGTGTCGTCCTGCCTGCCCTCTATTTTCTGGCGTTTGGTTATTCGCTGCACAACCTCCTCGTCGGGAACTTCGAGGAAAATAACTGCGTCAATGCCGATTCCAGCATCAGCGAGAATACTGCCAAGAGATCTTGCCTGCTCCAGAGTCCTAGGAAAACCGTCAAGCATAAAGCCTCCCTCGCCAATCGCAGAGATTTTCTGTCTTATTATTTCCGTCACGACTTCATCGGGTACGAGCTCGCCCTTGTCCATAAACGACTTAGCGTAAAGTCCGACCTCAGTCTCATTTTTCATGGCTTCGCGCAGCACATCCCCAGTTGATATATGCTCAACCTCGTATCTATCCCTTATGAAATCAGCCTGCGTTCCCTTTCCGGCCCCAGGCGGCCCAAACAGTATCAACCTCATGGTCTTTGGTATTCCCCCTTGCGTCAGAATCTGTATCTCTGCGGTTCTTTCATTCCCCTTTTCTTCATAAACCCTTCATAACTGTGAGTTATCAGAAAAGATTCGATCTGTTGCATGAAATCAAGCGTTACACCTATTACTATAAGAAGTGACACGCCTCCAAAGTAAAACGGCAGATTAAAAGGTTCTCTCTCAAGAAATGCCGGCAGCACGCAGACCGCCGCCACATATATAGCCCCTATAAAAGTAATTTTTCCGAGCACATTGCCTATGTATTCCGATGTCTTTCTGCCCGGCCTTATTCCCGGTATGTTTCCGCCGTTTTTCCTCAGGTTATCAGACAGATCGTCCGGGTCGTATATTATTGAAGTATAGAAGAAAGCGAAAAATATTATGAGTATGGCAAAGATCAGGTTGTATACGAACACGTTTTGAAACACAAGGTCAGAGAAGGTACGAAGAGCCGGAAAATCGGCAAATGTAACAATTGTAGCGGGGAAAATAAGGAGCGAAGAAGCGAAGATCGGAGGAATAACCCCCGAAGGATTGGTTTTAAGAGGCAGATGGGAACTCTGCCCTCCCATTACCTTCCTCCCTACGACCCTTCTGGGATACTGAACCGGTATTTTCCGGTAGGAACGCTCAAAGAAAACTATAAGGCCCATAAGGAACGCTAGGAAAATAAAAATAAGTAAAACCCCCAAAACTGTAATCTCCCCCGTGCCGACGAGCCTCGAGAGGTTCCAGAACGCCCCGGGAATACTGGCGATTATCGATGCGGCGATAAGAAGGGATACCCCGTTTCCGATTCCGTTCTCTGTTATCTGTTCCCCAAGCCACATAACAAAAAGTCCGCCTGCGGTGAGTGTGAGAACTGCCGTGATCTTGAACATCAGACCGGGATCTGTAACCGCGCTTGCGACAGTAGCCGCTCCTACTCCGCCGCGCTCAAGGGTAACCGCAAGCATAAAACCCTGAACGAGACATATAAGAACGGTGCCGTACCTTGTGTACTGATTTATTCTTCTCCTTCCGGCGTCGCCTTCTTTCTGCATTGCTTCAAGTGAAGGAAAGGCCTTTACCAGAAGTGACATGATGATTGAGGCAGTAATGTAGGGCATAACTCCCAGGGCAAAAATCGACGCCTGCTCAAGTGCTCCCCCGGAAAACATGTTAAGTATGTCGAAGATCGTGCCGCGGGTCTGCTCGAACATCTTGGCAATCTGGTCCGGATCGATCCCCGGAATCGGAACGAAAACCCCTGCCCTGTAAACAACGAGCATTGCGGCTGTAAAAAGAAGCTTTCTGTTAAGCTCCGGGATCCTGGGAAGCGACGCGACATTACTGCTCATACTATTTCTACTTTTCCTCCCGCATCGTTTATCTTGCGCACGGCCGCCTCACTGCAGGCATTAACCGTTATGGAAAGAGCCGAGGCAATCTCGCCGGTAGCCAGGAGTTTTACGGGTTTCTTGCCGCTCACTATTCCCGCCTCGGCAAGCGTCTGGATCGTAACCGACTCCGCATCCGCAAAACGCTCAAGATCCTTCAAGCTAACTATGTCGTACTGTTTTTTGAATATGTTTGTAAAACCCCTTTTCGGGCTCCTCATTTTCAGTGGAGTCTGACCCCCCTCAAACCATCTGGATACCCCTCCCCCCGAACGGGATCCTTGGCCCTTGTGCCCTCTCCCGCTGGTCTTCCCCTGGGAACCCGCACCTCTTCCTACCCTTTTTCTTTTTGTTTTAGATCCCTTAACCGGTGAAAGTTCGTTTAACATTTCCTTCTGCGCTCCACTGTTAAGCGCGCGTCCTACTGCGCCGCGCCATAGTAATTAGGAAGATCAAGGTCCTTTATCTCCTTGTTCCTCGCCTTCGCGATTTCTTCGGGAACCTGCAGTTCCGAAAGCCCCTTTACAACTGCCATAACAACATTAAGCGGGTTCCTTGATCCGACAACTTTGGAAAGAACATCGTGTATGCCGGCAAGTTGTACCACTGCGCGCACCGCACCACCCGCTATAACGCCCGTACCCGGGGCAGCAGGCAGGAGCATAACCTTGCTTGACACATATTGCGTGTGAACTCCGTGCGGTATGGTGGCACCATTGCGCGGCACTCTTATGAGAGTTTTCTTTGCTTTTTCAACCGCCTTTCTTACAGCATCGGGAACCTCATTCGATTTTCCCAGGCCGGCTCCTACAATTCCGTCGGAGTTTCCGACCACGGCAAGAACGGTAAAGTGGAACCTCTTCCCACCCTTGGTCACCTTAGCGACCCTCCTTATGTGAACCACTTTTTCTTGCAATTCAAGTTCCGCCGGATTTATTCTCTCCTCTGCCAAGACCAAAGCCTCCTTTAATTTTTCTCCTAAAACTCCACTCCCGCTTCGCGGATCCCGTCGGCAAGCGACTTTATCCTTCCGTGGTAAGCGTAACCCCCTCTGTCGAAACGCACCCTGGTTATCCCCTTCTCAACAGCCATCTCCCCGAGATGCTTTCCAACCTCTTTGGCAACCTCGGTTTTCTTCATGCTCTCCACAGACAACCTCTTTTTCGTCTCAGAAAACATCGTTGACGCCTGAAGAAGGGTGACTTCTGCGGTATCATCTATCAGCTGGGCGTATATATGTCTTGCCGAACGGAATATGGAAACCCTAGGGATCTCCGCGGTGCCGCTTATCTTTTTCCTCACAGCAAGGTGTCTTCTTTTACGCGCCAGATTTCTGCTTTTTTTCTTCATTATTACTTAGCCGCTCCAGCTTTTCCGGGTTTAAGCTTCAACTTCTCGCCTTCGTAACGAACACCCTTACCCTTATAGGAATCGGGTGGTCTTATCTTTCTTATGCGTGCCGCGGTCTCTCCCACGAGCTGCTTGTCAGCTCCGTGAAGCGAAAGTAGAGTGCCCCGTTCCTCCACAGCAGCCTCTACGCCCTGGGGAAGAGCAAAATCAACCGGGTGGGAGTAACCAAGTGAAAGTCTGAGTTCGGCTTTCCCCACGAGATCTACCTTGTAACCCGTACCGGTTATGCGAAGCACCTTAGTAAATCCTTCACTCACCCCTATTACTGAATTGTTAATAAGACTTCGAGTAAGACCGTGAAAAGACTTTATTCTTTTCTCTTCGCTTTGCCTGGAAACAACCACGGTTCCGTCCTCAAGTACGGCTTTTATTCCCTCGGGTACGGTAACCTCAAGGCTTCCTTTTGGCCCCTTGATTTCGATAGCCCCCTGTTTGGGCGTTGCCGTTACCCCGTCGGGAATAACCACTGGTTTTGTTCCTATTCTTGACATTCGTCTGTCCTCAGATCACCGTGCAGAGAATCTCCCCGCCTATCCTTTTGCTCCTTGCAGCAATCCCCGTCATTATTCCGTTTGAAGTAGAAAGTATTGAAATTCCCATTCCGCCTCTGACCCTCGGAATATTATCTTTGCCCACGTAAACCCTTCTTGATGGCTTGCTTATTCTTTTTATCTCCTCTATGGCCGCCTTGCCGCCAGGACCGTATTTCAGCTTGATGGTTATGGTTTTCTTTACCCCTTCTTCAGTAATTTTATAACTCTCCACGTAGCCTTCCTCAGTAAGAACCCTGGCGATCTCGCCTTTTATAGTCGAACCGGGAATCTCGACACGGTTGTGACCCACCATAAAGGCGTTCCTTATTCTGGTTAGCATATCTGCAATCGGATCCGTCATTTTTTCTCCAACATGTTTCTTAAAAACTCGCTTTTCTGACGCCCGGAAGATGTCCCCTGCTAGCAAGAGACCTAAAACAGACCCTGCAGATACCAAATTTTCTCATGAAACCTCTCGGCCTTCCGCAAAGTCCGCAACGATTAACCGCACGCACACGAAACTTCGGTTTTCTCTTCGATTTCTCAAGCAATGCTTTTCTGGTCATAGTTCCTCTCTTTTAATTTTCCGCAAACGGCACTCCGAGACCGGCAAGAAGCTCCATGGCCTCAGCATCGGTTTTTGAAGTGGTAATCAGGCTAACATTCATTCCTTTGTTGTACTGAACCTTGCTGTAGTCTATTTCAGGAAAAACCAGATGCTCCCTTATTCCCAGAGTATAGTTGCCGGAACCGTCAAAAGCCCGCGGCGACAGACCCTTAAAATCTCTGACTCTTGGAAGGGCGAGGTTTACTAAACGGTCGAAAAACTCATACATTCTCTCCCCCCGGAGCGTAACCATGCAGCCTATCGGCTGGCCTTCCCTGAGTTTGAAACCCGCAACTGACTTTCGCGCCTTAGTAATCACCGGCCTTTGTCCTGTTATATCCGCAAGTTCCGAGACGGCCTCATCTATTACCTTTGTCTGCCTCCCGGCTTCACTAAGCCTCCCAAGCCCGATGTTCACTACGATTTTCTCAAGCTTCGGAACCTGCATAGTGTTTCCGTAGGAAAACTTTTCAACCAATGCGGGTACGACCTCGCGCATATACAGAGTTTTTATTCTCGGAACCATTTTCTCAGATTTCCTTTCCAGTCCTTCTGTTGTACCTTACTTTCTTACCGTCCTCGCCGGTTCTGTACCCAACTTTTACCGGCTGATTGCTCTCGGAATCGTACAGCATCAGATTCGAGACATGGATTCCGGCCTCTTTCTCGATGATGCCACCAGCGGGGTTTTTCTGCGTCGGACGGCTGTGTCTCTTTATGATATTGAGCTTCTCCACAAAGGCTTTTTCGACGTTTCTGTCAATTCTCAGCACCTTGCCGGTCTTCCCTTTCTCCTTGCCCGCAAGCACGTAGACCGTATCCCCGGCCCTTATGTGAAATTTTCTCTTTCCAGCGGACATGTTCAAACAACCTCCGGAGCAAGCGAGATAATTTTCATAAAACCCTTGAATCTCAGTTCACGCGCGATCGGTCCGAAAACCCTCGTACCTATCGGTTCGTTTTCCTTGTCTATTATAACGGCGGCATTGTTATCAAAGCGCACATATGTGCCATCTGGCCTTCTCTGTTCCTTTCTCACCCTGACTATGACGGCTTTGTACACAGAACCTTTCTCCACCTTGGACTTCGGGATAGCCTGCTTGACCGAAACCACAACAACATCTCCCAGCCGCGCGTATCTTCTTCCGGAACCTCCCAAAACCTTTATGCAGAAAAGCCTTTTGGCCCCTGTGTTATCCGCCGAGTCCAGATATGTGCTTGACTGAATCATTTCTTTCTCCCGTAGTCCGAAGAATCAAAAACCATGCCCTACGCGCTTGCGGTCTGATTGACCACTTTGCTCAGCCTCCACCTTTTGGTTTTACTGTGGGGCCTTGACTCTATTATTATTACCTTGTCCCCTATGTTGCACTCGTTGCGCTCATCATGGATCTTAAATCGCTTGCTGATTCTTATTTGCTTTTTATACCGACCGTGACTTTTGATCCGCTGTACTTCCACGACTGCGGTCTTGTCCATCTTGTTACCTACCACAATCCCCGTTCTGGTCTTTAACTTTCCTCTTTCCATGGAATTAACTCCCCGAGGCCATATCCCGCTGTTTTTTTATGGTAAGTATCCTCGCAATCTCCCTTCTCAACTGCTTTACCCTCGCATTGTTGGGGTTCTGTCCAGTGGCAACCTGTATTCTGACATTGAAAAGCTCTTCGTTCACGTCACGATGGCGCTTGTTGAGCTCCTCGGGCGTGAGATTTCTTAGTTCTTCCGCGTTCGTTGCCATCAGATAAACTCCTCTTCACTTCTAACCACTATCCTGGTTCTAAGAGGAAGCTTATAGGAAGCAAGCCTTAAGGCCGAGCGTGCAAGTTCTTCGCTTACTCCTGATATTTCGTAAAGAAACTGTCCTCTTTTTACTGGCGCCACGTACTTGTCCACATCTCCCTTGCCCTTACCCATCCTAGTCTCTGCAGGTTTCTTGGTAACAGGTTTATAGGGGAATATCCTTATCCAGAGATTTGCTCCCCTTCTCACGTGTCTTGTTATCGCAATACGGGCGGCCTCTATCTGCCTTGAGGTAATCGTCCCGTTTTCCAATGTCTGAAGCGCAAGGTCACCGAAGGCAAACGTCGTTCCCCGGGTCGCCGCTCCCCTGTTTCTTCCCTTGAACTGCTTTCTGTACTTTGTCTTCTTAGGCTGAAGCATCGGTATCTATACTCTCAGGAACCTCGCCTGCTCTCCCTTTAGTCTTTTTCTGTATTATTTCGCCTTTGAATATCCAGACCTTTACGCCTATCACTCCGTAGGTAGTTGAGGCTTTGGCAACCCCGTAGTCAAGGTCCGCACGGAGCGTGCCGAGAGGCACCCTTCCCTCCCTGTACCACTCTCTTCTCGCTATTTCGGCTCCGCCGAGACGCCCGGAAACCATGACTTTTATTCCCAGAACCCCGGCTCGGATGGAGGATGAAAGCACCCTTTTCATAGCCCTTCTGTATGCAACTCTTCTTTCAAGCTGAAGGGCAAGATTCTCAGCAACAAGCTGCGCATCGGTTTCGGGTCTCTTTACTTCTCTTATGTCAAGAAATATGCCTTTTCCGGTCATCTTCTGAAGTTTTTTCTTCAGTTGCTCTATCTCCTGACCCTTTCTTCCTATGATGATCCCAGGCCTTGCGGCATACACTAGAATCCTGACCTTGTCCGCCGCGGCTCTTTCAATCTCAATGTTCGAGATGGCCGCCTGATAAAAGGTCTTCTTCACGTAGTTACGGATGTCTATATCCTCTTTGAGCAGGGATCTGTACATCTGTTTTTCAGCAAACCACTTGGAATCCCATGACCTGGTTATTCCAATACGAAGTCCTATAGGATTAATTTTCTGTCCCAATTCAGAATCCCCTCTGTTCAAGTACTATCGTTATATGACTCATCCTGGTTTTACGGGCAAAGGCCCTTCCCATCGCCCTGGCTCTAAAACGCTTAAGTGTCGGACCTTGCGTCGCGTAGACTTCCTTTATGTAAAGGGAGTCAATGTCGTTGTATCCTTTCTCAGAGGCATTGGCCACAGCCGATTTAAGCAGCTTAGAGAGCAGTGGCGAGACCCTCCTGCGGGCGGAAAGCAGAATCGAGGAGGCTTCCTCGACGCTTTTCCCCCTTATGAGGTCAAGAACCACCCTGGCCTTCTTCGGCGACACTCTAGCATGCTTATGTACTGCTTTAGAAACCATATATTATCTCTCTATTATTACTATCTTTTCCTAGCTTTTCTATCACCCACATGACCATGGTAGGTTCTCGTGGGAGAAAACTCGCCCAGCTTATGTCCAACCATCTGTTCGGACACGAACACGGGAATAAACCTCGTTCCGTTGTGAACCGCGAAAGTCATTCCTATCATCTCAGGTATTATCATTGAAGCTCTTGACCATGTCCTGATGATTCTCTGACTCCCGGAACTCTGTGCCTGCTCAACCTTCTTCATAAGCTTTTCGTGCACGTACAGTCCCTTTTTACTTGATCTTGCCATCTGAAGCTCCCGCGATTAATCCATTCCGTAGCCAACCCTTCTCGGCTTAACTATATATTTGTCCATTCTCTTGTTGTTTCTCGTCTTTTTTCCTATCGTAATCCATCCCCAAGGAGAAACAGGATGAGGGTTTCCCTTGGCCGCCTTGCCTTCTCCTCCCCCATGGGGATGATCAACTGGATTCATAGCCACCCCGCGAACCGTGGGTCTTATGCCCTTGTGACGGGATCTCCCCGCCTTCCCCCAGACTATAAGCTCGTTCTCGGCGTTTCCGATCCTTCCCACGGTAGCCATGCACCGAAGATGAATCAACCTTATCTCGCCAGAAGCGAGTTTTATCTGGGCGTAGTTACCGTCTTTTGCGACAATCTGCGCTGCCGAACCTGCGGAACGAACCAGTTTTCCTCCACCTCCGGGCCTCATTTCTATGTTGTGAACAACCGTACCCACGGGAATATTATCTATGGGAAGAGCATTTCCGGTCGAAATTTCCACCCCGGGGCCGGAATTTAGTTCATCACCCACTTTAAGGCCGGCAGGGGCTATAATATATCTTTTTTCACCGTCAGCATAGGACAGAAGAGCGATTCTAGCCGAGCGATATGGATCATACTCCAGTGAGATAACTCTGGCGGGTATGCCGTGTTTGTCCCTTTTGAAATCTATTATTCTGTAGCGTCTCTTGTGACCGCCGCCTTTCCTGAAGCTGGTAATCCTTCCATTCGAGTTGCGTCCTGAGTTCTTCTTAAGAGAAACCGTAAGGGACTTGTGGGGCTTCTTTGAGGTTACCTCCTCAAAATCAAACCCGGACATGAACCTTCTTCCCGGAGATGTGGGATTGTATTTTTTTACTCCCATGATCAAACTCCCTCAAACAGGTTGATTTCTCCTTCCCTGAGCTTAACGTAAGCCTTTTTAACCGCTGACTTCTTTCCTACAACCCTGCCGAATCTTTTCACTCTTTTTCCAGGGAGCACAAGAGTTCTCACCTTGTCCACCTTGACGCCGAAAATCTTCTCAACGGAATCCTGTATCTCCTTTTTGTTGCATCTTCTGTCAACGGAAAAAACATACCAGCCGTTTTCCCTGGCTTCTGTGCTTTTCTCGGTAATCACAGGAAGTTTTATGATCGAACGGGGATCTTTCATGATAGTCTCTCCTGGATTTTTTCAACCGAATCCCGCACCATGACTATGTTCTTGTGCCTCAGAAGATCGTATACGTTAAGTCCATCATCCCTGAGCACCTTTACGTCAGGTATGTTCCTCGCCGACTTGCGGAGATTCTCGTTATCCGAACTGACAATCACAAGAGCCTGGGAGAATTCAAAATCCTTCATGAATTTCGCCACCTGCCTGGTCTTTATCTCCGGAAGCTCAAAACTGTCGAGCACAATTATGGCACCTTCGCCGAAACGGCTTGAGAGAGCGGAAAGAAGTGCCCCTTTTCTCACCTTTTTCGGAATCGAGTAAGACCAGTCTTTCGGTCTCGGCCCAAAAACCACTCCACCCTTGCGCCAGATCGGGGAACGCCTGGACCCCGCCCTCGCACGACCTGTGTGTTTCTGTTTCCATGGCTTTGCTCCGCCGCCTCGGACTTCACCTCTTGTCTTGGTGGAGGAGGTCCCGGCCCTTTTTTTGGCAAGCTGCCAGTTGACTACTTCATGGAGCAAATGCTTTTTCACTGGAGCTTCAAATATTTCAGAGCGAAGTTCTATTGTCCCCACCTTTTTCCTAGCGAGGTCATATACGTCAACTTGAAGCATCTTTCGCCTCCTTTGACGTGTGCTGGAGAAAAACCGTCCCTCCCACCGGGCCCGGAACCGACCCCTTTACGAAAAGAAGATTCTTCTCAACATCTATATCAACCACCTTGACGCCCTGAACCGTTACATTCTTTCCACCCATTCGCCCCGGCATTTTCAACCCTTTCCACACCTTGGCCGGAGATGATGCCTGTCCTATGGAACCGGGCCTTCTGTTGCCCATGCCGCCGTGGGACATTGGCTGCCTTGAGAAATTGTAACGTTTTATGGTCCCAGCGAATCCCTTTCCCTTGCTTTTAGCTGTGACGTCTAGAACATCTCCAACCTTGAAAATGTCAACTTTTACCACGTCCCCCATCTCGTAATCATCAACTGTAGCGGAAAATTCTTTAAGCTTCGCGGCAGGGTTCACTCCGGCTTTTGTAAAATGTCCCTTCATGGGGCGCGTGAGCCGCTGGGGTTTTACATCCCCAAAACCGAGCTGAACGGCGTCGTAGCCGTCTGAGTCCTTGGTTTTTTTCGAAACCACGAAGCACGGGCCTGCTTCAACCACGGTAGTGACGACCTTCACCATGTCGTCATTGAAAAACTCGGTCATCCCTCTTTTTGTTCCTATAAGTCCCTGAATCATTTTTTACGAACCCGTTAGTTTTATCTCCACTTCCACACCAGAAGCAAGATTCAGTTTCATAAGTTCATCTATTGTCTGCTGGGTAGGTTCAAGTATGTCTACAAGCCTTTTGTGCGTTCTTATTTCGAAATGCTCTCTTGAATTCTTGTTCACGTGGGGACCGCGCAGCACGCAGTACCTGTTTATACTGGTAGGAAGCGGAACCGGACCCGCTATTCTCGCACCGGTTCTCTTGGCAGTATCAACAATTTCCTCCGTTGAATTATCAAGAAGCCTGTAATCAAAAGACTTAAGCTTTATTCTTATTTTCGAAGCTTTGCTCATCACTCAATGATCTCGGTTACTACGCCTGCCCCAACTGTTCTTCCACCCTCTCTTATCGCAAAACGCAACTGCTCTTCCATCGCCACAGGCGCTATCAACTCCACTTCCATACTCACATTGTCCCCTGGCATCACCATCTCTACCCCCTCAGGCAAT
>JAPOQQ010000089.1 GCA_026710625.1 Candidatus Dadabacteria bacterium | reverse complement strand
ATTAAACAGTAGCCGATGAAGTGAAACGCGCGGGATTTTTTTGCCAAGATGAGAACTTGTAAGCAGCGGATTATTGATGTTCTGTTCGACCGCGTCCGCCATTGAACGGCCGATCAGGTCCATCTTGCAGATAAGCTCGATTCGCTCTTCCGCCTTTTTGTCGAGCTTAAACATGAGGGGAAAGATATCGCATGTCTCGATCAGGCAAATGATGATAATATCTCGCGGATATGGAATGTCGTCTGAAAAGATGTCTTTGCCGATTCTGGTTCTGATGAACTGACCTAAAGTCCCATCATCATCGCCGTTTGCATCCGCGTATAGTTTGCCAGGTGCCACTGTCCAGAAATCACCCTGGTGATGTTCCAGAATTCCCAGATCAACCAGATTCTCTAATGTCAAATCAGTGATTGTTTCCGCATGGTGGATGAGCTTTTCAATCCAGTATTGGGCGTTGTGCTGAGCTGGCTCATTGACGATTTCCTTAAGAATTAGGTCCAGGCCGGGGTTGCCTGTTTCTGTTGGGTCCAGAAGGAGAAGTGAGTCTACATCTGTGTCGATACGTGAAAGCAGAGAGAGTTCCGCAAGTGCCGCGCCGATAATAGCGCAGTTCATTTTGTGGGCGGCTATTTGGTAAAAGTAGCCACTCTCCTCGTCAAGGAGCATCAGTATGAACTCGTCGAGCAAACTCAGTGGCTGGCTCTCCATAGGGTCACTCATCAGCTGCCGACTCCTTCAATCTGAATCTGTGGCGCGGTAATGATCACAGGAAGTTGCAAGACCTACAATCATAATTCTTAACATAACAACTGTACATTCCAACCGGGATATAATCAAATCTGGCGTATATTGAACAAGAGCGGAATTCAGACTCAAAAACTCATGAGTCGATCTAAACCGAAGAAATGCTAAAAACTTAAATTTGTAAAAAATTCTGAGCACTGTTTCTATTAACGTGATATATAATCTATATACTATAAAACATTATGTAAATCCCAGTGTCGTGTGCTATTGGCTTTCTCTGTGTCTATATCCATAAGTGAGCACTTCATTGGGGGAAGGAGGATTCGGTTATGATTGAATGGCTTGGTATTGGCCACCTTTTCGAGCTTTCCCAGACGGAAGCGATTGCGGGATTTTTCACTCCACTGGTGATCTTCGCCGTGTTTTTTCTGGCGCAGATCATACTGCCCGGGAAGAAGGTTCCCGGCTACGTTATTAATCCAAAGACCGGCGAACCACGCAATTATCGGCTAAACGGTCTTTTGGTGTTTGTAATCGCAGTGATCGTTTGGGCTTTCGAGCTTTCCGGGGTGCCGCGTGACTGGTTCTACCGGTCCTCGATCTATGCCGTGGCCGGCGGAACTGTCTTCACCACGATCTTTACAATCATAGCGGTCTTCAGCCAGCCGCAAGGCAAGATAAAGAACCCGCTCCTCGCGCTGTGGGACGGGCGGGCGCAGGAGATGTCGTTTTTCAACGAGCGCTTCGATATAAAGATGTATTTCTATGTGGTCGGCGGAACGATGCTGGCGCTCAACGCCTTGTCCGGGGCCGCGTACAACTACGAACTCTTTGGCGAGAACTACAATCCAGGCGTTTTCCTGTATGCGGCGTTCTTCACATTCTACGTACTGGATTACTTTATCTTTGAGCGCGTCCAGCTATATACCTACGATCTGATCCATGAGGGTATCGGCTTCAAAATGTTCTGGGGTGGCCTCGTGGTCTACGGGTGGCTGTTCGTCCTTCCGTTGTGGGGCATGGCCGCTTACCCGTCTCCCGGATTCTCGTCGGGATGGACATATTTCTGGCTCATCGGAACGCCCGTGCTGTTCCTGTCCGGGTGGGTCATCTCGCGCGGCGCCAACTTGCAGAAATATACATTTAAGCGATGGCCCGACCGCAAGTTTCTCGGGATCATCGAGCCTGAGTATATCCAGGCCGGAGATCGCAAGATCCTGTGCAGTGGCCTATGGGGCGTCGCCCGCCACTTCAACTACCTGGGAGAAGGCTTCCTTGGTCTTTCAATTGCCCTGGTATTCGGCTACTTCACCAATCCCTGGGCGTGGACATACTTTGTCTTCGTCGTAACGTTTTTTACCTTCCGTCAGCATTTTGACGATGCGTACTGTGCCGAGAAATACGGCGCCGAGAAGTGGGCGGAGTATCAGGCACGGGTGAAATACCGGATTTTCCCCGGCATTTATTGAGGAGATTCCCTGCGAGTCCATACAGGGTGATTACGACCGCCGCCTGCCCGCATCGTGCTTGAGTTGCACCGATTGCTTTACGGGTCAATCCGGTTTGCGCGCCTTGTGGTAGTACATGGGCGTAACAATTCCCAGACGTCCTGCGGCCACGAGACTGTCGGCCACGATATTGATAATTTTCCGTGCCTCGGACGACCCCTTGGGTACGGCGCGTACGCCTTCCAGAACGTGCAGAACCACCGCGGCGATTTTGCGGCCAAGGGCCGTTCTCGAGAGACTCCTCAGATTCAGGTTGCCGCTTTCCAGCGGTTGATACCACGGTGTCTTGGGGTCGGCGTCAAGAGCGCGGTCACGCGCCTCGACAAGTTCGAAACCGACTGCCTGCAGGCTGTCGGTTACCTCAGTGAATGAAGTGATTTCCGGGAGAGCGGAGACGTATTCGTTTACTTCCTTGAGTTCCCGGTGCTCGGGGTTTCCACTGTCGTAAAGCGGGGTCATGCACACGTCGTAGCCGACGAAGATCGCACCGGGCCGCAATACACGGAATATCTCGGCATAGACCGCGGCTTTATCCGGCGCATGACATATGGCCTCGATATGGTAAGCCGCGTCGAAGCTTCCGTCTTCCGCCGGTATATTCAGGAAATCGCCGTGCAGGACGCTGCAGAGATGGTCCAGGCCTGCCTTGCTGTTATACACAGAGCACTTCCCGAGCTGATATTCGTTGATGTTGAGGCCCACGATCGAAGCGCCGAACTTTCTTGCGAGGGCGCGTTGGGGTCCGCCCACGCCGCATCCGACATCCAGCACCTTCATACCCGGCTTCAATCCAATGGCTTCGCCGAGAAAATACTCATGGTTGGCAATGGATTCCTCAAGAGACACCCCCGGCTCCATCAGTGCGAAGTGAATCGACTGGCCCCATCCTTGCTCGCAGAATTCGGTAATGAGGTTGTAAAACGCCGTTACCGTGCTGGCGTACTCTTCCTTGCTCAGTCCCTGGCTTCTGCGGTACTTCGACAGCCTCTCCACCGTATCCTCCGGTTGTACTGCCTTTGAAGCTGGGTTATGGAAGTCATCTGCCACTTGTGTTCCCCTATGTGGAATCTTCTATATGAAAGATTCCTTATCGTCTTTTGACTTTTCTTCTAAATCTTCGGAAACCATCTTATCCAATCTCAGTAAGGGGGTCAAAAACATCCTCTGGATCGCCAAACCCGTTTTTTTTCAGAATCTAAATAAAACCAGATTTGAATATAATTCCGGTTCAAGACCCGGAACGCGGGAATTTAGGTTACTATATTCTTAGGTAAAAGGCTGACGCACTAGCATCATGTTGTTTGAAAAGACCCAGCGCCGGATTATCAGAAATCCGTTCACCGTACCCGGTAAGGATGGCAGGAACGTTCCGGCCTCACTCCTCCCAGCGGTTTTCGCGGTGGTGCTGGGGGTGCTTGTTTCGCTGCTCCCGACCGTAGCGTACCCGGCCGGATTCACTGACGAGGTTGATATCTCCGGGCGCCTCTCGACGGAGACCTGGCTGTATCCCCAAAGCGCTGCGTATCCCGACCAGCGTTCGTATGCTGGTGGCCTTGCGCTTGAGACAACGTTCTATGTTGAGAACGAGGAAGGCACAAGCATAACAGTAACTCCCTTTTTGCGGTACGATGCCGGGGACCCGGACCGCACATACGGTGATTTCCGGGAGGCCTATCTACTGATGTACGGTGATGCCGGCGACGGCGAATGGGAATTGCGTCTGGGCATCGACCGGGTATTTTGGGGCGTCGTGGAGTTGCGTTCCCTGGTGGACATCATCAACCAGACCGATGTCATTGAACACCCGAACGAAAAGATAAAGATGGGTCAGCCAATGGCCCATTTCACCTGGTCGGGTGACTGGGGAGCGCTGGAATTATTCGCGATGACATGGCACCGCGCGCGCATCTATCCGGGCTCGCGTGGTCGCCAGCGGTATGAGTTCATTGTGGACCAGGATATGATTTCATACGAATCCGGCGCGAAAAAGTGGCATGTTGATCTTGCCAGCCGGTACAGCGGCTTATTAGGACCGCTCGAGATTGGTCTCAGCCTGTTCAACGGTACGAACCGAGAACCCACCCTTTTACCGATATTTCTCGACTCCGGATTGGTCCTGGCTCCACATTACGAGAAGATTCGTCAATTCGGTGTGGATGCCCAGCTTACAAGGGGTTCCCTGCTGCTCAAGCTGGAAGCAATCTACCGCGCCGGCGCGAAGAACAGCAGGTACATCCAGCACCTCAATACTTTAGAGGAAGAGGACTACATAGCTTTTATCTTGGGTAGCGAGTACACATTCTATTCCATATTGGGTTCAAACTCTGATCTGATCCTGTTTGCCGAATGGGCTTACGACGGACGTGGCCGCTGGGCAACCAATGCATTCGAGAACGACCTGTTCATTGCCGCGCGTCTCGGGTTGAACGACCCGCAGAGCACCGAATTTGTCGTCAGCGTTTTGGGCTCCCTCAACAAAAGCAGTCGCGTCCTCGCGGGCGAGTTCAAGCGCCGCCTTTCCTCGGACAACTGGTTGCTGCATATTGAGACCTCAGCTTTTCTGGATATCGACGAAGACGATTTCATATACTACGTGCGGCGCGACAGCTACATAAAGATCAATTTGGCCTACAGTTTCTGAATCGGTCCGGGACCCGAAATCAACTGCATCAATGATTTCTTGGTACTTGTATTGTCAGGGCTGCCGAAGCGTGAAACAGGGGACGACCGTGTCGGCAAGCTGTCAGCCACGGTTCAATTCGCTCGGCTGCGGTCCTATCCCTTCTCCACCGGGCGCCACTCGATGTTGAACAGCACCTCCATGCCTATATGGAATCGAGGTGAAATCATATAGTCAGGCTGCCGCTTGGTCATGCCTCTATACACAAGATTTGACTATGTCTCCGGTTTTGTTTATATCCATTAGCAGGAGGAACCAATGATTAGGTTTTCAATCCCACGCACAATATTTGCGGTCCTTGGAAGCTTTCTTGCAATTTGTTTCTGGCCGGCTGAGTCGTATTCAGATCTCCTGAGCGGTACCGCTGAGGAAGCGGGTCTCAGAGTTGCGACAGAATCTCGTGAGCGCCAGAAGGGTTTCGGCAATTTTACCGCAAGCCTGACCATGACGCTACGTAATAAACAGGGGAAAGAAACCCAGCGCTCACTCCGCCTCAAGGTCATGGAAGCCCAGGAGGACGGCGATCGAACCTTGTTTGTATTTGACCACCCACGGGATGTCAAAGGAACCGCCTTTCTCGTCCACGCCCACAAGACCGGCCCAGACAAACAGTGGCTCTATCTTCCCGCTCTTAAGCGGGTGAAAGGCATCAGCGCCTCGAAACAGTCCGGCTCTTTCATGGGCAGCGAATTCTCCTACGAGGACATGGGAGCAGTTGAGGTCGGGAAATTTACTCACCGGTTCATCCGCGAAGAGCCCTGCGGTGATCTCAAGTGCCTGGTTCTGGAGCGTATCCCGAAAAGCCAGGATTCCGGGTACTCACGCCAGCTGGTTTGGCTCGACCGCGAGGAACTTCGAACAATTCGGGTCCACTACTTCGATCGCAGGGATGAGCACCTCAAGACGATGGTCGTGGAGGGCTATGCAAAATACCTTGATCGATTTTGGCGCAGCAGCACTATAACGATGATAAACCTGCTGACGGGCAAGAGCACCGTGCTGCTATGGTCAGACTACAAGTTCGGGACCGATCTCGACGCCAAGGACTTTACCAAAACAGCGCTAAAGCGGATACGGTAGAGAGGATTTCTGGACCGCCCTGTCCGGTTTATCGCCCGCCGGAGTGACTGCAGCTGAAATTGCGGGAATATACCACTAGACGCACGGAGAGTCTCCGTAAGTTGGATTCATCAAGCCCATGAAAAACGGCGGAATACCGATGTCCTTGACCGTTTCTATAACCCATGACCCAGAAAGTGGGGGCGTGTCCCTTAGTGCTGAGCGCAAGTCAAATCCCCTGTTTTGGCAATAATGAAATTGCTGAGTGAGATAGAGTCGCGGCTGGGTAACTGGGCCATCATGCTGCGGTGGCCGATCATTATCGCCGCCATTGTCTTGACCGGGATTGCAACAAGCGGCACGTTGTTGCTTGAGTTTTCGACTGACCACCGCATCTACTTTTCCAAAAACAACCCTCAGCTCCTTGCGTACCAGGCGATGGAGGACACATACGGCAAGAGAGACAATGTCCTTTTCGCCATCGTGCCGGAGGACCGGGACGCCACGTCGGCTCTTGCCCTTGAAGCTACGGAATGGCTAACTGAACGGGCTTGGCAGATCCCATTCGCGAGCCGCGTCGATTCCATTACCAACTTTCAGCATACCGCAGCCGACGGCGACGAGATACTGGTGCGTGAACTTGTGGACGAGAGTGCTTTCAGTGATGCCGAAGAGCGGTCACGGATTCGCGCAATCGCCTTGGCGGAACCGGCTCTCGCGGGGCGCCTGCTGGCACGCGACGGCGGTGTTTCGGGAATAAACGTCACATTGCAGTTGCCGGGCGAGGATCAGATGCGCGAAGGTGCAGAGGTTGCTGAGCATTCACGGAAACTCGCGAATGAGTTTCAGGAGCGTTTCCCCGGCATTGATGTATTGTTGGCTGGAATGGTGATTTTTAACCAGGCCTTTATGGATGTATCGCTGGATGATCTCAAGACGCTCATCCCGGTGAGTTTCTTGGCAATGGCGTTCATGCTCCTGCTGCTGACGCGGGGATTTTCAGGAACGTTTGCAATAATGCTCGTTGTGGTGATGTCGGTAATGACCGCTGTGGGTGTCGGGGGCTGGGTAGGGCTACCAATGACATCGCCTTCGGCGGTTGCCCCGGTCGTCGTACTGACAGTGGCTATTGCCAACTGCGTCCACATCTATTCCGCCGTTGTCAACTACATGCATGATGCGGCGTCCGGCACGTCTGAGAATCGCGGCGGCAGGACCAGACGGGATGCGATTGTCGAGTCGATGCGGGTGAACCTTCAGCCGGTTTTCTTGTCGAGCCTGACCACCACGATCGGCTTTCTGAGCTTGAACTTCTCCGATTCGCCCCCTTTTCGTCATTTGGGCACCTTCGTTGCATTTGGGGTCGGTGCAGCGTTCGTACTCTCCGTAACTTTTCTGCCGGCGCTGCTCTCGCTGCTGCCGCTTCGGGTACGCGCATCCCTGCCCCGAGAGAATTCTCTGATAGCCATGTTCGGCAAGTTCGTGGTACGCCGAAGTCGGCAATTGCTCTGGGGTTCCGGGCTAATCGTGGTAGTTCTTGTGGCATCGATTTCCCAGAACGAGCTAAACGACGTCTTCCTCCACTACTTTGACGAGAGCGTCGAATTCCGAAAAGACTCTGAATTCATCGTGGATAACCTCTCCGGTTTGTATGCCATGGAGTATTCGCTTCCATCGCGCTCCCCGGGCGGGATCAGCGACCCGGCGTATCTCTCCGATGTCGAAGCGTTTGCCGAGTGGTACAGGGGGCAGCCTGAAACGATACACGTAAACGTCATCACCGATATCTTCCGACGGCTAAACAAGAGCATGAACGGAGACGATCCCGCCTATTACCGGCTACCCGCAAACCGGGAGCTTGCTGCGCAGTACCTGCTTCTCTACGAGATCTCTCTCCCCTATGGTTTTGATCTCAACAATCAGATCGACGTCGACAAGTCAGCTACCCGGATGATAGTGAGAACGCAGACGCTCTCATCAAACGAAGTGATCGCGCTTGATCAGCGCGCACTGAAATGGCTCGAAGACCACGCGCCGAATATTGCCGGTACGGTGAGCTCCGGCACCACGTTGATGTTTGCCAATCTCGGCCGCCGAAATATCATCTCCATGCTAGTCGGAACCACGCTTGCCCTCGTTGGAATTTCCTTTATCCTCATCTTCGCACTGCGATCATGGCGACTCGGAGTCACGAGCATGGTCCCAAACCTGATTCCCGGGGCATTGGGCTTCGGTATATGGGGTTTGACAGTCGGACAAGTGGGCATATCGCTTTCAATGGTAACGGCCATGACGTTGGGTATCGTGGTCGACGATACTGTCCACTTTCTCAGCAGGTACCAGCGTACCCGACGCGAACTCGGTTACACATCTCCTGACGCGGTACTGACTGCCTTCCGGACCGTGGGTCAGGCACTGCTTACGACATCGCTTGTACTCGTGGCAGGCTTTGTCGTGGTGAGTTTTTCCAATTTCGAACTCAATTCAGCGATGGGCAAGCTCACAGCGCTTGTAATCACTTTGGCCCTGATGGCCGATTTCCTTCTCCTGCCGCCGCTTCTCATGAAGTTCGACGCGAATGCTGACGGCGCCCTGCCTCCTCTGAATTCTTGAGATGTTATTCCCCTCTCGTTCTGCCTCGCTCGCTTCTTATAAGCGAGATGACTTCCTTGGTAGAAATATCCGCTTTTACAGACGGAACATCTAGAGGAGAAGTCGTTGCATGTTCCGGCACCAGAGCGTATGTCCTGCCGTCTCTTCGACGTATCAATACTTTTCCAGTTGACTCTGCTTTATCTAAAACGCTAGATAGCTTTTGTCTGGCTTCCGAGTATGAGTAGATTTCCATCTTATGCCTCCACATTTAAGAGATTAATGCCGAGTTGGTCTGCTGTGTTTTTCATTGCAATATCCAGTGTCAACAAGGGGGCGCGATACCGCACGGCACAATCCAAAAAATACGCGTCGTACGCATATGTCTTAGATTTAGCTGCGATAGACATGACGTTTTCCATGTCGATGTGAACGTATCGCAGCGGGATGCGGTCGAAAATCTGCAGGCCTTTCCGGGCTTCCTCAACTTCAATCCGGCCCTGTTTCATCATTGCGGTGAAAGCATTTCCGACTTCCCATGGTATGGAACCGGGGCCGATAAGCTCTTGCCCCGACGTGGCGGAGACAATCGCGTCTTTCTCGGATTCTCCTATGATCACTGCGATAATTGCCGACGTATCAATCACTATATCCAATATTACCACCTTTTGGGGCTAGAATTGTACAATTGTCTATAACAATGTCAAGCGTTACTGCAAACCTTGAATTTCCTTCGTGTCTAGAACATTTATTATTTGGACAAAATTTCCCTGATTTGTTCTTAGAAACCCGGAATCTTTTTAAATCTGGTTTGAATGCGAAATAACGAAATGAAGTAGACGTTTTTGCCTTTTATAGAGGGGTGAATTAAAATTTCCGCATACCCAAGTCCTAAAAAAAGGAATCGCACACCATGCTCGCTTCGTCTCTTACGCAAGAGCAGCGTCTAATCAAAAATCTCGTCTCGGAGTTTGCCGAAAAAGAAATCAAACCGGTTGCCTCCGAAATTGACAAAACCAGTGCTTTTCCTTGGGAAATCGTGGAGAAACTGTTCGATCTGGGCTTTATGGGCCATTTCATTGAAGAACGCTACGGTGGAAGCGGCCTTGATTGCCTCTCATACGTGATAGCCCTTGAGGAGATATCCCGGGCCTGCGCTTCAACCGGAACGATAGTTATGGCCCATAATTCCCTTGCGTGCGCTCCGATTATTGATTTTGGCACCGAGGAGCAGAAGGAAAAATACCTGCCGCGGATGTGCCGGGACGCCATAGGGTGCTTTGCTCTTAGTGAACCCGAGTCGGGTTCGGATGCGGCAGGCATAAAGGCAAGCGCCGTGAAAAAAGGCGGGGTTTACATCCTTGACGGAACGAAAAGCTGGATTACAAACGGTTGTGAGGCGAAAGTCGCCGTGGTTTTCGCGAAGACCGATAAAACGAAACGAAGCAGTGGGATCACGGCATTTATCGTCGATCTTGACGCTCCCGGAATCTCTCTTGGAAAATCGGAAAGCAAGCTCGGAATAAAGGGAACGAGCACGTCGCAGATTGTCTTTGAGGACTGCGAGGTGTCGGCGAGCCGGGTCCTCGGCGAAGAAGGAGAGGGTTTTAAGGTCGCCATGAAAACGCTTGATGCGGGAAGAATAGGGGTCGCGGCCCAGGCGGTTGGGATAGCCCAGGCGGTCCTTGACTCCTCGACGCGGTATTCTCAGGAAAGAAAGGCTTTCGGCAAGAAGATCTCAGATTTTCAGGGGATACAGTTCATGCTTGCCGACATGGCGACTAGGATCGAGGCCTCGAGGCTGCTTACCTACAAGGCGGCCTTGATGAAGGACCGCGGAGAAAAATACGCCAAGCATTCCTCCATGGCCAAGCTCTACGCTTCGGAGACCGCGATGTGGGTGGCGACCAAGGGCATTCAGGTACACGGAGGAAACGGATATACGACCGATTATCCGGTGGAACGGCATTTCCGCGACGCCAAAATAACGGAGATATATGAAGGAACCTCTGAGATACAGAGGATCATTATCGCCAGGCAGGTTCTTTCCGAGTCGCTCTAAGGTGGTATAATTCCCCATTTATAACTATTTCAAGCAGAGGCAAAAGCATGTCCGAGTCAAACATAAACACTGTAGGTATCGTGGGAGCTGGCACTATGGGTTCAGGCATAGCCGAACTTGTCGCCTCATCGGGGAAAAACGTCGTTCTTTTGGATATTGAAAAAGATATTGCGAAGGATGCGGTCGCAAAAATAGAAAAAAGCCTCGGCAGACTGGCACGAAGAGGCAAAATCGACGATGAGCAGGTCACCCTGATCGTCTCAAGTATTCACCCGACCGAAGACTACGGTGATTTCCGCGGTGCGGATATCGTGATTGAAGCCGCAAGCGAGGATATGGACCTTAAAAAGGCGGTTTTCGCCAAGATCGAGGAGAACAGCGGAGAAGACACCATTATTGCCACTAACACATCGACCCTCTCGGTTACGGAGCTTGCCATGAACACCTCTAGGCCCGAAAAAGTCGTTGGAATGCACTTCTTTAATCCCGCACCGATAATGAAGCTGGTCGAAGTGATCAATACTGCCAAAACATCCCCTGAGACCCTTGAGCAGACGATGGAATTCGCGCGGAGTCTTGATAAATATCCGATTATGGCGAAAGACAGATCTGGATTCGTTGTAAACAGGATTCTGCTGCCGATGATAAACGAGGCAATTTTCATGCTTGACGAAGGTGTCGCGGCGGCGGCGGAGATCGATAACGCTATGAAGCTGGGAGCGAATCATCCCATAGGGCCGCTTGCGCTTGCGGACCTTATAGGACTCGACGTTACCCTGAGCGTACTTGACGTTCTCTACACAGAATATGGAGACCCGAAGTTCAGGCCCGCTCCGCTGCTTAAGGAAATGGTGAGGGCCGGCCATCTGGGCAGAAAAACGAAAAAAGGCTTTTTTGAATACGGCAGAAAGTAAAGGAGGCATAAATGTACAAGGATCTTTTGTTTGAAAGCACTGATGATGGTGTGGGAGTGTTGACGATTAACAAAGAGAGGTCTATGAATGTCCTTAATGGCGAAACCTTACGACAGCTTAAAGAATTTGTGACCGAAAAGCTGCCCGCTGAGAATCTCAAGGTGCTGGTTGTGACCGGAGCCGGAAGAAAGGCTTTTGTCGCCGGGGCCGACGTAAGGCAGATGAGTCAAATGACAGCGGATGACTTCAAGGATTACTGTGCCCTGGGAAGAGGAGCTTTTGACTATCTGGAGCAGGCATCTTTTCCCGTTATAGCCGCGATAAACGGATATGCCCTGGGGGGAGGGCTTGAGTTTGCGCTTGCATGCGATATAAGGGTTGCCTCCGAAAATGCCCGCGTGGGTTTTCCCGAAACCAAGCTTGGCCTCTTTCCCTGCTGGGGAGGAACCCAGAGATCAACCAAGCTTATAGGGCCTGGAAAGACCAAGAAACTGATTTTTACCGGAGAGATGGTCACCGCGGCTGAAGCGCTTGCCCTCGGGCTTGTGGATAAGGTAGTAGAGCAGGAAGAACTTATGGATGAGGTCATGAAAATAGCCCGGCAGATCGCGCGCAACAGTCCGCTTGCCGTCAGTTACGCGAAAAAAGCTATAAACCAGGGATCCGAGACGGGACTTTCCGAAGGACTCGCGTACGAGATGGAAACGGGATTTCAGTGTTTTGATTCCTATGACAGGGTTGAGGGAATGAGTGCGTTTGTTGAGAAGAGGACAGCTGAGTTCAAAGGAGAGTAGCAATGGAAAAAGTTGTGCTTTCAGAGCCTCTTAGAACCGCGATAGGGACGTTCGGAGGAACGCTTAAGGATACTTCCGCGGTCGATCTTGGGACGGCGGTCGTCAAGGAGATTATAAACAGGGCGTCCCTGCCGCCCGAACAGGTGGATGACTGCATAATGGGCAATATACTGGGGGCGGGGCAAGGGCAGAACCCGGCGAGGCAGGTATCGATTAATTCCGGATTAAAAGCCGAAACCCCCGCGATTACCGTTAACAGGGTCTGCGGTTCGGGCCTCCAGTCCGTCGTAAATGCCGCCCAGGCCATAAAGTCTGGTGACTGCGAATGCGTTGTGGCAGGAGGGATGGAGAGCATGAGCGTGGCTCCCTTCTATCTTAGGAAAGCCAGATGGGGATATAAGATGTCAACGCCTTCCGATGAGCTTGTGGATGGAATTCTGTGTGACGGGCTCATGGATGCGTTTAACGATTACCACATGGGCGTTACTGCGGAGAACCTTGCGGAGAGATATGAAATATCAAGGGAGCGCCAGGACGAATTCGCTTACTCAAGCCAGATGAAGGCCAAAGCCGCGATGGAGAACGGGAAATTTGCTTCCCAGATAGTTTCGGTATCTGTTCCCGGACGAAGGGGCAGTTCCGTTCAGTTTGACACTGACGAGCACCCGAGGCCGGACGTTACGCTTGAGAATATCTCGAAATTAAGACCGGTTTTCAAGAAAGACGGCACGGTCACCGCGGCAAACTCGTCGGGCATTAACGACGGAGCCGCTGCCTTGATCGTCACGTCTGAGAGCAAAGCGGAAAAACTGGGTCTGAATCCGCTTGCGTCGATTAAATCCTACGCGATTTCCGGTGTCGACCCTGCGATTATGGGAATCGGTCCGGTTCCCGCAATGCGCATGGCTCTTGACAAGGCCGGGCTCGGAATCGACGATATCGATCTGGTTGAACTCAACGAGGCCTTCGCGGCGCAGTCCCTCGCTGTGCTGAGCGATTTTCCCATTGCGGAGGAGAAACTGAATATAAACGGCGGAGCCATAGCGCTCGGGCACCCTGTGGGGGCCACGGGGGCGGTACTGCTCGTAAAGCTTCTTCATGAATTTGAAAATGTCCGCCCCGGCGGATATGGGATGGTTTCTCTGTGCATGGGAGGCGGTATGGGTATAGCAATGATTGTCGAAAAAATGTAAACTCAGACGTAAGTGGAAGCTGTCCGAGGGGGCGGCGAATTACCTTAACCAATAGCCCGATATGAGCGAAAAAACCAAAATAGAGATCATGGATGGCGGTCCCCTGATTGTAAGCGACCTCAAGTTGCTTGAAGACGGGGAGGGGAGCGGACTCGCGATAAAAAAGAAAATCGCTCTTTGCCGCTGCGGAGCTTCTGAGAACAAGCCGTTTTGCGACGGTTCGCACAAGCAGGTGGGGTTTGAAAGCAGCCTTTCCCCTGCCGAGTCTTCTGTTCCTGCCAAGGAAGGGGACGCAGTTATAAAATCGCTTGAAAACGGTCCCTACGAGGTTTGCGGAGATATTGAACTTTGCGTTGAGGATGATTCAGGGCTCTCAGGAGATGACCCTTACTATCTTTGCCGCTGCGGGGCTTCTGAGAACAAGCCGTTTTGCGACGGTTCGCACAAGCGGATCGGTTTCACTGACAAATAACCTAAGAACCAGGAGAAGATAAAAAGATGGTTAAGACTCTATCGACGATGATTCCGTTGGGGAGCGAGGCTCCTGACTTCCGGTTGCCGGATGTCGTAAGCGGCAGCGAACTGTCGCTTGGCGATCTCAGGTCGGATGTTGCTACGGTGCTTATGTTTATATGCAATCACTGTCCTTACGTAAAGCACCTGCAGGATGGGCTGGTGGAAGTCGCCGATGAGTACATTTCCAAGGGAGTTTCCTTTGTAGCGATAAATTCAAACGACGTTGATAACTATCCTGATGATTCTCCCGAGAGAATGAAGGAAGTCGCGGAGGAAAAGGGATACTCGTTTCCCTACCTGTTCGATGAGACGCAGGAAGTTGCCAGAGTCTATGACGCCGCCTGCACCCCCGATTTTTTCGTTTATGACCGGGATCTGAAATGCATTTACAGGGGGCAGTTTGACGACTCAAGACCTGGAAACGGAAAACCGGTTACAGGAAAGGATATGCGTAAGGCACTCGACTCCATTATAGCGGGCCAGGCAATTGAATGGGAGCAGATTCCGAGCATCGGGTGCAACATAAAATGGAAGTAGTGCGGTTTTCCCTGCCGCGTGGAACCGCCCGGAAGGAAAAAGGGGACCCCCTCGGGTCCGCAACCCGGAACCTCACCCTCTTGTTCTGTGGGTGTTATCGCGCTTAACCATGAAATCGAAGACGGACAAAGATGGATCCCCGGAATCCGAGGATTTCATAAGGGTCAGGATAAGAAGTGATCTTCAGGCCGGCATAACAAAGCCCGTTACCCGTTTTCCGCCCGAGCCCAACGGCTATCTCCACATAGGTCATGCGAAATCCATATGTCTTAACTTTGGTATAGCCGAGGAATTCGGCGGAACGTGCAACCTGCGCTTTGACGACACCAACCCCTCAAAGGAAGACGTAAGATATGAAGAGGCCATCAAGGAAGACGTCAGGTGGCTCGGGTTTGACTGGGAAGACAGGATCTATTACGCCTCTGATTATTTCGAGCAGCTCTATGAATACGCCCTGAGGCTGATAAGCGAGGGGAAAGCTTACGTGGATGACCTGAGCGCTGAGGAGATAAGAGAATACAGGGGAACACTTTCGGAACCCGGCAGGGAGAGCCCTTCAAGGGAGAGATCCGTTGAGGAGAACCTGAAGCTTTTCCGGGCGATGAGAGACGGGGATTTCGACGATGGACAGTACGTGCTTCGGGCGAAAATAGACATGGCTTCGGGCAATATGAACATGCGCGACCCGGTCATGTACCGCATAATGAAGGAGTCTCACGCCCGTACCGGGGATGACTGGTCCATTTATCCGATGTATGACTGGGCCCACGGACAGAGTGACTCCATTGAGGGCATTACCCATTCGCTCTGCACCCTTGAGTTTGAGGACCACCGGCCTCTTTACGGCTGGTTTATCGCCCAGCTCGGCATATATCATTCCCAGCAGATCGAGTTTGCGAGGCTCAACCTCAGCTACACGGTTCTTAGCAAGAGAAATCTCATGAAGCTGGTTTCCGAGGGATATGTAAGCGGGTGGGACGACCCCAGGATGCCCACGATCTCGGGATTGCGCAGAAGAGGGTACACGCCTGGGTCGGTAAGGGATTTCTGCCGGAAAATAGGTATCACGAAACAGGACAGCGTGATAGACATGGAGCTTCTCGAGCACAGCGTAAGGGAAGATCTTAACAAAAGGGCGCAGAGGGTTATGGCGGTGCTTGACCCGCTGAAAGTGGTGATAATTAATTATCCCGAAGATACAGAAGAGGAACTCGAAGCGGTAAACAATCCGGAAGATCCCTCCATGGGAAAAAGAAAAGTTCCTTTTTCAAAAGAACTTTTTATTGAAAGGGATGATTTCATGGAGGATCCGCCGAAAAAATTCTACAGACTCTCCCCGGGTTCCGAAGTGCGCCTGCGCTACGCCTACATAGTGAGGTGCGTGGGTTTTGAGCGTGACCCGACGACCGGAGAGGTAACCGAGGTTCACTGTGAATACGACCCCGACACAAGAGGCGGAAGTGCGCCTGACGGAAGGAAAGTAAGAGGCACCATACACTGGGTGTGCGCGAAAAACGCTTCGAGGGTGACCGTAAGGCTCTACGACAGACTTTTCACCGTTCCGAACCCAATGGCTGACAAGCAGAGGGAATTCACCGAATTCCTGAATCCCGATTCCCTTAAGACGCTCGAGAACTGCGTGGCCGAACCGGCTTTTGTGAATGTGCAAGATCTGTGGGGGATTAACTACCAGTTTGAGAGGAAGGGGTACTTCATACTTGATTCCGTGGATTCAGCTCCCGGGGCTCCCGTTTTTAACAGAACGGTTTCCCTTAGGGATTCATGGAGCCGACTCTCTGGAGGCAAAACGGCTTGATTCCGGCTTTCGCGCGGATTGAGAAACATTATGAGCTGGGAAATTGAAAAAATAGGCGACGTCGCGGTCGTGCGCATGAACTCAAGCCCGATGAACGTCATAGGCGAGGGTTTCTTCAGTGATCTTGACGAGGCTTTCACGACGCTTGAGAGCGATCACACGGAAAGCCCCGTGGTGCTTACCTCTTCTCAGAGAGCTTTTTCCGCTGGCCTTGATCTTAAGTACCATCTTTCGCTTTTTACCGCTGGGGACGAAGAGGAAATCTGGCAGTGGTACAAGCGTTTTCGCGGGGCCTTGCTTCGGGTCTTTACTTATGAAAGACCTGTTGTGGCTGCGGTAAACGGTCACGCGATAGCAGGTGGACTTATACTGGCGCTTTGCTGCGATTACAGGGTATGCGTTGATTCAGGGGCAAGGTTCGGTCTTAATGAAATCACCATAGGTTTTCCCATTCCTTCGGCGATAGCCCAGATCGTGCTTTACGTGCTGGGTACGGCAATCGCGCAGCAGGTAATGACAACAGGCTTTCTTTACGAACCCCGCGACGCTGTCAGGCTCGGCTTTTTCGATGAAAGCCAAGAAGCGGACAAGCTTCTTTCTCACTGTGTTGAGTTCGCTGGGCAATACCGCCCGTCACTTATTCCCGGCTACGCTTTCTCTAAAAGGGCTCTTCGCCGCGAGGTCGTGGCGAATATGGAAGGAGCTTGTGCCGAGGTAGACAGGGAACTTCCGAGAATTCTGCGCAGCCCGGGGGTTTTGGAGAGCCTCGGGGCTCTGGTTGAAACCTTGGGAAAAAAGAAACAGTGATAATTTTGCAGGGAGAACTTTGAAAGAAGTCACCGTAAGAAAAGCCACCGGCGACGATGCGGAAGGGATGGCCCTGATACTAAAAGAGATCGGCTGGTCTGAGAGAAGGAACTCCCTTCCGATTGAGGAAGTGTCGTCTCCGATTCGGGATCTCATACTTCAAGCCGACGGAGATACGGAAGGACACACCATGTACGTGGCCTGTGATTCCGGGGGAAGGGTTGTCGGGTTCACTACCGTTCACTGGGTACCGTTCGTTATGCTTGGAAGCTACGAGGGCTATGTTTCGGACCTGTTCGTAAGTCCTTCGGCAAGCGGAATGGGCGCGGGGAGCCGCCTTATCGAGGCAGTCATGGAAGAGGGCAAAAAAAGGGATGTTTACCGTCTGATGGTGACCAACGGCAAGGACAAGCCGTCTTATCTGCGGGGCTTTTACAGAAAAAAAGGGTGGACGGAACGGCCGAAGGTCGCTAACTTTACCTACTACTACAAGGAGCCTTGGTCGTAGCCTTATAGGCGGAAGGCATCAAAAACCAGGAAACGGATTTTAACCGAAAATGCCGGAAAAACAGGAAGAAGCAATTCTGCTGGTGCACTCCCCGGACCGTCCCGGTCTGGTTCACGCGGTCACCGACTTTATATTCAAATACGGAGGTAATATCCACGCGCTGCAGCATTGCGTCGATACGGCCGACATGGTGACCTTTATCCGTGCCAAGTGGGGGATGGACGGCTTTACTCTCTCCCGCGAGGAAACAGAAGAGATTTTCCGTGAGAAAGTGGCGCAGAAATTCAACATGAAATTCGAGGTTTTCTTTACGGGGGACGTGCCGCGCATGGCGGTTTTCGTTTCCAAGCTTCCCCACTGCCTCTCGGACATAATTTACAGACTCCGCGCCAGGGAATGGAACGTTGAGATGCCTCTTGTGATAAGTAATCATCCGGATCTCAGGGATGTGGCAGGTCTTCATGGAGCGGATTTCTATGTGTTCGAAGACGTAAAGGACAACAGGGAAGAAGTGGAGGCTAAGCAACTTGAGCTTCTTCGCCGCTACGATGTGGATTTCATAGTGCTTGCAAGGTATATGCAGATTTTTACCGGGAATTTCGTATCGCATTACCCCCACAGAATGATCAATATCCACCATTCGTTTCTTCCTGCCTTTCCTGGGGCGCGCCCTTATCACTCCGCGTATGAAAGAGGGGTTAAGGTGGTCGGAGCAACCTGTCATTACGTAACCGAGGAACTCGATTCGGGACCAATAATAGAGCAGGATGTCATAAAGGTTAATTATGATGATTCGATAGACGACCTCGTAAGAAAGGGGCAGGATCTTGAGAAGCTGGTTCTTTCAAACGCGATCTGGTCCCATATAAACCGGGAGATTTTGATTTACAAAGACAGGACAATCGTATTCAATAAGTAGGGGGAAGTTTTTGCGATTCCTCTCGGGTGGGTGAAAAATGAAGTTTAAAGGCACAAACGATTACATAGCTACAAAAGACTTAGCCGTGGCTGTTAATGCGGCCATTACGCTTGAGCGTCCGCTCCTTGTTAAGGGCGAACCGGGAACGGGCAAGACCATGCTTGCGTTTGAGGTCGCAAAAGCTCTTGGAAAGCCCCTTATAACCTGGCACATAAAGTCCACCACAACTGCCCAGCAGGGTCTCTACGAATACGACGCCGTTGCCAGGCTTCGCGACTCTCAGCTCGGAGACGAGAGGGTAAACGATATCTCGAACTACATACAGAAAGGAAAGCTCTGGGAGGCTTTTGAGAGTCCTGAACAGTTAGTGCTTCTGATTGACGAAATAGACAAGGCGGACATAGAGTTTCCAAACGATCTTCTTTTGGAACTAGACAGGATGGAGTTTTACTGCTACGAACTCAAAAAAACCGTAAGGGCGGTTAAAAGAGTCATAGTGATAATTACCTCAAATAACGAGAAAGAACTTCCGGACGCTTTTTTGAGAAGGTGCTTTTTTCACTACATAGCTTTTCCCGACCGCGATACTCTTGAGAAAATAGTTAAGGTGCATTACCCCGATCTTGAGCGCAAGCTCATGGATAACGCGCTCGCCCTCTTTTATTCCGTAAGAGAGATTGACGGTCTTAAGAAAAAACCCTCCACGAGCGAACTTATAGACTGGATAAAACTGCTTGCGGCCGACCGCGTGGCCGCGGGGGAACTCCCGGGAGTGGATATTGAAGAGAGCCTTCCGCCTTACTCGGGTGCGCTTATCAAGAACGAGGCGGACTACGAAATGCTCGAGGCGATCAGGCGAAGATTCAGAAGGTAGGGGGACAAGTTCATGTTTCTTGATTTTTTCCTGCTGCTTAAAAACGACGGATTTCCCGTCACCCTAAAGGAGTATCTTACTTTTCTCGAAGCCCTTGACCGCGACGTGATCGGTTACGACACGACCGATTTTTACTATCTAAGCCGCTGCGTAATGGTGAAGGACGAGCGGCATCTGGACAGGTTCGACAAACTTTTTTCCGCTTACTTCAGAGGGGCTCAGCTTGCCGATACCGAGCAGTTTATGCAGATTCCTCTTGAGTGGCTGCGCAAAAACTTCGAGAACGCTCTCTCCGAAGAGGATAAGCAGATGATCCGTTCCATGGGTGGGCTTGAAGAATTGATGGAGAGGTTGAAGGAGATTTTCGAGAAACAGAAAAAACGCCACCAAGGCGGGAACAGATGGATAGGCACAGGAGGCACTTCTCCCTACGGAGCATACGGTTACAATCCCGCCGGTGTTCGAATAGGGCAGGACGGGGGCAGGCAGAGGCGGGCCGTCAAGGTGTGGGACAAAAGAGAGTTTCGCGATCTCGACGATTCGGTGGAATTAAATGTGAGGAACATGAAAATGGCCTTGAGAAAGCTCAGGGTTCTCACGAGAGAGGGGGTGGGGGAGGAGCTTGACATTGAGAAGACGATCGACAGGACTTCAAAAAACGCTGGGCTGCTTGACCTTGAATTCGTCCCCTCGCGCAAGAACAACGTCAAGGTTCTTATGTTCTTTGACGTCGGAGGTTCAATGGAAGATCATGTTGAGCTTTGCTCAAGGCTTTTCTCTGCCGCCAAGCATGAGTTCAAGCACCTTGAATTCTACTACTTTCACAACTGCATATACGAGGCCGTATGGAAAAACAACGCAAGACGTTTCAGCGAGAGGATTCCCACTTTCTCGGTGCTCAACAAATACAACGGCGATTACAAGTGCGTTATAGTTGGTGACGCCTCCATGTCCCCTTGGGAACTTGTCTATCCCAATGGAAGCGTTGAACACAATAACGATGAGCCGGGCCTTATGTGGCTTAACAGGATAAAGGCGAAGTATCCTTTTACAGTGTGGCTTAACCCCGTGCCGCGAGATGAATGGAAGTGGACTGAAAGCATAGGCATGCTGGACGATTTTTACGAAGGCAGCATGTTTCCCCTTACGCTCTCGGGTATAAAAGATGCTATTCTGACTCTCAAGCGGCGCCCCGGCCACCACGGTGCGTCGAGACTCCCGGAGTGATGAGGGTATACACCGTTGATGCTTTTACTGACGGGCCGAATTCCGGGAATCCGGCCGCTGTGTGCATTCTTGAAAAAGAAATACCGGATCTGACAAAACAGAAAATCGCTTCCCGGGTAAATCTCTCAGAGACGGCTTTTTTGCTCAAGAGAAAAGACGTTTTTGAACTCAGATGGTTTACTCCCGAGATGGAAGTTGACCTTTGCGGACACGCCACCCTTGCAAGTGCCCATATCCTTTTCACTCTCGGCATCCTTCCCGATATGGAAGACGCCGTGTTTTCCACGAAAAGCGGGATTCTTACCGCGAGGAGAAAAAACGATCTCATAGAGATGGATTTCCCCTCGGAGGACCCTTGGGAAGTTGAGATGCCGGAGGACCTGCCTATGGCAATTCCCCGGGTCCCTCTTTACGTGGGCAGAAACCGCTTTGATTACATCGCTCTTTATGAGAGCGAAGAGATGGTAAGAAGCGCCGTCCCGGAACTCACCCACATCAGGAAGCTTGATTCCAGGGGACTTATAATAACGAGTGTTTCAAGTTCTCACCGTTATGATTTCGTATCGCGTTTTTTCGCTCCTAACGCCGGGATAGAGGAAGATCCGGTTACGGGGTCTGCTCACTGCTGCCTTTGTCCTTTCTGGAGCCGGAGGCTCGGGAAAAAAGAACTCACGGGCTACCAGGCGTCAGAAAGAGGCGGCCTTGTTAATACAAGACTCCTTGAGAAAAGAGTCTTTCTGTCGGGGAAGGCGGTTATTGATGGAAGCTTCGAAATCAGTCCAGAGCCGTAAGGAAATCTGGATCTGTCGCTTGCCAGGATTCACAAAACTTTTTTTTTCGGTAAAATTTAAAATCCCATGTTACAGGGGCGGCGTAGCCAAGAGGTAAGGCAACGGTCTGCAAAACCGTTATACCCCGGTTCGATTCCGGGCGCCGCCTCCAGTTCTGAACTCTGTTCAGCGTAATGCCCGGGTGGCGGAATTGGTAGACGCAAGGGACTTAAAATCCCTCGGGAGTATCTCCCGTGCCGGTTCGAGTCCGGCCCTGGGCACTTTTTTCTAGCCAATTCCGAAATGAATGTGTTAAAATGCAAAATATTATAGTAGGTAGTACTAGTTACGGCACCCAGCTGATTTCAAGGAGGTTTTGGAGATGAATTTTAGGACTCGGCTTAACGCAGCCATTTTTGCATTTGTTTTCTCGTTTGCACTGGCTTTTTCCCTGAATGCGGTTGCGCAGGAGGGACAGGATGAACAAACGGAGAATCCTAGTGCGGTAGAGGAAGCTAGTTACACGCTTCAGAGCATGATCGTGACTGCCACCAAGCGTGCTCAGCTTGCCCAGGATGTGCCTTTTTCCCTGAATGTCCAGTCAGAAGAGGATATTAAGCGCCTTAACACCACTAACTTGGAGGATCTTTCCCGCAACGTTGCCGGACTCTCCATACAGAACCTCGGGCCGGGCCAAAGCGTGGTTACGATCCGCGGCATTTCTTCCGGACAGATAGTGCGGGACCAGCCCGGCGTAAAGGAACAGGTTGGCGTGTATCTTGACGAAACTCCTATATCACTGTCGCTTTTCACTCCTGACATCGATCTTTTTGACCTTAACCGTGTGGAGACCCTGAGAGGACCACAGGGCACACTCTTCGGATCAGGCTCAATAGGCGGTACCGTTCGCTATATAACCAACCAGCCGCTTCTGGGCGTAAACGAGGTTAAAGTCGAGATTGACGGAAACTAT
>JAPOQQ010000088.1 GCA_026710625.1 Candidatus Dadabacteria bacterium | reverse complement strand
TTCAGCTCCCGAAGCAAGGTATACGAATACAGAATCTTCAACAGGCCTCATCCCCCCGCACTTCAGAGAAACAGAGTGTGGAACATCCAGGAGAAACTTGATACAAAAAAGATGAGAGAAGCCGCCGCATATCTTGAGGGAACGCAGGATTTCTCCGTTTTCGCCACGGCCGACATAACGGTGAAAACCACCGTACGCACAGTAAAACGGGTGCAGGTCAAAAAAACCCGTGAAGGAACAATACTGATTGAAATAGAGGCGGACGGGTTTCTGAAAAGAATGGTGAGAATGATAACCGGGACCCTCGTGCAAACTGGAAGGGGGAAACTCTCCCCCAAAGGGTTCGGGCAGATACTCGCCGAGGGGCAGAAGACAAAAAATGTCTTCACTGCTCCCCCTCAGGGACTCTTTCTTAGAAAAGTGATTTATTAAATTCGTGGCCGAGCAAATCTTGGCGATAGAGAGAGACTGGGAATCTTTGGTTCAGAATATGTCATGTTTTTAGAAGTAAAAACTTGCATATTTTGAAGATTTAGGTAACTTTAACGCCAAGGAGATTCACATGAGCATTGCAAGGGCAGTACAGGAAAACGTTGAGAAAATGCCCGCTGGGAGGATATTTGGCTATCGAGAACTGCCGGATTATTTAAAATCTCCGGGCGCAGTTATCAAGACGGTAAATAGAATGGTTTCAGATGGGAAAATTGAACGTTTTTCCAAGGGGCGTTTCTATGTATCTAAAAAGGGGCTTCTAGGCCCCATGAAGCCTTCAGACGGAGAAATTATTCGTTCAATGCTATATAAAGATGGCCGTTTGTGCGGCTATGTAACCGGCCCATATCTCTATAACTGGTTAGGACTTACGACCCAGATGTCCCGCGTAGTCACCGTTGCCTGTAAAGGCAGTAGCCAGAAAAAGGAATTCGGCACGATCCGAGTTGATACGGTTGTGAGCCGTATCCCTATAAAGGAAAAGGATGTGCCGCTTCTGCAATATCTGGACGCCCTGAAAGACATAAGGAAGATACAGGATTCGGATATAGATATCTCTCTGGAGATCATACGCCGCCGCATATCAGAATTGTCCGACCTCGAGCAGTTGCGGCTTGCATCTTTAGCGAAAGATTACTACCCTCCCAGAGTCAGGGCGCTGGTTTGTCTGCTTTTTTCAAGGTTGCAACTATCCGTGCCGGACAGTCTGGTGCTATCCCTAAACCCCTTAACAACTTATAAGCTGAAGCTGGATCAGTCCCGGTGGCCGGAGGCCAGAAAGTGGAACATTAGATAATGAATCTGCACAAAGACAATAAAATCTTCAATGAACTGATAAAGGCCTCCGGAGAATCTGCTGGAATACCGGATGCTTACATCGAAAAAGATTACTGGATAACAATGTCCCTTAAACTTCTATCTGAATCTCCGTACAGAGAAAGTGTGGTTTTTAAAGGAGGAACATCTCTATCTAAAGCATATAGATTAATAGACCGCTTTTCCGAAGATATTGACTTGGCTGTGCTCTGCAGCAGCGAAAAAGGAGACAATCAAAGAAAAAATTGCTAAAAAACGTGGAAAATGTCGTTACCCAAAACCTCATTTCTCTTAAGGGTGACGAACGGGAATCCAAGGGTTCAAAATTCCGCAGAACGGTCTACAAATATCCTTGCAAGATTGATAGCGGTGGTTTTGAACAGGTGCCCCGGGAACTGCTAATTGAAATTAATGCCTTTGCCAACCCCGAACCATCTGAAATACGGAAAATACGAACTCTTATCGCGGAACACCTGATTAGAAAAAAGAGGGCTGATTTAATCGCTCGGTTCGGGCTTGAGAATTTCTCGATCAGAGTACTGTCCCCAAAACGTACACTGATTGAAAAAATGCTCGGAGTTATCAAGGATAGTTACAGCAATGATCCCATTGCCAGATTATCAAACCGTATCCGCCATCTTTATGATATATGCCTAATCTTACGGCATGACGAATATCAGGATTTTATCGCGAGCAATGAGTTCAAGTCGCTATGTGACAAGTGTATTGAGGATGAAAAAGTAGGGGGATTTGAACATTCCGATTACTTTGAAGAACCGCTAATAAAAGCACCTCTATTTTCTAATTTTGAAACTTGGCGCAATTCCTTGAATATCACGTATACAAACGTGTTTTCTAATTTGGTCCATGGTGATTTACCGGATATGAGCGAAATTTCAGATGCGCTTGACCTTCTGCAAAAACACCTGAAATAGACAGTATCTCGTATTCATTCCACGCATGGCGACTCAAGATACGGCTTGGGGCCTCCTAAGTTTTTCTTCAGTTGATTTTAGTTTCCACACCATTTGTGTATTCTGCTTGGCAATTAGTATTCCAACATGAGATGAAGGCTTGTCAGGTTTTTACATAAATCCAAATTTAAGCGAAGCGCGATGAAATTTCTCAGGTTCAAAAACACAGAAGAAAAACCGGTGTTCGGAGAATATATCGACGGGTCGGTCTTTGAAATTAAAGGAGATATCTTCGGAAAATACTCGGTGACGGACACAAATCACGATTACGCGGATATAGCGCCGCTTGCCCCCTGTCTTCCGACAAAAATCATAGCCGTCGGGCTCAACTACGAAGATCACGCAAGAGAGATGAACAGAACTCCTCCCGAAGACCCCATGCTGTTTATGAAGCCCTCCACCACGGTCATAGCACACGGAGAAAATATAAAATACCCCTCGCACATGTCGAGCAGGGTCGATTACGAAGGAGAGCTCGGGGTCGTGATAGGGGAAAAGGCCCACATGGTGGAAAGGGACCAGGCGCTTGAATACGTCTTCGGATATACCTGCATAAACGACGTGACCGCGAGAGACCTCCAGGCAAAGGACATACAGTTCACAAGAGGCAAGGGTTTTGACACGTTCGCTCCGATCGGACCTTTCATAGAGACAGAAGTCGACCCCGCCGACCTTCGCATAAAAACTTTTCTAAACGGCGAAGTAAAGCAGAACTCAAGCACGAAAAATCTGATATTCAGTGTCCCTGAACTCGTAAGTTTCATATCGAAGGTGATGACGCTTCTTCCAGGAGACATAATAGCGACCGGAACCCCCTCCGGGATAAGTCCCATGAGCCCGGGAGACGTAGTGGAAGTGGAAATCGAGGGAATTGGAAGGCTCATAAACCGCGTCGCCCGGTAACAAACCTGATTCCCATATGCCTGCGAAGCGGCCGCGGGAGTTCGGAATTAACAGCCATTCAGGTAGGTTAATGCCCTGAAAAAACCAGAAAATGCAGAGGAAAACGGACATTGCCTAAAATACTAGTAGTCCCGGGAGATGGGATAGGAGTCGAAGTAACCGAAATCAGCGTGTCAATACTCAAGACCGTAGGTGAGAAAAGCGGAATTGAATTCACGCTTGAAAGCGATCTTCTCGGCGGATGCTCCATAGATGCGCAC
>JAPOQQ010000087.1 GCA_026710625.1 Candidatus Dadabacteria bacterium | reverse complement strand
CCCGGGGACTTCGTCATTCCAGGTCTCTTCGCAGTGTCGGAGACCGTCTTCTGAGTATAGCCTGCGTCCTGCTCAAAAAAGGGGAGCTGTTCGACAAGAACTTCAAGGAACCGCAAAAAGAGGCCGCCTGAGAGAAACCGCGGGCAGGCTTCCAAACAGAAAAACGAGGAGGTATCTCAAAAAAATTTGAACCCGCTATATATATAAATTTAACGCTTGATAAAAGGTAGGAAGTCCCATTTTTTTTATTCCGTAGGTCCAGTTTTTCAGAGGAAGTCATGATTTCCTCCGCCAGGCGGTTTCTTCTTGTCTTAGTTGCGTTTTTCGGCGCTCGCCAGGCGTTCTCTTTAACGCGCGCTCGCTTTTCCCTTCTCTCTGCGCTTGCACTGCTGCTCGTCGCGCTCGGCCTGTTCGCCGCCGCGCCGGCCGAGGCGCAGGACCCGATCATCCCCACCAAACCGCGCAACGTGCAGGTGACGGCGGGAAACGCAAAACTGACGCTGAACTGGCAGGCGCCATCGTCCTGGGGCACCGGTGTAATGCCGCGCGGCTACGAAATCGACTGGTTTGCCGGCGCCTCCGCTCCGGAAACCGACTCGAACGAATGGGTAGCAATCATGCCTAACTTGGCCGCCAGCGCCACCAGTCACACGCTCACTGGGACCTATGCTTTGCGTAATAGTGGCTCCCACACGGTCGCCAACGGGGCCAAATACTGGTTCCGGATTCGGGCATTCACCACTTACCCCAACAACCCCTCGGATATAGTGCCTGGCAACTATGTGGAGGTCAGCGGCACGCCGCAGGCGCCCCCCACCGTCTCGTTCGAACTGGCCACGCTTATGGTGTACGAGAGCGACACCGCTCCCGAGGACATCAAGGTGCAGCTGAGCGCGGCCCGGACCCAGAGCGTCACGGTGGGAATCGGCGTGAAGGCGGGCGCGACGGCGAGCGCGGCGGACTACACCCTGTCCGCGACGAGCGTCACCTTCGCCGCGGGCGAGACGGAGAAGACCATCACGGTGATTGCGGCGGCGGACATGACGACGGAGGGCAACGAGCAAGCCACCCTGACGCTGACCGGAGTGCCGAGCGGCATCGAGCCGGGAACCAATGACGAAATCACACTGACCTTCGTCGACGATTCCCTGACGCCGCCCACGGTCTCCCTCTCCGCCTCCCCGAACCCGGTGCCGGAAGGCTCGTCGGTGACGGTGACGGCGACGCTGTCGGCGGCGCTGTCGAGCAGCGTGTCGATCCCGGTGACGCTGACCGACAACACGGCAGAGTCGGGCGACCACGGCTCGCTGACGTCCATCACCATTGCTGCCAATCAAACGAGCGGCACGGGCACGATCACGACGGCACAGGACCCCGACAAAGACCACGAGACCTTCACAGTGTCGTTGGGCTCGAGCCTGCCGTCGGGGGTGCTCGCGGGCAGCTCGTCGTCGGTGACAATCACGATTTTGGACGACGACAAACCGTACGTATTGAGCGTCAACGTCACCCCGTCATGTGGGTCCAGAGTCACCGACCTGTCGGTGGAGCCGTTGATACGCCTGAGTCTCGAGCCGCCGCCTGCTTCGATGGCGAGGTCAGTGGAGTACGCGGTAGCGGTAATCGATGCCGAGACCTTGATCCTTAGAGATTGGATGAACACCGGCAGGTTCGATGAGAAGGGCAAAAAGTTCTTTAACACCAACTCGATCGCGGCGCTTCGGATACCGTATCCCGGCTTCACCGGGTTTGCGTTCAGGCTCGCGGACGATCACAGTGTAGAGGAGCGATGCCTCTGGACGTTCGCAGGCAGGACGCCCACAGACACAGGCGGAACGCCCCCTGGCGGACCTCCTGGACCTCCTGCGGGCAGCGGTGGCCCTAACACGGGAGGAACGTCCACGGGCGGCGGAGGCGGGTCCGGAGGTGGCGGAGGCGGAGGTTTACCTCCATCAGGCAGCGGTGATGAGCCTCCGCCTGAAGATGAAGAACCCTCAGACCCTGACCAGCCTGACGCCTGCGGAGAAAACGACAGGGAACTTGAGAGGTTCTACGAAGCTTTGGAAGGAGACGACTGGGATAAAAATGAAAACTGGAACTCCGACGAAGCTCCGCAGGAGTGGTTCGGAGTGGAAACGGATGAAGACGGAAACGTCGTATCCCTTCGTCTTTCGCATAACGCTCTCTCGGGAGATATGCCGGCAAGGGAACTTCGGTGTCTTTCGGAACTGAAGGAGCTTGCCCTGTGGGGCAACGACGATCTCTTGGGAGATGTGCCCGAGGAATTCGTACTGGCTGTTGAGAGAGCGGTGCTGAGAGACATAGCGGAAATGCTTAACATTAACCCCGAGTGGTTTGAGAACTATGAAGACCCCTATGACTTCGAAGACTGGCACAGAGGCGTCACCACGGATGATGATGGAAGAGTGACGGAGCTTGATTTTACCGGGGAAGAGATAGAGGGAGAGATTCCGGAGAGCGTTTTTGAGCTTCGAAGGCTCGGCATGATAGAGACAGGATGCGGAATCACCATGGAGGTCGAAGTGCCAAAGAGAGTGAGTGTGACGATGCCTGATGGATGTGCGGAGGAGACCGCAGACTCAGGAAGCGGCGGCTGCGCCTTGGGTTCCGGGGATTCTTCTGTGTTCGGCTTGTTCCTCGTTACTCTTCTAGCCTTTGCAGTGCTGGGGAGAACAAGAGCCCGGGGCTGAGAGCTCATATTCGACTCAGAAATTGGTTGATTTGACATTATAACACCAGATTGAGGTGTCGAACCGAATCCCGAGGATTTTTAACCTCTTCCACCGGAAAACACACGCATTTTTGACGGTCAGTCACATCTTTTACGACTTCTCTCTCAATTCAAACTTTGGTAAAAAGTACTGGACAAATTAATTGACTCGCTACACTTAAGGGTCAGGTCTTGACATAACTTTTCCTTCACATTATAGTCTTCTTCATGGCAAGGCCATTAAGACCGGAGTACGCGGGGGCCGTTTATTACGTCTCCTCAGTCGGAAACAGGAGGCAAAGCGTCTTTCAGAACTCAGCCGACGGCAACGCCTGGATAGAAATTCTCGAGGGGGTATGCGGAAGATTCGGATGCCGCTGCTTTGGCTATTGCCTCATGTCCGACGGGTACCATCTGGTCATCGAGACCCCGAAGCCTAACCTCTCAAAAGCCATAAGACAGCTAAACGGCGTTTACACCCAGCGCTCAAACAGGCTGCACGACACAGACGGCCACGTTTTCCGGGGAAGATATAAATCCATAGTTGTCCAGAAGGAAAAATATCTTCTGCCGCTTATGGCTCATATTTTTCTTCTCCCTCTTCGATCCGGGTTCGTAAAACATTCCAACCAGTTCAAATGGAGCAGTTGTAGGTATCTTTACGGAAAAGATGAAGCACCAGGGCACATAGACCTCGAGTGGTTCTCAGAAGGTTTTTCCTCGGACACAGGTGGTTTTGACGAATTCCTCCAAGAGAATCTCGAGCGCGACGTGATCTCGGAAACCCGAAAGCAGATATATCTCGGCGATGATGAATTCATAGAGCTTGTGCAGAAAAAAACGAAGAGGAATTCGCAGTCAAAGGATATTCCCAAGTATCAGCTCACAAAACCCGTACCAGGCATGATAAACGGTTTCATGCAAAGCGGACACTCAAGGGAGGAAGCGATAGCGAAAACCTACCTCACGGGGGACTACACGCTGAGAGAGGTTGCCGACGCAGTCTCAGTTCACTACTCGGTTGTGAGCAAGATCGTAAGCGAATACGAGAAAATTTCTTCCCACTCCCAGTAAAAATCCTCAGCCGAGTCCGGACTGCTCCGCAAGTTCCTCAACCTCGTCCACCATCGCACCTATCACGTCAAGCCCCGTCTGCCAGAAATCAGGGTCGTTTATATCCACCCCGACTCCGGAGAGAAGCTCCACGGGAGAGGTGCTTCCCCCGGACCCAAGGAGCTCCATGTAATCGGGTACAAAAGACTTTCCCCGCTCCAAGAACATTCCGTAAAGAGCTAAGGTGAGCAGCTCGCCGAAGGAGTACGCGTAGCAGTAAAAGGGAGAGTGTATGAAATGGGGGATGTAAAGCCACCAGCAAGCGTAGTTTTCGGTCAGGGTGACGGAATCTCCGAACATCTCGCGGTTAGCCTCGATCCAAAGTTCGCTTATTCTTGCGGTCGCAAGCTCCCCCTGGTCTCTTCTCTCGCGGTGCAGGCTCTGCTCGAACCTTGTAAGCACCGCCTGTCTGAAGACCGTGGCCATTATGTCCTCGAGTTTTTCCGCTACCAGAACCAGCCTGCCTTCCCTTCGCGTTTCTTCCTCCTTGAGGCGGTGAAACACAAGCATCTCCGCAAAGACGCTTGCGGTCTCGGCCGTGGTAAGGGGCGTGTGGGCCTGGAAATAACCCTGTCGTCTCGAAAGATACTGATGCACGCCGTGGCCAAGCTCGTGAGCCAGAACCATCACGTCTCTCGGTTTTCCGGTGTAGTTCATAAAAACATAGGGGTGCACCCCGGGAACCGTACCGTGGCTGAAAGCGCCCCCTCTTTTCCCGTCCCGAAGCTCGGCGTCTATCCAGTTCTTCTCGAAAAACAAAGACGCGGTCTTTTTCATCTTGGATGAAAATTCACCGAACGAAGAAAGCACGATTTCCTTTGCCCTGTCCCATGGGACCTGCTCCCTTTCCGAACCCAGGGGAGCGTAGCGGTCGTAGTCGTAGAATCTGCGGTACCCGAGAAGTTTTGCCTTGAGTCCGTAGTAGCGGCTTACGAATTCGAAATTCTGCTCGCACGATTCAAGCAGGGCTTCCACGGCACCGTGGGATATCTCGTTGCTTAGGTGACGCGCCGACATGGGGTCCTCGTAGCTTCTGAGCCTGTCGTTTATCGAGTGATCGTTTACAAGCGTGTTGAATATGTAGGTAAGTACATGGGAATTCTCTTTAAGCCCCCTTGTGAGACCGGACCAGGCCGCTTTTCTTTTCTTTCTGTCCGAATCGTAAAGAAGCGAGAGGGTCCGGGACTGGTTCAGCTTCTCGGTCTTGCCCGAGAGCCTCACACGAAACTGGATATTGTTCACGACCTCATCAAAAAGCCTTGAAAATGCCTTTTGCCCGGTGTTTGATTTCTCCTGAAGTATTTTTTCCTCGGCTTCCGAGAGAGTGTGGTCTCTGTACTGCCTTTCCTGCTCGAGAAAATGCCTGTACCCCGAAAGGTTCGGGTTGCCAAGAAGTTTCTTCGCTCTTTTCTTCGGAACCGAAACCCATTCGACGTAAAAGAAAATAAGCTTTTTCTGAATTTCCGTCGCCTTCTGCTGCATTGATGAACGAAAGGCGCCGGTTTTGGGATTCCGCGTGTCAGCCGCAAAAAGAAGATGAGCGAAGGAAAGTATCTTTCCGATTCCTTCCGATAAGCGTTCAAGCTCACTCACCGCCCCCGCAAGCTTCCCCGCGGTAAGTGAAGGAGACTTTATCTTCCCCCTGTATTTTTTTTCAAACCTGTCGGCACGCGCCGATATCCTCTCGAAATCCTTTTCCACGCGCGGGTCGGAAATCCCTTCGTAAAGGTCCGAGAGGTCCCACCTTATGTCTTCTGCTTTCGCCATGTCCGTCTCCGTAGCCCTTTGTCGGAGCAAGAATTAAGTTGCTCCTGAAGCAAGTATATATCCTCAAGCGATCTTCCCCTTTCCATGTAGTCCATTCCGTAGCCCACAAGAAACCCTTCATCCACCTGGAAACCCGTGTAATCGGGCGCGGGATCCATTGGGTCTTTCCCCCTCTTGTCTATAAGCGCACATATTCGAAGCGAACCCGGGTTTTTAGATCCCACGTGCCGCAGGATAAACTTCGCCGTCTCCGAAGTGTCAATTATATCTTCAACTATTATAACGTCCCTGCCCTCCACTTCGCACTCAATATCCCTCAAGAACTCGAGGCGCCCCGGCCGCGCCCCCCGCCTGTAACTTGAAACCCTGAGGAACTGCTTTTCAACTGTAACGGTCACCTGCGCCAGAAGATCTTCAAAGAAGGGACGTGCCCCATTAAGAACGCAGACCGCAACGGGAGTTTTTCCCTCGTAGTCTCCTGAGACTTGCCTTGCAAGCCTCGAAACGGCGTTTTCTATATCGTCTTTTGAGAGAAACTTTTTAAGCGTGACGCCTTCCAGGATTTCGGTTTCTTCAGGCAGGATCCCGATCCTCCTTCAGCGTTTTTTCAAGTTCAGGACAAAGTTCAATCACGGCGCGGCGAAGAAATTCTCGCTCGTAAATGTCAGAATCGACAATCTCTCCGTTCCACACAAGTATGTCGAGGTCCATTTTTCTTGGGCCGTAGCGATCCTCCCCAGCATCTCTTCCAAGAGCAATCTCCACCCCCTTGAGCACGGTTTTCAGTTGCTTAAGGCCAAGACGGGTTTTCACCAGCAAGGAACCGTTTAGAAAATCCTGCTGATGCCGGGGTCCTATGGGTCTGGTTCTCACGAATTTCGATTCTCCAAGAACGTTGAGTTTCTCCCCGAGCATTCGTTTAGCGACGCTTACGTTCCTCTCGGCATCTATGTTTGAACCGATTCCGATAATGACCGTATTCATAACCCGACACCTTCTCCTTGCGACGACAAAACGATCCGCAGACCATAAGACCAAACTTCACTCAGCCACCTAAGGCGGCATCCACGCCTAATCGGAACCGTATTTTACATTTAGACGGCTGGATGTTAAGTATGGTTTCAAAAACCGTGGGAAAATCTTCCACGCGGCGTCTTCAAGAAAACCGGCAAGACGGTATCTGTCTCGCCTACCTTTCCCTAGCTTCGGTCACCGAAACAGAATCGGCAAAGCGAAGCGCTCCGGGTTTCTCCACCTTCACCGACGCCCACCTCACCGCCGGATCCTCAAAAACTATATCGCATATGCCCCCGGAGACCGTCTCAAGCAGGTTAAAATTGTTTGTCTCCACAAAGCTTATGATCTTTTTGTTTATGGCCTTGTAGTCCAAAGTATCATCTATGTTGTCGCTCTCGGCAGCCTTGCGTCCGTCAAAGTCGATGGTGACGTTTATGACCAGGTCCTGTCGATCCTCCTTCTCCCAGTCATAAACCCCTATTATCGTGCGAAGCCTCAGGTTTTCGATCTTTATTATCATCTCATCAGGTAAGGCTCATGCCTCCGTCAACGAAAAGACACTCTCCGGTGACGTAATTGTTCTCAAGAAGATAGTTAAACGCGTTAATTATATCCTCAATAGAGCCCGGACGCTTCATCGGAGCTCCCCGTGCCATCTTGTGAAGGTAGTCATCCCCGAACCCCGGGGGAGCGAGAACGGCTCCTGGGCATACGGCGTTTACACGAAAATCGGGAGCAAGTTCCCTTGCAAGCATTTTCGTCAAGTGATAAAGACATTTCTTGCTCAGATTGTAGCAGAAATGCTCGACGGGATTTTTCCTGACTCTCGTGTCAAGGAAATTAACGATAAGCCCCCCGCCTGTCTCGGTGGAAAAAGACTGGGAGAGAAAAAAAGGAGCTTTGAAGTTTATAGCCATATCGGTTTCAAGAAATTCGGGGGTCACGTCACGGAAGCCAACGTTCTCGAAAATCGAGGCATTGTTCACGAGAACGCAGAGCCCCCCGAAGCTTTCCGTGACTTTCGGGACAAGCTCCCTTGTGTCATCAGGTGATGAAAGGTCGCACCTGAAAAGCTCGCATTCAACGCCGGTCCTGAGAATAAGTTTCCTTGTAGCTAGGGCCTCTTTTTCGGAAGAGTTATAGTGAAGGGCGATATCGTAGCCCTTTCGGGCGAGATTCAGGGATATTTCCTTTCCTATTCTAAGTGCCCCGCCTGTAACCAAAGCCGCTTTTTTCATTTCGCACGGGAAACGACGGTTTTCGTGTCGCGCATATGCCACAAGAACCGCCTTCGGATATATATTGCTATATTATTCCCATTGTTTATTATAAGTAAATTTAAAAATGGGCCGCGCAAGGAAACCCCGGCCGTCGTTTCACACGAATTCGGCGCGCGCTGGCGCGGATTTTTAATTTTCCGTGCGGATTTCTCCCCGAGGATGAAGAATTGGAGAACCTTGTAATCAACTGTATAAGAACGCTCGCGATGGACGCCGTGGAAAAAGCGAAGTCCGGCCATCCGGGAACCCCGATGGCTCTCGCTCCCGCAGCTTTCGTGCTTTTCGACAAGTTCTTAAGACATAATCCCGAAAACCCGAGTTGGCCCAACCGCGACCGCTTCGTTCTTTCCGCCGGTCACGCTTCCATGCTTCTCTACGCCGCCCTTTACGTAAACGGATACGACATCTCAATTGACGATATAAAGAAATTCCGAAGCCTCCACAGCCGCTGTCCCGGTCATCCCGAACTGGGAATCACAGCTGGAGTCGAGACCACGACCGGACCTCTTGGGCAGGGAGTATCAAACTCGGTCGGAATGGCCATAGCCAGCAAATGGCTTTCGGAGCACTTTAACCGTCCCGGCTACGACATAATAAATCATCATGTGTATTCAATCTGCAGCGACGGGGACTTGATGGAAGGAATTTCCTCAGAAGCCGCATCCATAGCGGGACATCTGGGGCTCGGAAACCTGATCTGGATATACGACAGCAACAGCATAACAATCGAGGGCAGCACCTCGCTTGCGTATTCCGAGGACACGGAAATGCGGTTCGGTTCCTACAACTGGCACGTTGAGAAAGTCTCGGACGCAAACAATCTTGTGGAAATTGAAAAAGCCCTCGCTCGCTCACGATCCGAAACCCAGAGACCTTCCATTGTCATATTGAAAAGTCAGATAGCCTACGGAAGCCCCAACAAGCAGAACACCTGCGAGGCCCACGGAGCGCCGCTTGGAGAGGAGGAAGTCAGGCTGGCGAAGGAATTTTACGGATGGGACGCCCCGGGGAACTTTCACGTCCCCGAGGAGATTCTCTCCTACATGGAAGGAGCGGTCGCCAGAGGAAACGATGCCGAAGCGGCCTGGAAGGAGAATTTCAGGAAGTATTCAAACGAATATCCGGAACTTGCTCACGACTTTGAGATGCTTGATAAAAGGAAGCTGCCTGAGGGATGGGACAGCGATATCCCGTCTTTTCCATATCCCGCAGACCCGGTTGCGACCCGTTCTGCGAACTCAAGCATAATTAACGCTATAGGGAAAAAAGTGCCGTGGTTCATGGGTGGCGCCGCGGATGTAGGCTCCTCGACCAAGACCTATCTTAAGTGTACGACGAGCTTTTCCGCCGAGGACCGCGAGGGAAGGAACTTTCATTTTGGAGTCAGGGAACATTCAATGGCCGCAATAGCAAGCGGCATGTGTCTCAGTGGACTCAGAGCGTATGCCTCGACCTACTTCGTGTTTGCTGATTACATGAAACCCTCAATAAGACTTGCGGCTCTGATGAAACTTCCCGTAATCTACATTTTCACTCATGACAGCATAGGAGTGGGCGAGGACGGGCCCACCCATCAGCCCATAGAGCATCTGGCAGCCCTCAGAGTAACACCTAATATTGATGTCATTCGTCCCTGCGACGCGAATGAGCTTGCGATTCTTTGGAAACACGTGATGGGACTTTCTGACCGTCCCGTCGCGTTCGTTCTCACAAGACAGAACGTTCCGATAATAGACAGGGACCGCTACGCCCCGGCTGAGGGAGCGCTCGCGGGCGGTTATGTACTTGCGGATTCAGACGGCACACCTGACATCATACTCATATCCACGGGTTCTGAGGTCCACATCTGTCTTGAAGTTTATGAAAAGCTGCGCGATATGGAGAAAAATCCGAGAGTTGTAAGTCTTCCGTGCTGGAGTCTTTTCGAAGTTCAGTCCCAGAAGTACAAAGACAGTGTCCTGCCGCCTTCTGTCGGCACAAGACTAAGTGTCGAGGCCGGGTCGACGTTCGGATGGGAAAAATTCACGGGATCGGACCCTGCTGCCAAGGCCTACGGAATAGACTGCTTCGGAGAGTCTGCGCCATACCGCGACGTGATGAACAACTTCGGTTTTAATGCGGACACCATCCTAAAGGAATGCCTCAAGCTGCTTGGTAGCTAGTACCGTGTCAACTGAAGACAAAGCTGGCTCGGAGTCACAAAACTACACCGAATACGCGGCCGATTACGGAAACATAATCCAATCCCGACTCCTCGAACTTGAGAAAAACCGCTTTGCCGAAAGATTTTTCGACTACGATCATCTGCTCTGGGCGGATAATCCTTCCGAGATCACAAATCGCCTCGGCTGGGTCCATCTTCCGAAGCAGATGCTTGCGGTAATGAATGAAATTGACGACTTCTCAGAGTCTATAAGAAAAAAAGGGTTCACCGACGTTGTTGTTTTAGGCATGGGGGGCTCAAGTCTTTCCTCCGAGGTGTTCAGAAACATATTCACCCTTCGCGACGGCTTTCTGCGCCTCACTCTTCTTGACACCACGGACCCCGACTTCATTCTTAAGACCCGGGAGAACATAGACCTTCTGAAAACTCTCTTCGTAGTCTCCTCAAAATCAGGTTCGACCGTGGAAACCGTTTCCCTCATGAAATACTTTTACGGCGAACTCGCGAGAAAAACCGGTTCCCCGGGAGAACATTTCATCTGCATAACGGATCCTGGCTCAGGACTGATACAAACGGCCGGAGAACATAATTTTAGCAGGGTGTTTATAAATGATCCGAATGTCGGCGGGAGGTTCAGCGCGCTTTCCTACTTCGGCCTTATCCCCGCATCCCTTGCGGGAGTTGATATACGCAAGATACTTCAATCGGCCTTTTCCGTGCTGCTTGAACTTGAAAACTCAGTCGGAGGAAAATGCCACAAGAGTCCTTCCTTTCGCCTAGGAACTTTTCTCGGAGTCATGGCCGAACAGGGAAGAGATAAGCTGGGTTTTGTTTTTTCCGAAAAACTTTTTCCTTTCGGCTACTGGGTGGAGCAGTTGATCGCCGAAAGTACCGGAAAAAACGGCGTCGGCATCCTTCCGCTGCTTGACGAAGAGGTCTCGGATTGTCCGCGGCCCGGAGATGACAGGGCATACATTCTTCTTTCCCTGAGAGAAGACAGAACCGTGGATACCGTCGCCTCGCGCATCGAGAACTCCAAGATTCCCTTCGTGAAAATAGTAGTTGACAGCCCCGACCAGATAGCCGCAGAACTCTTCCGTTTTGAGTTTGCCGTCGCGCTCGCCGGAAGCATCATGGGAATAAATCCCTTTGACCAGCCCGATGTCGAATCCGCGAAGACCTTCGCAAGAAATTTTCTCAAGCTCTACAGGGAAACGGGCAAACTTGAATTCGAGAAACCCGATTTTTCCAAAAACGGGCTTGTTTTTTCAAGTAACAGAGACATAGAATCCCCGGGGCAGCTAAGAGATATCATTTCTTCAAAGAAAAGAGGCTACGTATCGATTCAGGCCTACGTAGACCCCGCAGAAGAAAATTCAAAGGAGCTTCTTTCCCTGCGCGCGCAGATCGAAAGCATATCATCCGTGCCCGTAACTCTGGGTTTCGGTCCGAGATTTCTCCACTCAACAGGCCAGCTTCACAAAGGAGACTCCGGGGAAGGGTTTTTCATTCAGATTGTAAGCGATAACGAAAACGACCTGCGCATACCTGATGATGTCGGTTCTGCGGAATCAGTATTCTCCTTCCAGGTACTCAAAATGGCTCAGGCCACTGGAGACTTCAAGTCTCTTGATGAAATGGGAAGGAGTATTGTAAGAATCAGCATTCCGTCCGACGTCTCAGAGAGCATACGGAAAATCGCCCGCTTTTTTGTCTGATCCTCCCCCGCAAACGCAACTAAAAAGATCGACCGTTCACGGCAAAAATCGCTGATAAATTAAGTGGTTTACTTAAAATTTAAGAGTTCGGTTGCCGCTGTGGGTATATTCGCCGGAGTCCTCAGAAAACCTTAAGCCTCCAGGCTTTTCACAAAGTGCTTCACTTCCCGGGAAAAGGCTACTATGATATCGCTTGCGGTACCTATGAAAAGACCGTGCTCGACTATCCCGGCCCTTGCTGACAACCGGTCGGCGAAAAAAGAGGGGTCGTCCATCTCTCCAAACCCCCAGTCAATAATAAGATTGCCCTGATCCGTCAAAAATGGGGAACCGTCGCGAGCGAGGCGCAAGCGGACTTCTCCTCCAAGACCCTCTAGGTAGCCCCTTTCAGCTTCAAAGGCAAACTGGAGCACCTCAATGGGAACAGGAAAACGCTCTCCAAGCCGTCGCGAAAGCTTTGATTCGTCAGCGACGATTATGTTTCTTTTGCTGTTCTGCGCGAGAACCTTCTCCCTTAAAAGGGCGCCTCCGCCCCCTTTTATGAGGTTGAAATCGGAATCGATTTCATCCGCTCCGTCAACAGTAACGTCAATCCTCCTCGCCGAATCGAGTTCAACGAGATCGAGGCCCATGGCCTCGGCGAAATTTTTCGTTCTCTCGGAGCTTGGAACGCAGGATATGTCCGAAAGTCGGCCGTCTCTTAACCGCCTTGAGATCTCTTCGATGGCAAACTCCGCAGTCGACCCGGTGCCGAGTCCGACTAGCATCCCTGCGCGCACGAAGTCGATCGCTCTAACACCCGCAGCTTTTTTAAGTTCGTCGGTTTTATTCATTGCGTCCGTTGAGAAAAAAGAAACGGAAAAATTATTCCAGGTACCGAGACATTTAACGTAAATATAATACTATACGAATAATCCCTAGATAAAGTAACAGGAATATGAAATATTCTGGGAATTATATACAATCCTAACCGAACCGGTTATAATATACTGAAATGCTTGAAGAAATACGCACGGTAGAGTTTGTCGTTCTGCCTGCCGCTAAGGCGAAGGCGAGGAAGATGTTCCAGATAGCAGGGGCTTGCCGGTATGTCTGGAACCATTTTCGGGAGAAGAACCTCGCTGACTACCAGGCATTCAAAAACGGCAAGGGGAAGAGACCGCATACCAGTTATTTCAGTTTCGGGGTGGAGTTCACCAAGCTGAGGCATGAGACGGACTGGCTGCAAGAACTTCCCGCTAACCCAATCAAGCATACCCTCAAGTATTTTGCGGACGCACTAAAGGAAGCGATGGCTGGCAAGAAGGGTTTTCCGAAGCCCAGAAGCAGAAACCGCCACGCTCCCGGCTTCACGCTTCCCAGCAAAGAGAACTTCAGAATAAAGAATATTGATAAAAAATACTCTCTGCTTCTTATTCCCAAAATCGGTTGGGTAAAGATGACCCGCAGGGGAGGCAATCCCTGGGAGGACGGCGTACCGAAACAGGTAGTGCTTCGCCATGACGGGCACAGATGGCGTGCCTTTGTCTTCTACGAAGTGGAAGTGGAGCAAAGACTGGATGACAGTGAGATTCTGGGTGTTAACATGAACACACGCCAGGTTGCCACTTCGGACGGGCATTTCTACTTCCTGCCCGACTTAAAGAAGAAAGAAGCAAGGCGGAAACGGTATCAGCGGAGGATGGCAAGGCAGGTAAAGGGGTCGGGCAGGCGGAAGGACACAAAGAAGAAACTTGCGAAGGTAAGCAGAAAGATAGCCAGCATCCGCAAGAACTGGGTTCACCACACCACAAAGGAGATTTCCGGAAAATGCGGAACGGTAGTCGTAGAAGACCTCAGGGTAAAGAACATGACGGCTTCCGCAAAAGGTACTGTAGAGAACCCGGGAAAGAACGTGGGACAGAAGGCGGGACTCAACAGGGCGATGCTTGATACCTCCCTGGGAGAACTTAGAAGGAATCTTGAGTACAAGTGCGGGAGGCTCGTAGAAGTGAATCCCGCGTATACAAGTCAGAGATGTTCTGAATGCGGGCATACAGATAAAGAGAACCGTAAAACCCAGGCACGGTTCCGGTGTG
>JAPOQQ010000086.1 GCA_026710625.1 Candidatus Dadabacteria bacterium | reverse complement strand
TTTCCTGTAATCACTTCCCTCAACGAAAAGCAGGGTGCACATCTCATAAAGCCTTGAAGCTATTCTCTCCCCCACCCTGTCCTCGAGTACTTCCGTGTTATTCCTGGATTTTTTTGATAGCGAATCCCTGGCCACGAAGTTGGTGGTAATAAGGGTTTTCTTTGAGGAATTATAGCGCTTGGAGATGAGCTGATCGAGGATGTTCTGCTCCCATTCAGAACTCCTTCCCTTCCCCATCTCGTCTATCACCAGAATTTCCGTATTTATAAGAGGGCCTATTACCTCGTTTTCGGAAATTCCCGCAGAATAGGCTTCCCGCAGATCCCCAAGGAGAAAGAAAAAATCGGTAAATACGCACTCAACGGCTTTCTGGAGGGTGAGCTCCGCTATGGCTCCTACGGCAAGGCGTGTTTTGGCGAGACCAGGCCCTCCCATAAGCAGAAAGCCTTTTTCCTCCGGGTACTTATCGACAAACGACTTCACGTAGGTCATCGCATCAAGCTGACTCTGTCCACGGGGGTCTATATCGTCTGACTGAAGAACACCGGCGAACTTTGATGGAATTTTCGCATTGTTGTATCGTCTGACCTTAAGCCTTGTTATCCCGCAGAGCCCGCAGCGCTCAAGATACCTGTAACCCCTTTCGTTCACCAAAAATACCGTTCCGGACCCCCCACAGTCACTGCATTCGGAAATGCAGTTGCAGACCTGCGCACGGGCGTACTGACCGTTCTCAGAGGAAATCATGTAACCCCTGCCGGAGCACTCCCGGCAGCCGGTCGCTAGTTGTTTTCTTCTGGCCATATCACTTCATCGTGAAAACATTATTTATACCGAGAGTCTCGCATAAGATCTCATCCCTGAAGGCGTTAAGGGTTTTTCTCCTGGCATCCTCGTCGTAGAGTTTTGCCTCCTCCGGAAGTCTGTTTAGGGCAGAAGCCGTTATCTGCTTTTGCCTCTCGGCGGAAAGACCCGAGAAAACATCTTCGACAAAACCCCGCCACAAAGAATTAAACTGCTTGTATATGTTAGCGGAGCCCGTGCCGTCCGTGTCGCGAACCCTCTTTCTGAGTTCCTGGTATTTCTTCCTGATACCCTCTCTTTTTTCCTCGATTATGATTCTATCAAGCCTCTTCAGGGCCTGTTCTATTACACTGCTTCTGGCAAAAGCGGCGGCGTCTTGCGGTTCCGGTTCGCCAGAGTGCGCTTTAAGGTACTCCTCAACTTCCTGTTTTATGTTAAAAAGCCCTCTCGGCTCCTGGGCCCCTCTCTGCCTCTTCTGCTCAAAACCGTAGGCTATGGCCTTAATTACCATTTCCTTCGAAACGGATCTTTCGCCAAGCTCCCTTATGAAACCGTAGTCCCTGGCTGAAAGCATGAGGCCCTTCCCCGCAAGCCCGAGAAAATACCGCTCTATGTCGGCTATGTAGTTTCGCTCTTGAGACTTCATCTTTCCCCGGAAAAACACGCGACATTTAGGTCCGACCCACTACCCCATAATCTCGCGCATGGCCGACATCGTATCGGCGTAGTTTTCCGTCTTGTATATTCCGGATCCCGTTACCACTATATCCGCCCCGGCTTCGATCACTTCCCCTATATTCCCGAGATTTATCCCGCCGTCAGCTTCAATAAGCGGCTTCTTTCCATCCATCCTGTCAAGAAGAGATCTCAGTTCTCTTATCTTCGACAGCATCTCGGGGATGAATTTCTGACCCCCGAATCCCGGCTCCACGGTCATTATCACTATCACGTCTATGAGTTCCATCAGCTTTTCCTCTATCACGCCAATCGGGGTTGCGGGGTTAAGGGCCACCCCGGTCATAACCCCTCTCCACCTGATGGATGAGAGAGCACTGTAGAGAAGGTTGCAGGCCTCCATCTGGACTGTGACAATTTTCACGTGAGGAGAACCCGCGTTTATGAATTTTTCCGTGAATTTCTCGGGACTATCAATCATAAGGTGTATATCCATCTGGGGCGGCGATTCCATCCGGGCAATCGCCTCCACTATGGGTATTCCTATGCTTATGTTCGGAACGAAATGCCCGTCCATAACATCCACGTGTATAAGGTCGGCGCCCGCCTTGCAAACGGCATCTACCTCCTCTTCGAGGTGAAGATAGTCACACGAGAGTATCGAAGGAGCCAGAAGTTTTTTCATTTAACTTTCTCCGCAAAGCGCAGTAGGATTCTCTGGTATTTTACCCGAACAACGTCAAAAACCCACGCACCTCCTACGTGGAACCCAAGGTCATTTCATGTACGTTACCCCCTTCTACCGCGGGATTGATTGCGTTGAAACCAGCTATCTCTTGGTGCTCACTGCTTTCGATTTCACCCGCTGTGAAAATATACAGGTATATGCTACGTTCATGTGCAATCCAATCTCCTTCCTCGTTCCTAAATTCGCTTAGAAAAATGAGAAAATCTTTAATATGCGTAGCCTCCTCAATATGCTCTTCTGCATGCATAACAAAATTTTTCAGCGCATCTCCGTTTTCGTCATTAGTCAACGCCGTTCATTACGGCACTGGCTAAGATCGTGCTTTCATGATCCCCACCATGCGCAAAAGACGGAACAGCGATTGCTTATTACAATTCATTCGGAATATGCAGCGATAAAACCACTTGCCAGAACTATAGCTACAGCCGAGAAAAACCAATTCATAAACCTATCCCTCCTGAAGAATTCGTTTTTTGTCAGAACGTGTGTAGAGAATAAGTTACATATCCGGTTTTTGCCCTTGACGGTTAGCAATAACTGATTACAATAAAAGTTAATTGAAAATGATTCTCATTTAATAATTCCGATGATGAAAGATTTTGAATGCACGCAGGAATCGTATGCCAGGGAGGTTCTGCGGGAAAAGGGACTTAAGTCAACTACGCAGCGCCTCGCCGTCGTTCATATTCTTCACATAAGCGAGAAATCGCTTTCAATCGGCGAAATACACGGCGGGGTGAAGGATATGCTGGGTAACACGGGACTTGCCACCATCTACAGAACACTCGAGATGTTCGAAGATCTGGGCATCGTTAAGCGCCTTCATTTCCCCGACGGCGGTCACGGCTACGCGTTTTCCCAGGGCGAGCACGTTCATCACATGGTGTGCGTTGACTGTAGGGGGGTTTTCGATTTCTCCGAGTGTCCGGCGGAGAACTTTGATTACGCTTCGGTTGAAAAACAGGGGTTCCGCGTGAAGGATCATTTTATACAGCTTTTCGGTCAGTGCGGAAAGTGTGTGGAGGCGGCCTGACAACATATGGACCAGACAAGAATTCAGAAACTCACCGATTACACCTCGCTATTCTTTGCGGGCGTCTGTGCTGTCCACTGTTTTGCGGTACCGGTGGCGCTCATACTGTTCCCGGTCGTGGGTTCGACGGTTGCCTTTGAGTTTGAAGAGATTTTTCACGAGCTGATGCTTTTTGCGGTTATTCCCGTAAGTACGATCGCCGTACTTCTCGGCTGCAGACGCCATAAGGATTTGAGGGTTATCGTGCTGGTAGTTCTGGGGCTTTGTTTTATCTTGGTAGGAATCTTCGCAGCTACGGACTACATGGAATACGTCCTTGCTTTTATCGGCGCTTTCATCATGATTCTCGGCCACCTGCGCAATTTCAAGCTCTGCAGGAAAGACGGCTCCTGCGATCACTGATTCCCAAAGAAATTTAAATTTTTTCTGTCAGGTTGAGGGTTGGCGTTTCACGACGGATGATGCGAAAATCAAGCTCAAGTCATTGTGTCCGTCAACACAAAAATGACGCTATATACTAGCGGCGAAAGCTGAAACGACCGGGAACCCAGTTGTACAAAGCCGGCAACACCAGCAACGTCAGGACAGTCGAGGATATGATGCCCCCAACAACTACCGTTGCAAGCGGTCTCTGAACTTCCGCTCCCGTGCCGGTATTGAGCGCCATGGGAACGAATCCGAGTGAAGCAACCAATGCGGTCATCAAGACGGGCCGCAGACGCGTCAGCGAGCCTTCAAAAATAGCTTCCTGCGTAGGCTTGCCTTGTTTTTCGAGATTGCGGATAAAGGACAGCATCACCATACCATTTAACACGGCCACACCGGAAAGTGCTATGAAGCCGACACCCGCGGATATGGATAGCGGAATGCCACGCAGCCACAAGGCTACTATTCCACCCGTTAAAGCCAAAGGTACGCCAGAGAATATAAGCAACGCGGCACGCCCTGAACCGAAGGTGAAAAATAGCAGGCCGAATATAAGCAACAGTGCCAACGGCACGATAATTGAGAGACGCCGTTTTGCCGAAATCAGTTGTTCAAACGTGCCGCCGTATTCAATCCAGTATCCGGCCGGGAGACTTATATCCGCGGAAACTTGTCTGCGTAGCTCATCCACGAAGCTCCCCAGATCACGACCACGGACATTGGAAGTCACAACAATGCGGCGCTTGCCATTTTCTCGGCTAATCTGGTTGCTGCCATAAGCAATTGAAATATCGGTTACTTCACCCAAAGGAACATAATTGGGAGGCTCTCCAGTACTTTCTTGTCCATAGTTTGGCAAATGTATCGGCAGACGATGCAACGCATCGATATCGGTACGCAGGTATTCAGGCAAACGTACAACCAGATCGAACCGGCGATCTTCCTCAAACACCTGTCCGGCGTTGCGTCCACCCATTGAAACTAGTACAGTTTGTTGAACATCGTCAATATTAAGACCGTATAGGTGCATACGTTTGCGGTTTGGAATAATGCTTAGAACCGGCAGTCCGGCAACCTGTTCCACTTTGGCTCCCGCCGCACCCGGGATATTTTTAACTACATCCAGAACCTTGTTGGCCGATTTTAAAAGCTGGTCCATATCATGACCATAAATCTTCACGGCCAAATCGCTTCTCACCCCTGAAATCAATTCATTGAAACGCAGCTGAATTGGCTGGGAAAACTCGTATTTACTGCCTGGAATCTGTTCCAGAACCATCTCCATTTCCTCAACGAGTTCATCTTTAGACTTGCCGGAGTCAGGCCATTGATCACGGTCTTTCAGTAAAACATAGGTGTCGGCTATGTTTGGCGGCATAGCATCCGTCGCCACTTCCGCCGTACCGATACGTGCGATGACGGTTCTAACTTCGGGAAATTCCGCAAGTTGCTTTTCCATGATGGATTGCATGCGTACCGACTCCGTCAAGGATGTGGCGGGAGCGCGCAAGGCCTGTACCGCAATATCGCCTTCATCCAGATTCGGAACGAATTCCGCCCCCATTCTTAAAGCGGAAACCAGACTGATGACAACGAGGACGGTGGCCGCGCCAATTACAGGTAACGGATGTGCAATACTCCAGCGCAGCATTGGCCCATAGGCTTTCTTTGCACGGCTCATGACGGCAGTTTCTTTTTCACGTACTTTGCCTGTAACAAATATGGCTACCGCTGCGGGAACGAATGTAACGGAAAGCACCATTGCCGAGAGCAAGGCAGTCACGACGGTAAAGGCCATCGGATGGAACATCTTGCCCTCCACGCCCGTCAGGGAGAAGATAGGTATGTACACAACCGTGATGATCAAAACCCCGAAAATACTGGGCTTGATCACTTCCGCCGAGGCTTTAGAAGCCAGGTCAAACCGTTCCTCTTTCGAAAGAAGCCGCCCCAGCCTTTGTTGTTCCATGCCAAAGCGACGCAGACAGTTCTCGATAATGATGACCGCGCCGTCAACGATAAGCCCGAAATCAAGCGCGCCGAGGCTCATCAGGTTTCCCGACACCTTGTTCTCCACCATGCCTGTAATGGTCATGAGCATTGAGATCGGAATTACCAGAGCCGCAACCAGCGCGGCGCGGATATTTCCCAGCAGCAAGAATAAAACCACGATCACCAGCAACGCGCCTTCGACAAGATTCTTCTCGACTGTAGCAATGACTTTTTCAACCAGTGTCGTCCGATTATAGACCGGTTTGATAATAACGCCTCCAGGAAGGCCGGAGGCAATTTCCTTGAGCTTTTCGCCCACGCGGTCGGATACGTCACGGCTGTTTTCCCCCATAAGCATCATGGTCACGCCGAGAACGGTCTCCTCGCCGTTTTTTGTAGCTGCACCTGTTCTAAGCGGGCCATCCAAAGCAATATCAGCTACATCTTTGATACGTACGGTCAATTCGTTACGCTTCGCAACGATAATATTGCTGATATCTTCTATATTTTTCACCTGCCCCGGAACACGCACCAAGTACTGTTCACCCTGGCGCTCGATATAACCCGCGCCGACATTGTAATTATTAGCTTTCAGAGCTTTGACCACTTCACGGATGGTTAGACTATAAGACAACAAGCGATCAGGGTAAGGTTTGACCTGGTACTGCTTCTCGTATCCCCCGATAGTATTGACCTCAACCACACCTTTTAGATTTCTAAGCTGCGGTGCGATAATCCAGTTCTGTACCGTCAGCAGGTCCATTGGCGTATATTCCGTGCCGTTTTCTTTGAGCGCTCCAGGCTCGGTTTCCACCGTGTAAAAGAAAATCTCGCCAAGTCCAGTGCTGATCGGCCCCATAACCGGCTCCAAGTTCTCGGGAATTTCACTTCTAATCTGCTGTAGGCGTTCGGAAATCTGCTGTCGCGCAAAGAATATGTCGGTGCCGTCTTCAAACACGACCGTCACCTGCGACAAGCCGTAGCGCGATAAAGAGCGCGTATAATCAAGGTTCGGAATTCCCGCCAGCACGGTTTCAATCGGGAAGGTTATGCGTTGCTCGACTTCCAGGGGAGGATAGCCTTCGGCTGCAGTGTTAATCTGTACCTGTACGTTGGTTATGTCCGGCACCGCATCGATTGACAAGCGGCTGAAATTGTAAATCCCCAAGGCGCAGACTGCCAGAACGGATATTAACACAAGCCATCTGTATTCGATCGACTGCTTAATGACTTTCTCAATCATTGTTCAGCACTCTTGGCTCAGTGTCCATGTACGGTTGTTGATTTTAAAAGATCGGCCTTAACGACGAAGCTTCCACGGCTCACGTAAGTTTCTCCGCGCTCAAGCCCGGAGATGATCTCAACGTTAGCTGTTCCTATCATGCCGACCTTAACAGGGCGCGGTTCATAGGTATCGCCGTTCCTTATGAAGACGACTTGCTGATCTCCCATATGTTGAAGGGCTGTTTTCGGCACGGCTATTGAAGCCTGTTTTTCACCTATATTGATAATGCCCTGAATTACCATGCCCGGACGCCATATACCGTCTTCATTGGATAATTCCGCGATGGCTATAACTGTCTGGCTTGAGGCATCGGCGGTAGGAAAAAGCATGGATATTCTGGCCGTCCGCCGTAGTGTCTCATCCTCAGAGTGGGTCTCGTCCAGTGAATGGATATCTATCGTCTGGCCTTTTTTGATGTACTTCATGTCACGCGGAAAGATATGATATTTTGCCCATACCGTTGATAAGTCAGCAATTACAAATATCTCCTTGTCGCTCGCAATATCCCCAACATTTGTTCCGCGTTTGATAACCACGCCATCTATAGGCGAAACAACTTCGTAAGTTATGAGACTTTCGTTGCTTTCAACCGTGGCAAGATTCTGGCCTTTTTTGACTTTTTCCCCAAGTCTGACGTACACCGCATGAACAGGGCCCGGAAAACGGGCGCGGACATTGGCGGTATTGTTTTTGTTCAAAGTGACGCGCCCCGTCAGCAGTTTTGTCATCGTCACTTTCATGGGCGAAGCCTCCATCACTTCAATACCGGAAAGCTCCGCGAAGTCCGAAGAGATTCTTGTCTTCTCCTGTTCTTTACCATTGTCGTGCTCGAGTTCCTCGTGTTGATTATCAGCCGCGTAAGCCTCCTGCGGGAACCCGTCATGTATGACAGCGTAACCAACATTGCTTAACAATAGTGTCAGAACCAATATACGCATCATCTAGGGTGGTGAGAACCGCTCATGTGTATGGTCCAATTGAACGACAATCAAGATTAGACTACTATAGCGACAACTACTTTAGACGGTCAGCGTTGCCGCAAAGGAAAGAATACCAAGGCATTTTGACATTGTAAAACGACAACCTGAACCACTCCCTTGACACCTTACTTTTTCGTATGGTAGACTAAATGAAAATATTTCTCATTTAGCAATGCGGATGACCAAGGCACTTTCCCTACTATTGACAATCGCCTTTCTGGGGGCGCAGACGCTTTCCTTTCCCCATGCGGCCGAGTACGGTTCCTCGGAACACGAACATGAGGGAACTGCCTGCGAGATATGCCTGAGCACCAAGCATCAGGACTGCTCAAGTCCCGGTGCTGCCAGTGAAGCCTGTCTTCTTCGCCACGCGGAGTACGTTGCGCAGCTACCCACTGGCGTTATCATAGTTCGGGACGCTTACAAGGCGGGAATTACCCGAGGACCTCCCCTTTCCTCCTAAAGCGGTAAAGAGGGTTTTTTAGGGTTTCCCGAGCATACAATCGGGAACCAGTTCAAACTTAAAGGAGGAAAAAATGAATATATTACGTTTCGCGGTCATAACCGCGGTTTTTGCCGTCTTGCCGTTCTCCCACATCTCCGCTTTTGCCGCTTCCGATCAGGAGATAGAGGCTTTAAAGAAGGAGATGCAGGATATGAGATCGGAATATGAAAACCGGATTTTAAAGATGGAAGAAAAACTCGCCGGGATGGAGTCCGAAGCATCTCAGGCGAAAACTACCTACTCAAAAAGCCAGGATAGAGCCTACCCCAGCAGGGCTATTTACAACAGGAATCTTAACCCTTCAATCGGAGTGATACTGGGCGGACGATTCGCCGCCTTTTCTTCGGATGAGGACGAAATTCCCGGGTTCCCCCTGGGGCATGAGGGAGAACGCGGGGCGGAGGGAATTTCCCTTGGGGAAACCGAACTTAATTTTTCGACAAGCGTCGACGATAAATTCTACGCTCACATAACCACGGCCCTCGTGGACGGGGAAGACGGAGTTGAAGTCGAGGTTGAGGAAGCATACGTGGAGACCCTCCCCGGCTTCGGGCTTCCGACGGGAGCTACCATAAGGATGGGACGCGCGTTCTGGACTATGGGATATCTGAACGAACATCACTCCCACTCTGATGACTTCGCCGATCGTCCCCTGCCTTACAGGGTATTTCTCAACAAGGCCTTTAATGATACCGGAGCGCAGATTTCATATGTGCTTCCAACTGAGTTCTATGTTGAGGCAGGAGGCGGAATCTTCAGGGGAGATGACCTCCCCTTCGCCGGAGCCGAGGGGAGCGACATAAACTCATTCAGCGCCTTCCTGCGGGTAGGTGGTGACATAGGCCGGAATTCAGCCTGGAGAATCGGAGGCTATCTGCTTGACGGAGAGGCAAGCGGCCGCGGCGGGGGAGGTGAACACGGAGATGAAGAAAACGGTGAGAGTGAAGAAGAGGAGATGGAGGAAGGATTTGAAGAACTTTTCACCGCCGGCATGTTCACGGGCGACACGAGGCTCTACACGCTCGATCTCCGCTACGTGTGGGTGCCGACCGGAAACGCCCGCGATAAGGAACTGCTTTTCCAGGGTGAATATTTCTGGCGTGATGAAGAAGGCGTCTACACTCTTGTGGAAGGAGATGAGGTTCACGAAGAGCGCCTCGACGGGGGAAGCCAAGGCTGGTATGCGCAGGGGGTTTTCAAGTTCTCGCCGAAATGGAGAATAGGCGCACGTTATTCCCAGATTTACTCTCCCGAGGATTCAGGGATAGAACACGACCCCTACGCGGTAGCGGTCATGGGCGACTGGTCAAACAGCGAGTTTTCCCGCATACGCCTTCAGTACAACTACGAAAAAGTAGGAGAGGATCTAAGCGACAACCAGATCCTGCTCCAGTACATAATGGGCATAGGTGCCCACGCCGCGCATAAATTCTAAGAGCAACCTATGAAACATCTCCTGGCTTTCCTTTCCTTCCTCCTGCCGGGGCTGCTTTTTCTGGCCCCGGCAGATTCTTTCGCAAAGGTAAACGTATTTGCCTGCGAACCGGAATGGGCGGCACTGGCCCAGGAAATCGGCGGTGACAAGGTGGAAGTGTTTGCGGCTACCTCGGCCACACAGGACCCTCATTACATACGGGCCCGTCCAAGCCTGATATCCAAGGCGCGCAAAGCCGATTTGCTGCTCTGCTCGGGGGCAAGTCTTGAGATAGGCTGGCTTCCGATCCTGCTTCAGAAAGCAAGTTCCAATCTCCAACCCGGCTCCATCGGTTACCTTATGGCGGCAGATCTGGTCACCATGCTTGAAGTCTCGGTCATGGTCGACCGCAGCATGGGAGACGTGCATCCGGAAGGCAACCCCCACGTGCACCTGAATCCGTACAACCTGATGACGGTGGGCAAGGTGCTTGCGGAGCGGCTTTCTGGAATCGACTCTGAAAACGCCTCTTTTTATAAGGATCGCTACAGGGATTTTTCCTCGCGTTTCCGCGCCGCAATTTCCCGATGGGAATCCGAGGCTGCCGTGCTCAAAGGAAAACCCGTTGTGGTTCATCACAAATCGTTTGCTTATCTGATTGACTGGCTCGGGATGAAACGAGTGGGGACACTTGAACCAAAACCCGGCATTCCGCCGACAACTTCCCATTTAAAGAATCTGCTGCGAGAGTTAAGAAGCGCTCCGGCGGACATGATCATCCGCGCCCATTCCGATCCGGATGACGCGAGTGAATGGCTGTCGGAGAAAACGGGGACAAAAGCGATCGTGCTTCCCTACACCGTCGGCAGCGACAAGCAAAGCGACGATCTGTTCGCACTGTTTGACAGAATCATAGCTTTGCTGAAAGGGGCGAATGATAGACAGTGAACTTCTGGAAATCGTCGGGCCTGCCATAGTAGCCGGCCTCATGATCGCGCTCACGCACGCTCCTCTTGGCATCGAGGTGCTCCGCCGCGGCATCATCTTTATCGATCTCGCGGTGGCGCAGATCGCGGGGCTCGGGCTTGTGGTCGGCAACATGTTTATCCATGGTCCGTCTCCCTGGATGATCCAGTGCATAGCGCTTGGCTTCGCGATCGGGGCCGGACTTATTTTCAGAAAAATAGAAAAGACGATGCCCAGGCACCAAGAAGCTATCATAGGGTGCGCTTTTGTGCTTGCCGCATCGCTGGCGCTTCTGCTGCTCGCAGACCACCCCCACGGCGGAGATGAAGTAAAGTACCTGCTTTCGGGGCAGATGCTGTTTGTAACATGGGCAGACGTAGCTAAACACGCACCCGTTTACGCGTTGATACTGCTGGTGTGGTTTTCCAAGCCCGGGGTGCGAAGCAACATGGGGTTTTACCTGCTCTTCGCTCTCGCCATCACTTCATCGGTCCAGCTGGTCGGCGTCTATGTCGTCTTTGCAAGCCTTATACTCCCGGCTCTGGCCGCGGTACACTCAGAACGGCCACATGTCACGGCATGGTTCTGCGGAATCACAGCCCTGCTTTCAGCAATAACGATCGCAACGGTATTTGATCAGCCCGTGGGCCCTGTAACCGTCCTCGCGTATGCGCTGTCCGCGATAATCATACGGATGGTTACGAAAAGCAACGGCAGAGATGTTCGCGGAATCGAGGGATAAGATGCGGGCAGGAGAGGTTCATTCCTCGCGGTATACGCTGAGGGGGCGGAGACCCTTAGGTCAGAAAAAGCTTTGTGATCAGATGTGATAGGAAGCGTTTTCCAAGCAAAGAGGGTTGCTTCTCTTCAACCACCCGATTTTCCTCAGCGTGACTTGCGGTTGCTTCCCCAAGGCATCATACCTTTATTGCGCTACGGCCGTTAACCGCTTCACGTTGGCACGGGCGGTGTGATAGAGCTTTAACGAATCGTAATATTGGGACATGGCATCAAACAGGGTGCGTTGCGCGTCAAGCATTTCGTAATAGGAGAACCTGCCTTTGGTGTATCCCGCGCGCGCCAGCTCAAACGCTTTCTCCGCAGATGGCAGCAGTTCCGTTTTCAATCTTTGCGCTTCTGAGTAAGAAGTGTTCCATTGTTTCCAGTTCTGCATAAGCTGCAACTCCAGGATCAGTTCGGCCTGCCGGGCATCGCTTGCCGTCTGTACGACTTCCGCGCGAGCTCTGGCAACATTTCCCTTGTTCTGATTAAAAATCGGTATGGGAAAAGAGACGGAAAAAACAAAGGACTGATCGCCGCTTTCCCTGAAATCCCTTACGCCGAGGCTGAAGTCCGGATCTGGAACAGCCAGCGCACGCTCCAGGTCCAGCAACGATTCCTTTTCCGTTTTCATATAGGAAAATCTCTGCATATCGGGAATACGAGCGAGATTCGCCCGATAGCTTTCTATGGAATCCGGGGCTTTAAGCTCAAAGAAATCAGCGCGGTCAAGTGAACTGTTCAACGCGGAAACTCCTAACAGTTTTGCGAGCCTCTCTTTGGCGATTTCCAGTTCATGTTCTTTTCGCTCGCGCGCAATAACGCTTGTTACGTAAGCCACTTCCGCTTTGCTCAACTGAATTTCCGGTTTCGCGGCGGCACGCACCTGTTCGGACACGGTGTCTAGAACATACTTGGCTAACTGCTCCTGTCGCACGGCAAGACTGACTGCCTCGTCTTCGGCCAGAATATTCAAATACGTTATACGAACATCGCGCTCAAGGTTTAGTCGTTCAACGGCCAATGCCTTAGCGGCCGCCCCTCGGGCCGCCTTTGCAGCATTGATGCGCGCGGCGCGCTTGCCGCCAATCTCAACAGTCTGCGTTAAACTGTAAGTAAATTCAGCCGAGTCCGTTCCGCCGAAGCTTCCACTGCCGGCAATATTTTCCATCTCAAATGCAATTTCCGGATTCGGGCGATGTCCCGCCTGGTTTTCCGTACCCTTCGCGGCTTCGGCAACGGCAGCAGCCGATTTGATGCGCGGCGAGTTATCCAGAGCATTCTGGATAGCATCTGACAGAGTAAGCACGGAACCGCCATTATAAATACACTTCTCATGTTTATGAACTTCCAGCAGGTACGGTTCGTCCGCTCTCAGCGGCTGTGGCAAGACTCCTGCCAGCAAAGCAACTGCTACACAAAACGCACATAGCAATGATGTCTCCCGCATTTGTCCAGCACCTTTTTACAAGCGAAAAAATTACGCCCGTCGGACCTTGAAGTGCACTACCCCTGAAAACAGGGGTTAAACCATTTTGAGGCGTTACACCTCAACTGAAAGAACCGAGCGCGCAAAGACAATCAAGTTGGCAAACAAAGGAAGTTATCCGATCCATATATGCACCTGGCTCAAGAAGAAAGATTCCTGATATACAAGCTTAGTCAAGACGGTTGGTTGTCCCGGGCAGAGTGAACATAAAAGCAAACGCCCGGAGGAAATTGAAGATAAAAGCAGGATCTCGGAGATGGAGGCTGAACACCATGCCTAGATCAAAAGACGTGATCGTGGTTATACGCGCAGCATTCAGAACAGCCAAGCATAAGAAAACACCAACCCTGCTGGAACACCGAAAAATACAAGGAGGATGTATGCGATGGCCAACCCTTTCCGCTCATCCGCGAGCCGCGCGATCCACTCGGCTCCTGCCATCGGAATGTTTCGCAGCCAAGGAATGCTGTAGATTACGATAACGCCCAACAAATTGTAGAGTAAGTGCGCAATTGCGATTTGATGTGCGATGGCATGAGTGGGGCCTGTTATCGCAGCTGCCGCGAGAAGCGCAGTGATCGTCGTCCCGATATTGGCTCCAAGCGTGAACGGATAGACATGACGAAGACCTACAACACCGCTACCCGCCAAAGGTACGATGAGACTTGTGGTAGTCGAGGACGACTGCACCAGCACTGTAACCACAGTGCCGGAAAATATGCCGGTTACCGGTCCCTTACCGACGGCTCCCTGCAAAAACTTCTGGGCCCTACCCGCAAATACAGTTTTCAGCGCTTTTCCGAGATACATTATTGACAGGAGAATGAGCGCGATTCCTGCGACAATCAGTACCGAACCTGCCCACTGGTCGGGCAACGCAGATACCAAGGACTCTACGAACTGGGTGCCGGAACTGATGATGATCTTCACTATGCTTTTTCCCGAAGCATCAACGGCTTCGATGTTCTCAATGATGTGCGTCGCCGCACCGCTAAATTTTTCAAGAAAACCAAACGCGAGTTCCAATGGCAGGAATATCAGGATACTAACAAGATTGAAAAAATCGTGTATAGTGGCAGCCGCAAATGCGTTTCTGAACTCCCCCGGTCGCCTGATATGACCGAAGCTGACAATCGTGTTAGTTATCGTAGTTCCGACATTGGCACCCATGACCATCGGTATTGCTACGGCAATAGGCATCCCCCCCGCCACAAGACCGACGATGATAGATGTAACGGTGCTGGAAGATTGGATCAAGGCGGTCGCCAGTATGCCGATAACCAGCCCGATGAACGGGTTCGTCGCAAACATGAACAAAGATTCGAGGCCTTCTGCACCGCCGAACGCCTGACGAAAACCCGAACCGATCAAGCCAACCGCCACGAGCAGCACGTACAAGGCCGCTACGACGATGAGCCACGGAACAAACCTTGATCGGATGTCTGTCTGTTTTCTCGACTCCATGTGCGCAAGACCCTAGGATTTCTTACAGTGACTCTCACTACCCCCTCTTATTCACATAGAGGGGGCAAGGAATTGACATCCCCCCAGTACCACAAAGAGAATCACACCATGGGTAGGACTAATAACACTTCTCAAAACTTTTTTCAATGCTTTTCAATACAAGGGCCTCTTCACATAGCGGTGGAATTGGCAGGAACCCGGGTGTATTCACTCTACATTCTACAATTAGTCATTCGGAAAAACAGCAATACAGGCAAGCGGGGGTACAGATACAAAGTTGCTATTCATTTGATTTTTTCTGAACTATGTGCTTAGGTATACAGATATATATTTCGTAAGAAGCAAGCGACGGTCATAAAACGTCTGAACGGTTTTCTTTTCGTTCCGTTAGGGCATATTCTTGCGTCGGTTCTTTCGTAATCTCGGAACAATGGAAAAATACGGTTTGAAGCCGGGTTTTTACTCTCTTTTTTAGCCTATGTTTAATTTCTTTGATTTTCTGTGGTTCTCCTTCATCCTCTTGGCGCCAATGCTGTTGCTCGGCCTGTTCCTTTCGGGTGTGATTCATGTGTTCATCTCCCGCAAGGCGATTCTCAGATGGCTCCACGACGACAGCCTGAAATCGGTAAGTACCAGCGCAGCTGTCGGCGTGCCTATGCCGCTTTGCAGCTGTTCAGTGGTACCTGTGGTTGCCGAGATGCGAAGAAAGGGAGCGTCCCGTTCAGCCTGCATGTCGTTTCTGATAACCGCGCCGGAAACAGGTGCGGACTCAATTCTCGTTACAAACGCTTTCTTCGGACCGATTGTAGCGATTGCCCGACCCGTCGTCAGCTTCATCACCGCTGTCGTCGCCGGCATATTCTGCATAGGAAGCATTAGGGACGACCATGACGAAAAGAAAAACGCCGATCATGAGCACCACGAGCATGACCATGACCATGACTGTCACACCCACTGCCATGACGGCCACGACCACGGAACGCATGAGCCTATGGTGCCCGGCCAGGATGACTGCTATATAAGCCTTTCGCAGTTCAAGGGCGCTTTTGTCAACTGGTTCAGGAAAATCTCGAAGGTACTTTCGGAGAAAAAACTGGTATCCTGGGTCAAGCCAAAATTCTATCTTGACATACTCTCGTCCCGCGAGAACAGCGAAAAATCATCCTTCGAGGCTCCCGGGGAGACAGCGACTGCCGACAATCAGAGCCTGGACTTCAAGAGAGTAACAAAGCACATTCTCCACTACGGTTTCGTAGAAATAGCGGATGACATTCTCTTTTCCCTGCTGGTTGGAATTTTTCTCGGCGGGTTGCTTTTCCTGGTCATACCCGGCGATCTAACATCAAGTGAGTACACGCGCTGGGCAGCTTATCCGATCATGGTTCTTCTGGGAGTTCCTCTCTACATCTGCGCATCCGCGAGCACCCCGATTGCCGCCGCTCTGGTCGCCAAGGGATTCAGTCCCGGGGCGGCGCTCGTTTTCCTCATGACCGGCCCGGCAACCAATACTGCCACCATCGCAATTATAGCCAGTCAGTTCGGAAGCCGGTTTACATCCATCTACGTAGGCTCCGTCATCGTGGTAACCGTCCTGATCGGGATCGCGGCCGACGTGCTGCTTCTCACCATCGGTATGACGATTCCCGTCACCCTCCAGATGTCGAGTTCCCCCGCCGTCCAGATACTGCAGTGGGCGAGCGCAATCGCCTTGTTCGCGCTGATAGTCTGGAGATTCCGCGCCGGCGCCATGAAGAGCGGCTACGAAGACATCATGTCTAACCTGCGTCCTCTGTCAAAGCACTTGAGAAGCTTGTGGAGATGGTCGGCGGGGGAAAAGGGTCATGGCTCTTTCCGAGGCATAGGCATGCTCTGCGTTCTTGTCCTCGCGCTGCTGCTCAGCAGCGGTTTCACGACCGTCCATCCCGGCACAGTCGGCTATGGTCGTCTGTTTGGCCAGGTGTACTGGAGAGATCTGGAACCCGGTCTTCACTATCTTGCTCCTTGGCCATTCGTCAAGGTTGATAAATGGCCTGTCCGGGAAGTAAAATCGATTGCTGCCGCATCCGGGGAGTATGTGTCCGGCGACCTGAACTTATTCTCGATTGATCTTGACGTACAATATCGCGTAAAGGATCCCTATGTCTATCACTACGGGATAACCAACGCGCAATCCGTCATCGAGAATTTCATAAAGGAAGAGATACGGGACTTCGTATCCAGCAGGGAAATGGATCATCTGTTTAACGTCGAGCGCAGGGTTCTGGAAGAATCGGTCGGCTCGCTGTTTGAAGGCAAGAAGAAATCCGCTACGGGGTCTGAAGTGTTTGACAGCGTTGAACTGATTAAGATAAACCTGCTGTCAGTAATCCCCTTGCCCGAAACGTTCAACGCTTTCCGGGAGGTTTCAAACGCGCAGGACGATAAGGAGCGGACCATTGTCAACGCCCATAGATTTCTTGTGTCAGTGGCTAGCCAGGTACACGGCAACGCCTATTACGAAACGAAGCAGGCCGAAGGGAAGGCTTATAGCAAGGAGAAAATCGCCGGCGCGGAGGCGGGCGCTATCCGCCGTGTGGCAAGAGCCGTACGGAGCGCCCCTAACGTGCTTCGCAACATGCTCTGGCGGGAGAAGCTCGAAACAGCGCTTTCCGACAAACCCAAGATAATTGTGCCCAGCGAGGATGTTCTTGACAGAGTGGCGCTCTGGAAGAAAAAACCGTCGGAATCCGGTGTCGACGACGCTGCCCGACATAACCCCGAGAGGAAGGGAAAATGACAAAGAAAGCAAAAAAGATTGTCGCGGTCGTTATTTCCGCAATCGTAATTTCCGTAATGATTTCGGATATTTTCTACATAATCAACGAAACCCAGCAGGGAGTTCTGACTCATTTCGGCAAGATATCTCCTCCCGTGAAACAACCGGGGCTCCACATGAAGTGGCCTCGACCCGTATCGAAGGTCTACAAGGTTGACCGTCGCATTAATACTCTGGGCGGCCTTAGCCAGGAACTCGTCACGGAGGATAAGAAGAATGTTCTGGTTGAAGGATACCTGCTGTGGCGCATAGTCGATCCCATGCTGTTTGTAAAAGCGATACGGACCAACGAGAACGCCATAAACCGGCTACGGGACCTTTATATTTCCAGTAGCGGAATAGTCATAAGCAACGAAGCGCGCGACTCTTTCATCACACTGGGTCTGGAGCATGAAGATTTTCATAACGCGACCAATAACAGGATTCTTTCCATGGTTGCTCCCACCGCGAGAAAAGATTACGGCATTGAGGTGATCAGCACAGGAATCGTCGAATACACGCTGCCTGTCGAGAACCGGGCGAGCGTGATCCAGCGGATGATCTCGGAGCGCGCCCGTATCGCCTCCCGCTATAGAAGCGAGGGAGAAGAAATGGCCCTTCGCATTGAAGCTCTTGCCATCAACAAGCATGAGAGAGTCATGGCCGACGCTCACGCGGAAGCCGCTGTCATTCTGGGCGACGCGGAAGCCAAGGCGATGTCGCTTCTGGGCGAGGCATACAAGGAGGATCCGGATTTCTACAATTTTATCCGGGCTCTTGACAGCTATGATCTTATCATTGACAGAAACACTACTCTTATGCTGCCGGCGGACAACGAACTGTTCAAATATCTGAACAACAAGGAAGTGCCGAGCAGCGAGGGGCGGCAATGAGTGAAAAAACCCCGCTACCGAGAAGTACGCGAATAATATACTCCGTATTTGATTTTTTCTTTTACAGAAGAAAATCCTTTCTGGCGGCGCTGGCCGCGGTTGTGGTACTGGGCGTCGCGGCCACGGGCATTGAAATAATCAAGAAGGAAGAGCGGGGAGTTCTTACCCAGTTTGGAAGGGTCGTCAACGCGGAAGTTGCCCCTGGAATACGCTACCGCATTCCTTTCGTTCAAAAACTTTATGTTCGCAAGGTCAAAAGAGTTGTCACGCATCAGGTATCGAGCATGGAAAACGGTGCCGCCAACTTCACGGTGCTGTCCGGAGACATGAACCTTGTTGAAGTCGATTTTTCCATTCAGTACAAAATCAAGAACCTGGAAAACTACCTGTTCAGAAATTCAGACCCGGTGATGACAATGACCATGCTTTTACGCAAGGAGCTGGTAGAAGTGTTCTCGCGCAACTTCATTGACCTGATATTCACTTCAAACCGCGACCTCGTCCACGAAACCCTGCTGAACGGACTTGTCGAAGGCCTTGAAGCCATAGATTCCGGCATTGAGGTCGTCTCGCTAAACATCGTCGATGTGCGTCCGGTTGAGGAGGCAGTTTATGCGTTTCGGGACATTAACGACGCCATCGCGGAACGCCTGAAAACCATAAGCAATGCAAACACCAGGAAAGAACATCTGCTTGCCCACAGCAAGGGACAGGCCGACGCGCTGATAATGAGCGCGAAGGCAAACGCCCATGAGAGAATCGTTACCGCGAAAAGCAGTGCCAATGTTTTCAGGGAACTGCTCGCGGAATACAAAAAAGCCCCGAAGCACGTGGCCATCACGCGCTACTGGGAACGTATGAACACGATTTTCGCCGATGCTAGCCTTTCGGTACTGCAGATGGACAAAGACGCAACCATAGACGTCAACATGATTGAAGATAAGCAGGGATTCGCGCCTCCGCCCGTTGAAGCTTTCGCGGGTCAGCCGTCTGGACCGGCCCCCGCCGGCGACAGAAGACCACTTACGTCGACTGCCATTCCGGACTTGCACAGGCTGGAGAGTGCTGACGCGGACAAAGCAACTGTGAGCGGTCAGTATCACAAGACACAGACCGAGCGCGATCATATTCTCTCTGTCGGACCCCGCTCTCTTATATTCGACCTTCCGTCCTTTTCCCATTCCCACCTGGAGCAGAAGATTTCGTCCGTCGCAAGCGGGACCGTCCAGAAACAACTGTCCAGCGTGCCTGGCGAAAAAAAGAGTGAGAAGAAGGAAGAAAACAGGGAAGACCGCGACGGCAAAGCCGGACAGAGTGAAAAAGAGGGCGTCGGCAAAGAACATGAAAACAAAGGGAAAAAAGAATAAGGACATGGCTGTTCAGCGGACAAAGACGGAGCGGATACTCGTGGGCCTGCTGCTTGCCTGCCTTATGGCGCTTCTCCCGCTGTCTTCGGCGATGACGGCACCCGGCGTGAGCGGCGAAAAAATTGTCTTCGGACAGAGTGCCTGTTTCTCGGGACACAACAAACTGCTTGGTCTCCGCTACCGTCAGGGCATTCTGGCGGCGTTCGCGGAGCGCAACAGACTCGGGGGAGTAAACGGCAGAATGCTGGAACTGGCTTCGCATGACGACGGGTATGAACCGAAAAAAGCCATTGCTAACGCGAAGAGATTCGTTTCGGAAAACGATGTCCTGGCCGTTATCGGCGGTGTGGGAACCCCGACGGCAAGACAGATAGCACCCGTACTGCTGAGTGCTGGAATACCCTTCGTCGGACATGTCACGGGCGCCAATTTTCTGCATGACTCGAAAAAATTTCCTAATGTTCTCAATCTCAGGGCAAGCTACATACAGGAAATCAAAGTGCTGGTTGACCACATAGTTCGCGTCAAGGGCAAGAGACGTTTTGGCATCATCTATCAGGAGGATGTATTTGGACGTTCCGTGTTAAGGGACTACGAAAAGGTACTCAAAGAGAATCACGATATTCCCATCCTGGCGAAAACAACTTTTTCACGTAATACGCACGCAGTTTACGCCAGTTTTTTCCCAATGATGAAAGCTGATCTCGACTCCATACTGATAGTCGGAACCAGCGAGACCAATTACAAAATCATCAACCTTGCCCGTGATCTGGGATATGGAAATATCTTCATGGCCAACCTGTCCTTTGCTCTGCCGCACGAACTCAGGAAAATGGTCAACAAACCAAAAGAAAGGGTTCTAGTTACGGAGGTGGTTCCCAGTGCGGATGACACCAGCCGCTTAATCGTTCAGAATTACAGACGCGCGCTCAGAGCAGAGGCGGAACTACAGAAAAAGAAAGATTCTGTTGTCTTCGAGACAGTATCTCTTGAGGGTTATATTCTTGGTCGCTTCGTAATATCCATGCTCGAACGCATGGGAGACGACCTTACGCGGGAGAACTTCATGAAGCAGGCGCTTTCAGCTGGCCCCATCGCTATTGACGACTGGTTGATTGAATTCAAGCCTGGGTCAAACAGCGGATCCAGCTATGTCAGGCTTGTAAACTTCGGTAGTCAGGATTCCAAGACAGAGAGAGGGGAACCTTGAAAAAACTAGATGATTTTTCCACAGAAGAAGTCGGCGAAGAGTGGTTAAGGGAATTGTACAAGGTCGTAGCGCGACGACGTTACGTAATGTACAGGATGATTATGGAGTCGACTCGCATGCTGCTGTTCGGCAATGGAGGCGGCGCCGCTCTGATCATCGGATTCATGGCGGCGTCTTCCAGGGTGGGCGAAGCCTCAGCCTTCCACTGGCTTAACGTTCTGATTCTGACGCTGTTCGGTGTCGGGGTGCTGACCTCCGCGCTTACCACCTTTCTGGTTACCATGGTCTCGGTGAAAGAGGCGCACGGAGCCGAAGAAGGATTGAAAAAGTTTGTCGATGGCGATACCAACCGCAATCAGGCCATGTTCGTGGTTGATGGCAGGACATTATACTTCGCAGATCTGGCCACCGTGACCGCCACCATAAGCACCCTGAGTTTCATCCTCGGTGGGCTGTGCAGCATAGTCCTGCTGGTATGGTTTTTCTAGTGTCCGTACCCCTCAAGGCGGCTTCGCGGCGTTTGCCGGAATGTTTCGTGAACATGCAGAAGCAACCTAATCAAGACGCTTGTGCGGACCGGAACCCGAAGGGTCGCTTTGCGCGCTATCTGCTGTTTTTAACGGCATTTCAAACTCAGGCAAAGAAGAATGCCTGAGAGAAAACACCGCAAGCCCCGACATAAGACAGTCCGCAAGGGGACATTAAATCAAGATAAATTCCCGAGAACCGGACAACCAGTTAGCTCAAAAACCGATACAAAAACGGATTGTTGACAGAAAGACCAGAATAATTATATTACTTGGACTTTTGAGGTCGCTTAATGCCCCCTAAAAACTTCATATTCACCTCAGAATCCGTAACGGAAGGCCACCCGGACAAGATTGCGGATCAGATATCAGACGCCATACTCGACGCCATGATCGAGCAGGACCCAGGTAGCAGGGTCGCGTGCGAGACACTGATCACAACAGGCCTTGTGGTGATTTCCGCCGAGATAACGACAAAAAGCCAGGTTGACATACGGCAGGTAGTAAGAGACACGATAAAAGAAATCGGCTACACAGACAGCGCAATGGGATTTGACGCGGATACCTGCTCGGTCCTCCTAACGATCGACAAGCAGTCCTCGGACATAGCGCTTGGGGTTGACAAGGAAGGAGCAGGGGACCAGGGACTCATGTTCGGCTACGCGTGCGATGAGACTGAAGAATTCATGCCCTCGCCCATACTGTACGCACACAAACTGGTCAAACGTCTCTCCGAGGTAAGAAAAGACGGCACTCTGCCCTTTTTAAGGCCAGACGGGAAAAGCCAGGTCACCTTCAGGTATGAAAACGGGGAACCGGTGGGAGTAGACGCGGTAGTCATATCATCCCAGCACTCAGAGGAAGTCTCGCGCGAGGACCTTATCGAGGGAATCAGGGAGAGCGTAATAAATCCCTGCATTGGAACGCTTGTTTCCGAAAAGACGAAAATTCATATCAATCCCACGGGGAACTTCGTAATCGGGGGTCCCATGGGAGACACAGGCCTTACGGGAAGAAAAATCATAGTCGACACCTACGGCGGATGGTCAAGACACGGCGGCGGGGCGTTTTCGGGAAAAGACCCTTCCAAGGTCGACAGAAGCGCGGCCTATATGGCAAGGTACGTGGCGAAAAACATAGTCGCGGCCTCTCTGGCCTCGCGCTGCGAGGTGCAGCTTGCCTACGCCATCGGAGTCGCAGAACCGGTTTCGGTAATGATCGACGCCTTCGGCACGGCCGCTGTGCCGGAAGAGAAGATCTCAGAAGCAGTGAGGGAGATTTTCGATCTTACTCCCGAGGGAATAATTTCGCATCTCGGGTTAAGAAGACCCATCTACAGAGAAACCGCTTCCTATGGGCATTTCGGGAGAAACGAAGAAACTTTCTCATGGGAGAAGACAGACAGAATCGCGGAACTTAAAAAAGCCTTAGAGAACGCCTGAGCCGAAACGGGTTTGGAACCTGAGACCGCGAAAAAAGCAACGGAGGAACAAATGGATTACCACGTAAAAGACTTAAAGCTTGCCCGCGAGGGAAAACTGAGAAGCGAATGGGCCGCCCAGGAAATGCCCGTTCTCAAGCAGATAGAGGAAAGATTCAAAAAGGAAAAACCGCTTAAGGGAGTAAAAGTCGCCGCGTGTCTTCACGTTACCACGGAAACCGGGAACCTGATGACCACCCTTAAGGCCGGAGGAGCAGAAGCCTACCTCTGCGCGTCAAACCCACTCAGCACTCAGGATGACGTCGCCGCCCATCTGGTAAAGAATCATAAAATCTCTGTTTTCGCGATAAAGGGAGAAAACACGAAAACCTATTACAAGCATATAAACGCAGTGCTGGCCGCCCGCCCGCATGTAACCATGGATGACGGGGCAGACCTGGTATCAACGCTGCACACAAACCGAAAAGACCTGATAGACGACGTAATCGGGGGGACGGAAGAAACGACAACCGGAGTAATAAGACTCAAGAGCATGGCGGATGACGGAGTGCTTCAGTATCCGATAGTCGCCGTTAACAACGCGGATACCAAGCACCTTTTCGATAACCGCTACGGCACGGGACAGAGCACTCTTGACGGAATCATACGCGCCACCAACAGGCTTGTCTCCGGCACGACTTTCGTTGTCGCGGGATACGGATGGTGCGGAAAAGGGCTTGCCATGAGAGCCAGAGGGCTTGGAGCGAACGTCATCGTAACCGAGGTTGAGCCGCTTGCGGGACTCGAGGCCACGATGGACGGGTTCAGGGTAATGACGATGGAGAAGGCAGCGCCGCTTGGAGACTTCTTCTGCACCGTTACGGGGAACATACACGTCATAAGGAAAAAGCACTTCCAGAAAATGAAAGACGGGGCGATAGTAGCCAATTCCGGACACTTTAACGTGGAACTTGATCTCGACGCTCTTGGCGAGATAACGACCTCGAAAAGAGCCATGAGGGAGTACGTTGAGGAACATACCCTTGAGAACGGAAGGAGAATCAATGTTCTCGGCGGAGGAAGACTCATAAACCTAGCCGCGGCAGAGGGACATCCTTCAAGCGTGATGGACATGAGCTTCGCCAACCAGGCGCTTTGCTGCGAGTACATGGTGAAAAACGGAGGAGCACTTGAGAACGATGTTCACGACGTCCCGGAGAAAATAGACAGGCTGATATCCAAGATAAAGCTTAAAACCCTGGGAGTCACCATAGACACCCTTACGGCCGAACAGAAGAAATATCTAAGTTCCTGGCAGGTCGGAACATAAGATTAATGGATGAGCACCTCGATTTGTTCCTTGTATATCTTACGATGAACAGGGGCCTTTCGAAAAACACCATTCAGTCATATTCAAGGGACATAACGTCCCTTGTGGTCTTTCTCGACAAAAGGGGCATATCCGACCCCGCCGCCGTGAGCGAAGGCGAGATAGCCGCTTTTTTCGACCACCTTAGGAAAAAAAAGCTCTCCCCGAGAAGCGTAGCGAGAAACATAGTTTCCCTGAAGCAGTTCTTCAGGTTCCTGCTCACAGAAAGCGTCATAACCGAGGATCCGCTAAGAAACACCGTCTCTCCCAAGCCCGCGAAAACCCTCCCCCACACTCTCTCGCTGGAAGAGGTCGAGAGACTCCTTCGGGAGCCCGAGGAAGGCAAGTCCGCCGAAGCGCTCAGGGACCGAGCGATGCTCGAGGTTCTCTACGCCACCGGGGTCAGGGTATCGGAACTGATCTCCCTTGAGCTTAACCGCGTCAATCTTGACCACGGCTACGTCATCACCCTCGGCAAAGGAAGCAAGGAGAGGATAGTTCCCATAGGCGATGCCGCCATCAGGAAAATAAGGGACTATCTTTCTGACTCAAGGCCAAAACTTCTTCGCGACAGAACCTCGGAGTACCTTTTCGTTACATCTAGAACCGGCTCCAAGATGAGCCGTCAGCGCTTCTGGCGCATAATAAAGAACTACGCGCTTGGGGCCGGCATACACTGCCACATAACCCCTCACGTGCTTCGCCACTCCTTCGCCACGCACCTGCTTGAACGGGGGGCCGACCTGCGGGCCATACAGGCCATGCTCGGTCACTCAGACATATCCACGACCCAGATATACACTTACGTTGAAAAAGAAAGGCTGAAACGCATACACGAAAAATCTCACCCAAGAGCATAAACTATAGATATGAACTACCAATTTCTCATAATACTGGTCCCCGTAATCCTTTTCTCCCTTACCATACATGAGTACGCCCACGCGCTTGTGGCCTACAGGCTCGGGGACGACACGGCGAAGAGACAGGGAAGACTCTCGCTTAACCCTCTCGTGCATCTTGACGTTCTGGGGACCCTGCTGCTTTTTATCGTGCATTTCGGGTGGGCAAAACCGGTCCCCGTTGACCCGAGAAACTTCAAGAACCCGAAAAAAGACATGCTCATGGTCGCGCTTGCGGGCCCAGTATCCAACATTCTGACGGCGATTGCGGCAGCTGTGATTCTAAAGGTCGTATTTGAAAACTTCGCGGCCATACCCCCGGGAAGCGGGGCTGACGTGGCCGCGCGGATGCTCGTTTGGTTCATGTACATAGGGATAGTGCTTGCCGTTTTCAACATGATCCCCGTTCCGCCGCTTGACGGCTCGCGGGTGCTTTACGGACTGCTTCCCGACAGTCTCGCCTACAGGTACGCAAGATTTGAAACTTACGGAATATTCATTCTTTTCGCCTTTTTCCTGTTCGGCGGGCAATTCCTGGGTTACTTCATACGCATTCCTGTGGTTATCTTTATAAAAATGTGCAATTTCAGCCCGAGCGAACTTGAGATCGTCATCCGGGCTATGAACCCGTAGCGATTGCCGAGAGAAACGGAGAAATGGAAGACCCTCAGTCAGCCTACAGCGTACAACTCGAGATATTCAACGGACCGCTTGACCTGCTGCTTCACCTTATAAAGAAACACGAGGTGGACATCTACGACATACCCATCGCGCTCATAACCGAGCAGTACCTTGAATATCTGGATTTCCTTAAGGACGTGAACCTCGAGATCGTCGGAGATTACATGTCCATGGCGGCCGAACTGGGGTACATAAAGTCGCGCATGCTTCTTCCCAGAATAAAAGAAGAAGGTGAAGAAGAGGAAGAGGACCCCAGGGAAGAACTCGTAAGACGCCTGCTTGAGTATGAAAAGTACAGAGACGCGGCGGCGGAACTCGGAACAATGGAAATTCTCGGAAAAGACGTCTTCCTCGCGGGTTACGACCGAAGGGAAATGTTCGGAGAACCGGCAGAAGAGACGGAATTCGTGAAATTCGACCTCTGGTCCCTAGTAGACGCCTTCTCCAAGATATGCGAAGACACAAAGAAGGCTGAGACAAAGGAAATATCCCTTACCCCGCAGACCTACACCGTTGAGGAAAGAAAAAATCAGATAATCGAAATAATGAGAAGCAAGAAAGAGGTTCTCTTCGGGGATCTCTTTGAAGGGGATAAAAACCGCATGAATCTCGTGGTAACCTTTCTCTCTATACTGGAGCTGCTGAAAGACGGCATGCTGAATGTTTTTCAGCCGACCTTCGAAGAACCCATAAAGATAACTCTGAGGGAAGAAAATGGACGATAGAAGTTCTCTTCAAAATATAATAGAATGCTTGATATTCATTTCGAAACATCCTCTAACTATTCAGGAAATTTCCGAGTTTCTGAAGGACGTCGAGAAAAAAGAGATAACCGCCGCCCTGGATGAACTACAAAAGCGGTGGGAAGATATGGGACGAAGTTTCGTTCTCGGCAGCGTCGCCGAAGGATACCAGTTCAGGACCCGTCCCGAGTACTCGCAATACATAGTCGAGTTTAACAAGGAAATAAAGAAATTCAGGCTCTCCAAGGCCGCGCTTGAAGTACTGGCGATAGTAGCCTACAAGCAGCCAGTTACGAAAATCGAGGTTGAAAAGATAAGAGGGGTGGACTGCTCAAGCAGCGTAAGCATACTTCTTGAGAGAAGATTCATCGAGATCGCGGGAAGAAAAGAAGTTCCAGGAAAGCCTTTTCTCTACAGAACCACCAATCTCTTTCTCGAGACATTCGGACTTAAAGATCTGAAAGACCTTCCCACGGTAAAGGAAATCGAGAAGATTAAAGAGGATTTTAAGGAACCTGAGTAACCAATACACCCTGCTCCACCGCAAGTTGCTTGGTGAATATAAGCACTTCTCGGATCTTCCCCTGGTGTATGCTTCTACGCTATCATCTGAATGTCAGACAGGGAATCTGGGAATATGTACAATTACCTATCTGCCCGTACGTGAAGCTTGATTCCTTCATGCTCTTTTAAAGATGCGATCAGGGAGGAAATATTCTTAAGACTCGGGTTACCTCTAGGACTGAGCATGCGCATCAGGCTCTTCGGATTTTTTTGCGTAAGAGTTCCAAGTTCCTGAAAATCGACTGTCGCGTTAACATAGTCTCGCAACAGTACTTTCGCTACGTTGATTTCATCATTGAGTACGCACTCAATCGCTTCGGTCAGAAGCCCGATGCGGAACTCGGGGTCTCTCATCGCGCGTTCCTTTACGGTCTCTCTGAAACTACGTGTTAATGTCATTGCTTTCCCATCTTTTCTTGAATTTCAGGCTTTTCTTGCCTCTCGAAAGACATTTTCTCAAAAGGGATGGCGGGTAAGAGGCTGAGGTACAGGGAACTCTGGTAAGCTGACTACTATGAATGACACGGGGAAAAGTGGTACGTTTGGCTCGCCTACTGGCCCGTCCTGATAGCCTTGCCTATTATCTCTTGGCTTTTCCCGGAGAGCGAATAAACTTTAGCTTTTCTAGGTCTTCTATAGACCACCCTATATCTCTAAACAACCCCTTAAGAAGTTTAGCACTTCTATAGGTCTTTCCGGGGTGATAATGAATTACAACACGCCTTACCTCCCCGTTACTCATTACCTTTCTATAGGGAATTTTACCGCTCTTAGTTTTATCCGCTACCCAACCGTCTCTCTTGAGAGCTTTTATAAGCTCCTCGACAGATATATTTTTAAGCTGTCTCCAGACATCCGATGGGTAGAGCATCAGGCATAGGCAAAAGAAACGCTCAAATCCTCAACTTGAGTAGTAGGGTTTTTCCGATTGGATGTTTCTTCTAAATAGTGTGTTTCTGTAGAGAGGGGTAACGGATCATTATGTTCGAGAATTGAGATTATACAGGCCCGGGCCGATTCCCTTGCGTTCTCTAGAGCGATTTCTGGTGTCTCACCTTCCTCATGTACACCTCTTAATTCAGGACAGTAAGCATAATACAAGTCGCCGTCTGGTTCTACGCAGAAGTGAACTCTGAATTTTATTACCTTATTATTCATAAATCATCTTTCCTTGCCTTAACAGAACAGGATTAGTTTACTTGATAACCTTGCCTATCTAGACAACATTCTAAAATGTTGTCAATCCCTATGTCAAGGGTTTTCCTCCGGCAATAACCACCAGACTCAGTTATCATCACTCATCTAGATAATAATCTCTGTCCTTGTCATAGAACTCCTCGCCCTCAGCCGAGGTGTAGTTAGTCTCTACGGTCAACTTTATCTTCTCCGGTTTTTGATGACTGTTTTTAAAGAGCTCAAAGGTATAGTACCTGTCTCTGTCTCTGCCATACTTCTCAAATTTCGGGAAAAATAGAACCTCATCAATCATCACGCATGTGCAGAAAGATATATACATAGGGTCGCCTTCTTATTTTTAGGAAGCTAAAATAAAGATTACAATGGCTAAAGACAAAGAGGTTATACAAAAGGAACCTAAAGAAATTAAGCTCCCGTCTCAGCAAGGTAGCTGAGCACCTCTTTTTCCTTCTCGCGCATAGTCTCTCTTTCTTTTTTCTTTTTGTGATCAAACCCGAGCAGATGCAGAACCGCGTGAACAACAAGCAGGCGCAGTTCCTCTTCAACCGTGATCTCAAGCCTCCGGGAGTGACGGAGGGCCGTCTGGTAGGATATCACTA
>JAPOQQ010000085.1 GCA_026710625.1 Candidatus Dadabacteria bacterium | reverse complement strand
ATCCCGTACAGATTTCCAATGGGAATTTACCAGGAAACTGCGGGTTTTGAGCATATATGATTCCGATCACGGATGGAACTCCGGACCAAGGATAATTCTTTAATCGGGGTGGCGGGACCGACGGGATTCGAACCCGCGACCTCTGGCTTGACAGGCCAGCGTTCTAACCAGGCTGAACTACGGCCCCGTTTAAATCAGATGGTGGGCGGTACAGGATTTGAACCTGTGACCCCCTGCTTGTAAGGCAGGTGCTCTCCCGCTGAGCTAACCGCCCGCAAAAACGCAAAAAAGCAGGCAATCTGTATAACCGAATAAAAACTCTTTGTCCAAGACTAAGACACGGAACGGTTAAAGTCCATGCTCTTCTATGAACCTCTCCGCGTCCATAGCCGCCATGCACCCGCTTCCCGCCGCCGTTATGGCCTGTTTGTATCTTGTATCCTGTATGTCTCCGGCGGCAAAAACGCCGGCAACGCTTGTTTCAGAGGTGCCGTTATTGGTGATCAGGTAACCGTTATCGTCCATCTCAAGCTGTCCCCTGAAAATTCCGCTGTTGGGAGTGTGCCCGATCGCTACGAACATACCCTGACATTCCTTAACGTAACTCTCCCCGGTTACGACGTCCTTTATCCGCACCCCCGTTACTCCGTCCTCTCTTGAACCCAGAACATCTTCAACAACGCCGTTCCATATAAAATCTATTTTTTCGTTTTCTCCGGCACGCTGCTGCATTATCACCGATGCTCTGAGCTTGTCGCGCCTGTGAACCACCGTAACCCGGGTGGCAAACTTGGTAAGAAAGATGGATTCCTCCATGGCGCTGTCCCCTCCCCCGACAACTACAAGTTCCTTGTCCCTGAAGAAAAATCCGTCGCATGTAGCGCACGTGGAAACCCCATAACCCACAAGCTCACGTTCGGAAGGCAGGCCGAGCATTCTTGCCGTGGCACCCGAAGAAATAATGAATGTGGAGGCTAGTATCTGCTCATCTTCCGTCGATACGCGAAACGGCCTTTTGGAGAAATCGACAGCGGTTACGGCCTTCTGTACGCACTGTGCCCCGAAACGTTCGGACTGCTCCCTCATAAGATCCATAAGATCAGGACCCATGATTCCGCTTGGAAACCCCGGGAAATTCTCAACATCAGTAGTCGTGGTAAGCTGCCCTCCGGCTTCCGGACCTTCAAATACAAGCGGCTCAAGATTCGCCCGCGCTGCGTAAAGGGCCGCGGTCAGCCCCGCCGGGCCGGAACCCATGATGACCACCTTGTAGCTTTCTTTCAGTTCTTTCACTTCGCACCCCTGCAATTTCTTTTTAGAACAGGGACTTTATACTACATTCAGGTAGTGGTTTTTCAAGAGATAAAACAAAGGAAGGAGGCAGCCAAAACCCTCCCCCGCAAGCGCTTACGTTAATGGAATCCGCAAAGAAAACTCCGCTTTATGACAGACACGCAGCCCAAGGAGCCGTATTCGGCGAGACGGGCGGTTTTCTTCTTCCGAAAAACTACGGTGACCCGGAAGGAGAAGCAAAAGCCGTAAGAGAATCTGTAGGCGTTATAGATATCTCAAGCAGGGGGAAACTTATGCTGTCGGGAGCCGACCACATAAAATTCCTGCAGGGCATGCTTACAAACGACGTAAAGGAAAAAATTCCCGGGACAGGCGTCTACGCGGCAATACTCACCCCTAAGGGGAAAATGATTTCAGACATGAGGGTATTTAAGAACGAAGACTCAGTCTACATGGACACAGAGCCAGGCATGAGTGGGAACATAGCGGAGCTTCTTCGAAGATTCAAACTTTCATACAAAGCCGAGGTGATTGACGTCACTGAAGATTACTGCGTTTTCCACGTGTGCGGTCCCAGCTGCGGGGAGTTAATCGAAAAACGCCTCGGCACCGATGTTAAACATATGAAGGCATATGATCACCGGGCTTGCGGCGAGGCAACCGTAATGAAGCTCAACAGAACGGGAGAAACCGGTTTTGACGTTCTTTTTGAAAACCGTAGCGCTCAGAAAATCTGGGAACTTCTTATTGAAAATCTGCCGGTTCCGGGACTTTGCGGACAGGAGGCTCTAGAGACCCTGAGAATAGAAGCCGGAATCCCCGTTTACGGAAAGGATATGGACATCTCCACCATACCAATTGAAGCCGGCATATGGGATGCCCTTGACTTTGAAAAGGGCTGCTACGTGGGGCAGGAAGTAGTAGCAAGGATAAAGTGGAGAGGCAGAGTAAATTGGCACCTCGCGTGTTTCGAAGTGCAGCAAGACGGCAGCGCACTACCAGGAGACACTCTCTGGGTTAAGGAGAAAAAAGTGGGGAGAATAACCTCTTCAACATACTCTCCCACTCTGGGGAAAAAGATCTCCATCGGCTATATAAGAAGGGAATTCTGCGATTTTCGGGGGAAAATATTCGTTGGCGGGGAACATCACGCCGAAAAAACTCTGAACACGGTAAAAATAACGGAAAAACCCTTTTATAGCCGCTTTGAATAATAAAAAAAAATGCTATAATTTAAGGGTTAACTATTTGGTCGTAGGTTCGCCTGGTTTACGGGTGCATACGGCGAGTATTTCGGGTTTGATCATGTTTTAACTTAAAGAAGAGGTAATTATAAAGTAATGATACTGGACAAACTTCTGAAACATTTCTCAAACGATCTGGCAATCGACCTCGGAACTGCAAACACCCTTGTATACCTCAAAGGCCAGGGGATAGTGTCTAACGAACCGTCGGTGGTAGCAGTGCAGAACATTCCAGGATACAAATCAAGACTCATCGCTGTAGGAAAACAGGCCAGGGAGATGGTAGGAAGAACCCCTGAGTCGATTAAAGCCATAAGACCTCTTCGTGACGGTGTTATCGCCGATTTTGAAGCGGCTCAGAGAATGATCGAGCACTTCATAAGAAAATCCAACGGCAATAAGAGAAGCCTCGTGCGCCCGAGAGTAATAATATCGGTTCCCCTTGAGATTACCGAAGTAGAGAAAAGAGCCGTAAGAGAATCCGCAGAGGCGGCGGGAGCCAGGAGAGTATATCTCATTGAGGAAACAATGTGCGCCGCCATAGGGTCTGGGATAGAAGTGCATAGACCCTCGGGCAACATGGTGGTTGACATAGGAGGCGGTACCACGGGAATAGCCGTTATCGCGCTGTCCGGGATAGTTGTGAGTAAATCAATCAAAATCGGTGGAGACAAGATGGATGAAGCCATACAGCAGTGGTTGAGAAGAAATCACAACATAGTAATCGGATACAGGACAGCGGAAGAACTTAAGAAAAAGTTTTCTTCACTCCCGGAAATAAACACCACCAGAAAGACGCAAATGAAAGTAACCGGAAGAAACAACATTTCCGGTGTTCCTTCAATGCTCACAATTGACGCGGAAGAAATCGGAGAGGCGGTAGAAGAAACCATAAACCAGATAGTCGATGCAATCATGCAGACTTTGGAGAGAACCCCGCCGGAACTCTCTGCAGATGTCTTTGAATCGGGAATAATGCTAGCCGGAGGCGGCTCGCTTCTAAGAGGGGTGCGCAACCGCATAGAGCAAAAAACCGGCATACAGATAAAAAGGGCCGAGCACCCCCTCGATTGCGTCGTTATGGGCTCCGGAAAAGCTCTCGAAGATATAGATCTTCTAAATTCCGTCGCTATATAAATCATTGAAAACCAGTGATATCAGGCAGATTCCATAATGTCTCGATTATTGAGTCGCAAGCGCCGAGTTCAGCCTTGATTTTGCGTCTACTTTCACAATCCGGCTTCAAGACGAATTGCTCCTTGATTTTTCCTTGAAACCTGAATTGTTTTGTGTTACAGTAGTTTAACAACGGTTTTTTGTTTTAGTATCTCGTAATTTCTTGCAATGGCTGTCATAACGTGGACGATGATTTTCCCGCCACTTATGAGAATCGTAATTAAGTATTTCCGACCGGAAGGGAAACTTAATGAAGAAGTTTTTTAGCAAAAATCAGCTATTTCTGTCCTTTATCCTCATAATTGCTCTAATTCATCTGTTGCCCGTCACTTTTGATCTGGCAAAGAAAGAAAATAATTACACAACAAAGTTGATGCTTAGCGTTAACTACGGCTCCGGTGCTTTCGCAAACCACGTCAAAGATGGCGTAAGATACTACTGGGACCATTATATTGACCTCGTCGATACAAGTATTGAAAATTCCCACCTGAGGACGCAGCTACAGGAAATGGAAGCACAAGAGCTGATGCTAACGGAAATAAGGCTTGAGAATGAAAGATTAAGAAGTCTTCTTAACTATAGAAGCTCCTTTGAGGGAGAAGTGGTGGGAGCAAAGGTCATAGGGAGCAGCCCTTCGCTGGTGGGGCCTGGCTTCCTTATAATAGACAAAGGATCGTCTTCCGGGATAAGTGAGGGATCCCCGGTGCTTAACAACGTCAGGGCTATAGGGACCGTACACTCGGTAAGTGAAAAAACCTCCATGGTACTGCTAATGACGAATCCCTCAAGCGTAGCAGATGCAATTGTACAAAGGAGTCGCGCACGAGGCATAGTTGCTGGAGCGGGAAACCATTACGTTATGAAGTACCTTGAGCAAGAAGACGATATTATAGTTGGAGACAAGATCATATCATCCGGAAAAGACAATGTTTTCCCAAAAAATATTGTTATAGGAACCGTAACGAGAATCGAGCCGGACAAAGGACTTCAAAAGGCCATCATAAAACCGGTAATCGATGTGAGCAGGGTTGAAGAGGTGCTCATACATCTTAATTAGCTCTCTCCAACTGAATCCAGTTGGAATATGATGAGAATAAACTTCTCTTTTCTTTTCTATCTATTCTGCTCTTTTCTTTTCATCATTATCCAGACGTCAGTAATCCCGACATCTTCTCTGGGCAAGTTCACCCCTGATTTCAATCTGATCTTAATAATCTGCCTGGCAATCAGGACCGAAATACCTTATCTGTTCACACTTGCCATGCTGAACGGGTTTTTAATGGATGTTTTTTCGACCGGAGCTTTGGGGCTCCATACGGTCACAAGATTCGCCGTGTTTCTTACTCTGCGAGTGAGCATGCACAATCTTAATTACAACCGCAACAACCCCCTTTTGCTACCTCTGGCACTTTTTATAGGAACCCTGCTCATGCACTTGCTGCTACTGATATTGCTTCTGGTTAAACAAGATAGCGGACAGGCGGCATTTCTCAGTGTTGAGCTAGCTTTTTATCAAGCTATCATTAATACAGTGGTCGGCGTTCCGATAATAATGCTTCTGAGGAAACTGGATGGGATTCCTAAAACATAGATTCACAATAGCCTCCTCCCTAATTGTGCTGTTTTTTGTCGTCTTCTCGGCGAGGTTGTTTTACCTCCAGATATACAAGGGCGAGGAGTACAGAAATTTTTCGGAAAGAAATATCCTGAGGGCGCTTGAACTTCCTGCGCCCAGAGGACGCGTTTTCGATAGAAACGGCGAAAAAATTCTCTATAACAAACCGTCTTTTAACATACGAATATTTCCGAGAGAAATAACAGAAGTCGAGGAGCTCGCGGAAAAACTTGCGGAGATAATAAACGCTCCGGAGGAAGAACTTCTGAAAAAACTTCGAAAAATAGCAAACCTCAAAAGTTTCTATCCCGTTACAATCGCCAAGGACATAAGCAGGGAAGAGCTCCTTCTGGTCGAAAAAAGCAAGGAAGAGCTAGAGGGCATGTTTCTTGAAGTGGGGCACAAGAGATTCTATCCGCATGGAGAGGCAGCCGCCGTGCTTCTGGGATACACGGGAATCGCCAACGCACAGGAGGTAAGAACCTACGGTCGGATCAAGGCGGGGAACGAACTCGGGAAAATGGGGGTTGAAAAGGTCTTTGACAGCGAACTCAGAGGAACAAACGGTCTTGAATACGTCATGGTAAACGCGCACGGAAAGGTGATCTCAGATTCTGTTGCCGCACTATTGCCAGCCCGAAAGAGCAGGGAAATGGTTCAGGGAGAAGATATACACCTCACCATTGACGCACAGCTGCAGAAGGTCGCCTATGACGCTTTGGGTAAGGAGAAAGGGGCCATAGTCGCAATGGACGTAAGAAGCGGAGAAGTTCTGGCAATGGTAAGTCGTCCATCCTATCGTCCCGAGCAAATCTCGAAGGGGCTTTCTTCTGAGCAAAAAATAAAAAAGAAAAAATCTTTTTCCCTTCTAAACCGCTCAACCCAAGGAACCTATCCGCCCGGGTCAGTCCTCAAAATAATTACGGCCTTTGCGTTGCTAGAGGAAAAAACTGCTGATCCGGAGTTGTCCGTATACTGCCCGGGTTATCATTTGATAAACAAGAAACGTTTTAACTGCTGGCGCGAAGAAGGCCATGGGCATATGAATCTCTACAGGGCGATTGTCGAATCGTGTGACGTATACTTCTACAAACTTTCCCTGAAGCTTGGTGTTGACGGTCTTTACCCGTACCTGAAGAAATTTGGACTTGGAGAAAGAACCGGCATAGCACTGCCCGAGAAACGCGGAGTGAGCCCATCCAAGACATGGAAAAGAAAGCACCTGAAAGAACCTTGGTACCCAGGCGAAACTGCAATCCTGGCAATAGGTCAGGGATACGTTACCACAACTCCTCTTCAGATAAGTGTTGTGACTTCAGCAATAGCAAACGGAGGCATTATAGTCAAACCGAAGATAAGAAAAACGGATGAAAAAAAACTACCACGGATAACCGGGGCGGCTCAGCGCCTTGACGCAAAGTCAGTATCTTTTCTCAAAAAAGCACTTTACGGTGCCGTAAACGAACACCGGGGTACCGGAATTTACGCAAGATCAAAGATCACGTCCGTCTCGGGTAAGACGGGTACGGCCCAAGTCGTATCGGCAAAGTTCGAGTCGACCAAAAAACAGTTCCAAGACCACGCATGGTTCACATCCTACGCACCATCGGATTCGGCGGAAATATCCGTAACCGTCCTCGTTGAAAACGGGGGAAGTGGAAGCGTGGCCGCAGCCCCGATAGCAAAAGAAATCATTGAAACCTATTTCAAACTCAAAAAGGAACGAGGTGAAGCTCGAGTTGCCAAATCTGAGTAAATACTCCTGGCTGTTGCTGCTGACCGCTTTGCTTTGCTCAGCAGGGCTTATGAATCTCTACAGCATCTCTCTGCTAGCCGGCTTGGGTGCATTCAAAAAACAACTCATATGGGTCCTCGCGGGACTTTTGACTGTGGCGATTATTAGTCGCTTAAGACCTCTGACGCTGAGAAACCACTCACTTACTTTCTACCTGTTTTTCCTCGTGCTGCTGGCGTTGATTTTCGTATTCGGAAAAACGGTATCGGGGTCCAGAAGCTGGTTCCAGATAGGTCCGGTCTCTGTTCAGCCTTCCGAATTTATTAAAATCGGAATAATAATGGTCCTCGCTAATTACTACGCAAACGAGGTGGCCACCAAAGAAAATTACAATTCAGTGGAACTTCTCAAGCCTATAGCTCTTCTGCTTGTTCCTACTGCAGCAGTAATTGCTCAGCCCGACATGGGAACCGCGATTACTATTCTTCTTATAGGTTCAAGTGTCATTCTGCTCTTGGGAATCAGCAGAAAAGCACTGCTTCAAATAATAATCATAGCGCTGATATCCATAGTGCCGGTCTGGCATTTTCTGATAAAGGACTACCAGAAGGAAAGGATATATTCCTTTATGGACACTTCCTCTGACCCTTTTGGTATAAGCTACAACTCGATTCAGTCCCAGATTGCGATAGGTTCCGGCATGGGTTTCGGAAAAGGCTTTTCTCTGGGTTCGCAGTCCAACTTGAATTTTCTTCCCGCGCACCATACGGATTTCGCATTTTCGGTGATTTCCGAGGAGTGGGGGTTTCGGGGTTCAGTGTTTATTCTTCTTCTGTATTTCTCGATAATTCTTTTTATTCTCAATATCGCAACATCCCTAGAAGATCGCTTCGCGACGATTGCATGCTTTGGAATCGCAGCCATGTTCTTCTGGCACGGCGTGATAAATATCGCCATGGTAACGGGACTTCTGCCGATCATCGGCACTCCTCTTTTCTTCATCAGTTACGGTGGTTCGTCAATTCTTACGGCCTTTATCGGAATCGGTATAGTTCTTTGCCTGAGAAAAAAATAAACAGAGTCCGAAAACCCAAATAAGCGTAAAAAAAACGAATTCTTGACAGGGAATTAACATCAGATAGAATCTACGCCTATTTGAGGCGTGGGAAGGAAAGAGCTCTTCTCTCTGCGAGGCCTCCAAACAATTATTTTCAATTAAAAAACAGCCAGAGATCGGCTCCTTTCATGCGGAGGTTCTTCATTTTTCTAAGTGTTATGTATATCTCAAGCACGCTTCCGGCTCTATTCATATCAGACGCTCAGGCACTTTCTAACGTAGCCGACGTAGAAGAAATCGGCTTTGATGAGAAACTCTCTTCCGCCATCGATCTCGACACCGAATTTCGCGGAGAAAACGGAGAGACGGTTAGCATGTCTTCTTTTTTCGGGCAGAAAAAACCGGTGCTCCTCAGTCTTGCCTACTTCACATGCCCAAGGCTCTGCCTTCTTGCGACGGACGGAGTTGTGGAAGTGATAAACCAGATGGATACCTTCAGGCCGGGCGAGGACTACACTGTAGTGACCGTGAGTTTTGACCCTGAAGAATCCCCCGATGTAATCGGCGAGAAAGCCGCAAGATACAGAAAAGCGCTTGTGGGCGGGGTGGAGGAAGCCAAAGACTGGCACTTTCTCACGGCAACGGAGGAGAACATACTGAGGCTTACCGATTCGGTAGGATTCCGCTTTAAAAAAGACGGCGAGGAGTTCGCTCATCCCTCGGGAATAATCATACTCACGCCGGATGGGGTAATCTCGCGATACCTCTACGGAGTTCAGCATGATCCCCGTAACTTCAAGTTATCACTAATAGAAGCTTCGGAAGGGAAGATAGGTTCCTCGAAACTAATTAATAAAGTACTTATGTTCTGTTATCAGTTTGACCCGGTCGGAAAAAGGTACGCACTCGCGGCCCTTAACGTAGTCAAGGCGGGAGGAATGGTAACTCTAGCGGTTCTCGTAACGTTTCTCTGCCTGATGTGGAGAAGAGAAAAGAAAATCCATTAATTGTTGCGGAGGTTGTAAATCATAAATGTCCACATGGATACCGGAATCGGCTTCTAATCTCGCCGCAAGCGTTGATAACATAACCCTGTTCGTAACGATCGTATCAGTATTTTTCTTCGTACTGATTTCGGCCGTACTCGTAGGCTTCTCAATCAAGTACAGGAGAAAAAGCGAGGATCAGGAAACCGCCTACATAACTCATAATTCAGTCATTGAGACCATCTGGACAATAATCCCGACCATACTGCTTATGGTCATCTTCGCGTGGGGGTGGATAGCTTTCAAGGAACTTCGCAACCCGCCCGCAGAAGCGATCGAAGTCAACGTCATAGCGAAACAGTGGCTTTGGGAATTTGAGTATTTCACCGGGAAAAAATCGCTGAACGAACTGTTCGTACAGCAGAACAAGCCCGTAAGGCTCATAATGAGATCAGATGATGTTATTCACAGCTTTTTCGTTCCGCAGTTCCGGGTAAAACAGGATATTCTTCCGGGCAGTTACCAGCAGCTTTGGTTCACCCCGACCAAGGTCGGGACCTTTGACCTTCTGTGCGCGGAATACTGCGGTTCCGGGCACTCGCAAATGCTTGCCAAGGTAAACGTCCTGAGTCCAGAGGCATTCACAAGGTGGGAAAAAGGAGATGAGCTTGAAGACGGAGCCTCCGTGGCGGCGATCAGCCTATCCCCGGCGGAGAGAGGAAAAGAACTGCATTCCCAGAGGGGGTGCCTTGCATGCCACAGCATAGACGGCAAGGAAGTCATAGGGCCGACCTTCAAAAATCTTTACGGAAAAACAGAAAAACTTGCAGACGGTTCCTCGGTCCTTGTGGACGAGAACTATATCAGGGAATCAATTTACGAACCCCAGGCAAAAATGGTAGAGGGCTACCCGCCAACGATGCCTTCGTTCAAAGGTATATTATCTGAGGATGAAGTAACCGCTCTTGTCGAGTATATAAAGACGTTGAAGTAGCAATATCAAGGAGAAAAAGATGGCAAACGGAGTCATGACGCAAACCCAGTATATACCGTATTTAGCCGAGAAAGGTTTAAAGTCGTGGATTTTGACAACGGATCACAAGCGCATCGGGATCCTTTATCTCATTACGATCTCATTTTTCTTCATGATCGCCGGCCTGACGGCTCTGGGAATGAGATACGAGCTTATGACTCCTGAGCTCGACTTCTTCAGAACCGCAACAGAGTACAACATAGCGTTTACTCTCCACGGTTCCCTGATGGTTTTCTTCTTCATCGTCCCGGGAATCGCGGCGAGCTTCGGCAATTTTCTGATACCGCTTATGATCGGAGCCAGGGACGTGGCGTTTCCCAGAATCAACCTGCTGAGTTTCTGGATATATCTTGTCGGAACCGCAATACTGCTTTCCGCACTTGCGCAGCCGGCTGACACGGGTTGGACGTTCTACACTCCTTACAGCATTCAGACAGGCACCAAGGTAATAATGATAACCTTGGGAGTCTTCGTCCTCGGATTCTCATCGATTCTCACCGGAATGAACTTCATAGTGACCATCCACAAGCTTCGGGCACCTGGAATGACGTGGTCAAGACTGCCGCTTTTCATATGGGCATCTTACGCGACCGCGATACTGCAGTTGCTCGCAACGCCGGTTGTGGGAATCACGCTTCTTCTGCTGATAGCGGAGAGAGCATTTGACATAGGCTTTTTTGATCCGGCCAAGGGAGGGGATCCAATACTATTCCAGAACTTCTTCTGGTTCTACTCCCATCCCGCCGTCTACATAATGGTTATCCCCGCCTTCGGGATTATTTCCGAGATAATCCCCGTCTTCGCAAGAAAACCCATCTTTGGATACAAGGCAATCGCGTATTCAAGCTTCGCAATTGCGATAATAAGCTTCTTCGTCTGGTTGCACCACATGTTCGTAAGCGGCATATCGGAAACGGCGGCGGCGATATTCTCATTTCTGACCATGCTTGTCGCCATCCCGACGGCCGTAAAGGTGTTTAACTGGACCGCAACTCTGTACAAGGGATCAATAGACTTTCATTCATCCATGTTATACGCGCTGTCATTCATAGTTCTTTTCACGGTTGGGGGATTGACCGGGGTTTATCTGGGAGCCTTGGCCGTTGACGTGCACCTCCACGACACGTATTTCATAGTAGCTCACATGCACTACGTCATGATAGGAGGAACCGTGATGGGATTTTTCGGCGCCCTTCACTTCTGGTACCAGAAATGGTTCGGGAAGGTATTTAATGAACTGATCGCAAAAATCGCGTGGTTCCTGATTTTCGTAGGATTCAACGTAACGTTCTTCCCACAGTTTTTCATGGGTTTCCAAGGGATGCCAAGAAGGTATGCGACCTACCCCGAAGAGTACATATCCTATCATGCTCTTTCGACCTACGGATCATGGATACTCGGGCTCGGAATTTTAATAATGACCGTGAACCTGCTTATACCGCTGTGGAAAAAAGGACGGCCCGAATCGTCAAATCCCTACGGCTCTCTCTCTCTTGAGTGGCAAGTTCCTTCCCCGCCCCCACATGAGAATTTTGACGAAATACCGACTGTAACTGACTGGACTTACGCTTACGGGAAAAAATAGATCGGAGGCTAACGTAAAAAAATGAGCAGCACAGCAGAACACGCCGAAAGCCACGCGCACGGACACGGGCTCGGAGAAGCCGTAACTCACAACGCGGCTAAATTCGGGATGTGGCTTTTCCTCGGAACGGAAATTCTTCTTTTCGGGGGACTCTTCGCGGCGTACGCGCTTTTCAGGGCCAAGTTCCCGGATCTTTTTTACGACTCGCACAAGAAACTGGATGTGACCCTGGGCGCCATAAACACCATAGTGCTCATATTCAGCAGTTTCACGATGGCTCTGGCCGTGTCGGCCTCCCAGAGAAGAAACAGGAAATGGCTGATAATACTGCTTGCCATAACCTTTATATGCGGAGCGGCTTTCGGAGTAAACAAGTATTTTGAGTACAGCGCAAAGTTCCATCATCATATATATCCCGAGACGAACATATTCTTCGCCCTTTACTTCATGATGACCGGACTTCACATGCTCCACGTGTTTTTGGGAATGGGCATAATCCTCGCCCTGATAATAATGGCCAAGCAGGGAAGGTTCAAAGAAGGAAACAGATACACCCCGGTTGAGGTCGGAGGGCTTTACTGGCATCTGGTTGACCTGATCTGGATATACCTGTTTCCGCTATTGTATCTAATCGGGTAAATGGAGAAAGAATAATGAGCACACACGATCACACTGAGGAACATCACACCGGTCTTCGGGTATACGCCGCTGTATGTCTTGCACTGTTCGTCCTAACGGCAGTTACGGTTTATGTGGCGAAGTTCGATTTCGGCGACTTCAACATCGTCGTCGCCATGGTAATAGCATCGATAAAAGCATCGATCGTCGCCCTTTATTTCATGCATCTTAAATTTGAAGACAAGCTCACGTGGATATACGCTCTTTACCCCTTATTCCTTCTTTCCCTTCTTATCGGTTTCACCTTAATGGAAACCTTCACAAGGGTGCCGGTAATAAAGTAGTTTAAAAAAACAGGCATGCTTGCAAAGACCGCCCTAGCGCTTCTGTTCATACTTCTTATATGGGGAAACGCGGTATCGGGACTCAAGGCCGGACTCGCCTGTCCCGACTGGCCGCTCTGCCACGGGGAGGTGATCCCGCCTTTCAGGTGGGATATATACGTCGAATTCTCCCACCGTGTAATAGGCGGCATAACGTCCATAGTGCTTTTCATCTTCTGTTACAGGAGATTTCGCACGTACAAAAAAAGTTACAGAATACTCCCGCTTTTGGTAGTTCTGCTTCTTCTGTTTCAGATAGTGCTGGGAGGAATTGTGGTTCTCACCAAACTTCCCGTGGACCTAACGACGATTCATTTCACAAACGCCATTATAATCTTTTCAATTACCCTTTATATGGTGTATTTTGATGGCGTAAGGAGAAAGCCTGATTTCCGTTTCTCGGGCCCGGCCGGGCTTTTCTTCGCGCTTTTTCTGCTTGTATTCATCCAGGCTTCCCTGGGAGCTTACGTAAGACACCTGGAAGCGGGGCTTGCCTGCCCCGATTTTCCCACATGCTTAGGCTACTGGATTCCACCCGAGCTCTCGGGCAAGGTGCTGGCGCACTTTACGCACAGGATAGTCGCTTACCTGCTCACAGTGGCATTTATTTTCGTTCTGATTCTCTCCAGAAAATCCGAAAGACTCAAGGAAGCCCGAAAAAACATGTCTCGGGCAGTCGCCCTGCTTTTCCTTCAGATCGGACTTGGAATCGTGGTCGTAACTTCAAAGCTTCTCTTTTACGTCACCGCCGTTCATCTCGCAATCGGTCTTCTGATACTTTCCCTCTGCCTTCTCACCTGGTTCGGGTATATAAGTAAAGACACTGTCGCCGAAAAAACTTTTTAACAATGAGCGAAGCGCAGAAAAAATCCGTGGGAAACATGGCGGTTTCCGCTGTTATCCTCTCTAAGCCCGGAATAATAATGAGCGTGGCGTTTACCGGCCTTGCGGGAATGGTAGTGGCCAACCGGGCCTTCCCCCCCTTGCAGACGGTTTTTCTATGCGTTGCTTCCCTTCTTCTTAGCGCCGGTGGAGCGGCAATTCTGAATAACCTGCTCGACAAGAAAATCGACAAGCAGATGACCCGCCTTAACAAAAGGGTGGAAGCCCTGAGAGTTCTCGGAGATCGAAACGCGTGGGCAATCTCGATACTCATGATGGTAGTGGCTCTCTTCATCTCGCTTTCTTACTTCAATTATGTAAACGCGGCGCTCATTCTCCTCGCGATTCTAAGCTACACTCTTATTTACACCCTTTTCCTCAAAAGAACTTCCCCTTTCGGCACAGTACTCGGGGGAATACCGGGCGCCCTTCCCGTTCTTATAGGCTACACCGCCATAAAACCCGTCCTGCAGCTCGACGCGATGATAGTATTCATATTCATGATGCTCTGGCAGCCTCCCCACTTCTGGGTGCTCGCGCAGAAATATAAAAAGGATTATGAAAAAGCCGGGATAAACGTTCTTCCCGTCGCCTTGGGGACGAAGTACACCAACATGCTGATACTTATCTACTCCCTCTCCCTTATACCCCTGACTTTCATCCTCTGGCTCACGGGGACAAACACCGTTTATTTTGCGGCTTTCGCCGCAGTATCCGGAATATACTTTAATTACCTAGTAGTAAGGAGCGTTTTCGCCAACCGTGGTTACGGAAAGGCATTCTCGGCTTCAATCATCTACATGCTTCTCATAATGCTCGGCATAGTAGTTGACATACTGGTTAAGTCACTCTCCCCCGTAGAGAGGGTTATCGGGAATCTTATGTAGTAACCGAGGGCAGAAGTTCTTTGAGATCCTCAAGCGGTCGTGAGAGGGTAAGAATTGCCTCTTTCCAGAAATCTTTGCTCGTTATATCGTCCCCGATGGATCTTTTCACCGCCCCTTCCGCATCGTCTGAACCGGTGAGAGCTAGAAACTCTTCGTAAACTGGAATAAATTCCTCGCCATGCTGCCTGAATTTCTCGAAAAGCGCCCTGCTCAGCAGGTAGCCGAAAGTATAGGGGAAATTATAGAAACTGACGCCCGTTATGTAGAAATGAAGCTTTGAAGCCCAGAAAAACGGGTCGCATTCCAAAAGCACGTCTCCGAAAATCTCCTTCTGGGTCTCGGTCATAAGGTCCTTTAGCTCGCTCACTGTCAGTTCCCCTTCGGCACGCCGTTCGTAGAGCTTCCTTTCGAACTCATACCTGACGGGAATGTCCAGAAGATATATGGCCCCGTGGTTTACTTCTGCATCCCTCACAAGCACTTTGTCTTCAACGCTCGTTGAGGGATCCCGCAGCAGTCCCTCGGCAAGCAGCATTTCCCCGAAAGTTGAAGCGGTTTCGGCAAGCGTCATGGGGTAGAACTGTGCATAGGGACGAAGTTCCCTCATCACGTGAGAATGAAAGGCATGGCCCGCCTCGTGAGCGAGGGTGAGTATGTCGCCTACCCCGCCGTTATATGTCATGAATATCCTTGACTCCCCGGTGAGAAGAGAACCCGTGCAGAAACCCCCGGGTCTTTTTCCTTCCCTTACTTCCCAGTCTATCCACTCGCTCTGGCACATATGGTCAAAAAACCCGCCGAGGCGCGTATAGGAAGCCGAGAAAGAATCAGAAACCATAGATTTCGCACCACTCCAGTCAACCCCGCCGGTTTTGCCAAGATTCATTGGGGCTCCCAGATCGTACCACGACACCCCGTCCAGCCCCAGCGTCTCGGCCTTGAGCCTAAGAATGCTTCTTGGGAGCTCGACCGTCTCCCGTATGGCCTCCATCATGGAATCCAGAGTCTGTCTTGAGATCGCCGCGTCAAAGAGCGCTACGTCGAGGAAATGATCGATTTCCCTGTGCCTGTAGAGCGTGTGCCTGGTTCCCGATATGGCGTTTATGGCACCGGCGGCCACGTCTTCAAGACCCTCCCAGGCTTCGTTGCCCCCGGAAAAAGCGGCTTTTCTTATCTCTCTGTCGGGACTTTCCATAAGCGATCTTCTCTGGGACATTGGAAGTCTTTTTTCCGTCCCGTCGGGGTAAACCATCTCAAACGTCATCTTGGAAGATACGGTATCGTAGATCCGCCCCCAGGCGCTTATCCCGTCGACTCCGAGTTCCGAGGCCAGAATTTCCTTCGGAGCGGACATGGTGAACCGGGAATTTCGCCAAACGCGCCTCACGTAATAGGAAGCCGACTCGATATCCGGGAAAGAGACGAACTCGGAAAGCAGATCTTCGTCGACATCCCGAAGCGCTCTTTGCAGCTGAACCTCAAGCTTCTCGAGATCCGAACCGAGAAGGGAAATTGCCGCTTCCTCGCGCAGATAGTCCTCCCTGTTGGAATCCGAAGCGCTGAGACATCCCACGTAGGAACGGATATGGGAATATTGGCTTATGAACCTTTCCGTTTCCTGGAAGATATCTTTCCAGAACGCAAGGTTTTCTCTGCAAAGAGGTTCAGAAGCCGAAGCCTTCTGGTCGAGACTCTTTATGCCTCCGGAGAGATTCTCTTTGAATTCTTTATATTCAACTCCCTGAAATTCGGGGAAATAAGAAGTAAGGTCCCAGTTCATATCGGTATTTTCGCGCTACATCGACAGCGACAAGCTTCTGGATGCAATCGCCCCTTAAGACCAGAAATAATACAACAGAATTTGCTAATTGGAATAAGCCGGGTTTCCACAGAGAGCAATTTGGAACACGCCGGGTTAGTCTCCACGGGAAAGGAACATTTGACATTACCACAGGCGTATATATTTTAACCCCCTGAACAATGAAAAAAGCTTACCTCGCGCTTGAAGGCGGAAAAGTATTCGAAGGCACAAGCTTCGGAGCCCAGGGAGAGGCAACCGGCGAAGTTGTTTTCAACACCTCTCTAACTGGTTACCAGGAAATACTCACGGATCCTTCCTACAACGGTCAGATCATCGTAATGACCTACCCCGAAATAGGCAACTACGGAATCAACCCCGAGGATTTCGAATCAGAAAAACCTCACCTAAGTGGTTTCGTCGTAAAGGAATACTGGGATCACCCGAGCAACTGGAGATCAAAAGAGAGCCTTGACAGTTTTCTTTCAAGGCATGGAATACCCGGCATACAGGGAATCGACACCAGAGAACTTACGAAGATCATACGAATCGGTGGAGCGATAAAGGGGATTATCTCAACTGTCGAGACAAGCTCTGAGGCTCTGGCCGAAAAAGTCGACTCCTCGCCGGGAATAGTCGGACGCGATCTAGTAACGGAAGTAAGCTGCACGCAGCCTTACGTATGGGATGAAGGAACGGGAAAGTGGCGCCACAGTAGGGATAAAAACTCCGAACCCTCCAGAAAATTCAAAGTCGCCGTTTACGACTTCGGAATAAAGAGAAACATTCTTAGGGAGCTTCACGATCTTGGATGCGAAACGACGGTTTTTCCGTCGAAAACGGACTCTAAAGACATACTGGCTTCCGACCCCGACGGGATTTTTCTCTCAAACGGACCCGGGGACCCGGCCGCGGTTAAATACGCCTCGAAGAATGTAAGAAAATTCATCGGGAAAAAACCCATTTTCGGAATCTGTCTAGGACACCAGATACTGGGTCTCGCGCTCGGAGGAAAAACCTTCAAGTTAAAATTCGGGCATCGCGGAGGAAACCAGCCGGTTAAGAATCTTGCAACCGGAAAGGTGGAGATAACTTCGCAGAATCACGGCTTTGCCGTGGACCCCGATTCGCTTAAAAGCAATGTCGCCGTCTCCCATGTAAATCTGAACGACCAGACCGTCGAGGGACTGAAACACAAGGACTATCCTCTCTCCTGCGTCCAGTATCACCCCGAAGCCTCGCCCGGGCCGCATGACTCCTCCTATCTTTTCAGAGACTTCATCGAGATGATGGAAGATTTCTCAGCGTAAGAACTCAGGCAGGGAATGACGGGGGCTCAGCACCGAAGATGCAATAGAGTCTCTAAGCTTAATCTTCTGAATCCGATCTTTTCGTCACTCTCCGATGAGATTCTCGAGACGAAATCAAAGCGCGGTTGATGATAGTCGACGGGTATTCATTGCCTTCCAGCCCGAAACCTTTAGATTCAAGTTCCCGTGAGACATGCTCGTTGTGTTCCCAGAATTCATTCTCAAGCCGCCTGTCCTCTTCCGGGTCGTCTGAAACTCTGCGCGTGCTGCAATACGAATTCAGGACCTTGAAACTACCGTTGGCATACAAACGGACATGCCCGTCGTTTGTCATCCGATGAGACGCGTAGTAATCAAGGTAGTCGCCGGCTTCGTCCGTTCCAAACAGATACCAGACAGTCCACCCGCTCTTGACGATCTTGCCCCGTTGTCGATTTTTAACGGCCTCTTTCGGAAGCTCTATACTCCAGGTTTCAAAATCCTTATTGAAATTCGCAATATGCTGATCCACAGAACCGCTCATCTGGTTTTAATTACTTGGGTATTACCCTGTTTCTTCTTTTTCTAGATGCCTTTCAAGAAATTCTATTGTCCGCAACGTAAGCTCTGCTCTCTCATCAAACCCGTCAAATCTCTCCTCTTTCATTTTTTCGTTCAGCAACTTGTAAAGACGATTATATATATCCGAAGGGGTTTTTAACTTCTGTTCCTGCATATTATATTCCTCCCTAGAACAATATGAGTTTAACCGACCGGATACTCCCATTTAGAAGTATGCGGTGCAATTTATCCACACACATCTTTTTTGAGCAGACCTACATACTTGTCGGCAAGCCTTGTAGGTTCGGGAATCCTAAGACCTCGGGAACACTCAAGTGCCATCATAACTGAGGTATCGAGATCGGCTCTGTTCCCAATAGACACGAAAACCGGCTTCACCCCGTCTCTGGTTCTCAGAGCGGCACCAACTACTTCGCCGTCTTTTCCCCTCATCAACGTTCTTTCACCCTTCTTGAGCCCCGGTTCACCGAAAGTCCCATAGAGGCATTTTTTCGCAACGCCCATCGCCGGAATATCAAGCAAAACCCCGACGTGACAGGCAAGGCCAAAGCCTCTTGGGTGAGCAAGTCCATGTCCGTCTATCATGATCATGTCACAACTCTCACGAAGCTTGCCGAAAGTCTTTATTACGCAAGGGGCCTCCCTGAACCCCAGAAGCCCCGGAATATAGGGAAATACCTCATCCGAGACAGTCCATACCCTCTCGATCTCCTCCAGTTCAGGATAGGAAAAAAGAATCATTCCGCAGACAAGCTTTTTTTCCTTAACGCAGATAGCAATATCGGCACCAGCAATTGTGTGAATAGGCTTCAGGTCAGGGGTTTTTACAACCCTTTGCGAAAGTCTTTTCTGAATACGAAAAGCTTCTCTTACAGGGGTAGATTTTGCAGAATAGAGTATCTCAAGGTCTTTTATCAGGTCGCCTTTATTGTGCATGGAACCAGAACACCCACCTAGAGTTGACAGTGCTTGCAAGCTCTGCTTATATGCATCTTTCTGCCTGCCTTTTCGCAATGACTGCAACCGTACTTGCCGTAGAACCACAGTACTGGATCAAGAGCCGCACTTGTTCCCGCAATCCTAGGCGGTCCCCCTATATTGGTCTGGGCAACCGCTTCGTGGCAGGCACTCTGTATTATCGGTTTTGCTTCTTCGAGCCCAAGTCCTCGCGTGTTTGCGATTCCCAGATTCTCCGTCGCGCGACGAACCTGAACATCCACTGCTACGGGAACTTTTTCTATGTGCTCTATCTTAGCCCCACCCGGGTCCGCCATGATCCGGACCCACACCGCTCCTATTTTCGGACCGCGAAGAAGTGGAAACTTGGTCAGCGCTTTTAGTAATTCCTCAGCGTCCCCAAGTCCACTGTCTATTACGCGGCGGATCGGACTATCATACAAGGCCAAATTGGTAGAAATAACATGCCAAGCTTTTGAGTCCTGTTCGTGGCGTTGGCTTACCCTGCTCTCAGACAGGTATGACTTGAGCTTGTCTAGGGCAATTTTTCTTGCTTCAGCAGGCTCGAAAAGTTCCGGATGTGACCTAAAAAGTTCCGCTGCCGCCTGCCACAGACTATTTGAGTCTCGCGCGCGGTCCATCGCCGAAACGAAAGTCAGAAACAGGCGCACCGTGCGTTCGGACTTGCCGGAAGCGCGCATCCCCTTAACGAATTTTACTTCCGGCATTTGCGACCATGAGTCGTAAGGTACTATATCTCTCTCAGACAGATCGAGGTCGTTGCCGTAGAAGTCATCGGCAATCATTTTGACTATCTGTGCCGGGTTAGACATTTTTAGAGATTGAAGAACTGTTCTTCGTCGTTTTTACCACTTTAAGTTGGGACCCATAAAGGCTTTACGGGTTCTGACCCGTCTTCTTTACATGAAGCAATATATTCGTTAATCGAACGATGGAATTCTTTCTCGATTCCATCAGTATCAGTCGCTTCAAAAGAGGCAACTGGATAACTGCCGCTGTTAATGACTCTTCCGTGAAAACGCCCTAAGGAATCATCAAATTCAACCTCTGCAACATACCCCTTGTATTCAATCATGGCTTCACTCCCGCGGCTTTTAGGAAAGCGGTTACGTCTGGTTAGAATAGAATATACGAAAACATGTTCGGAAAAAACTTCAAAAAGCAGAAAATCCAGACTCCCGAAGTCGAGATAAACACCGTCTGGGGAGGAAAAGGGAAACCCTTGCTTCTTCTGCACGGCTACCCGCAGACGCACGTTATGTGGCACGCGGTAGCGCGTACGCTCGCCTCGAATTTTCTGGTCGTGTGTCCCGATCTCCGGGGGTATGGAGACAGTTCTAAGCCCGCCGGGGAAAAAGATCACTCGAACTATTCAAAAAGAGCCATGGCCGTGGATATGGTCTTGGTGATGGAAGCTCTGGGTTTTCATGAATTCTACGCTGCGGGACACGACAGGGGAGCCAGGGTGCTTCACCGCATGTGTCTTGATCACCCTGAAAAAGTCCTAAAGGCCTGCGTCATGGACATTGCCCCTACCCACCACATGTTCAAGACCGCGGACAAGCATTTCTCTACAGGTTATTACCACTGGTTTTTTCTTATCCAGCCCGACGGGCTTCCGGAAAAAATGATAGGAGTCGACCCGGAGTACTATCTTCTTGAAAAACTCAGACGTTGGAGTGCCCCCGGTGCGAAATTTGATCCCGAGGCCGTAAAAGAGTACGTGCGCTGCTTCAGCGACCCGCGCGCAATCCACGCAAGCTGCGAAGACTACAGGGCCGCGGCTTCCATAGATATTGTCCAGGACGAAGAAGATATGGATGCCAAGATAGCGTGTCCGCTTCTTGCCCTTTGGGGTGGAAGGGGGTTCATTCACAGAACCTACGACGTGCTTGACGTATGGAGGCAAAAAGCGCTCAGCGTTTCGGGAAAACCGCTTGACTGCGGCCATTTTGTCCCGGAGGAAAAACCCCAGGAAACCTCCGCGGAACTGCTGTCATTTTTCGGATAACAGAATTTCAGTGCCACCAAAGACAATAAGCACGCACAGAAACACATATTCTCTCACGTGATTCTCGGTGTACATATATACGGGACGCACCTGGAAATACTTTTTATCGACCGAAACACCCTCTCCACGGTCAAGAGGCTCTTTTAGGCTGAAACAGCCTACCCATCTCCTAATCAGTTTCTGCTGTTATGAAGCACGGCAGGAAATATGATATAATTCAGTAACAAGCGGAGGGAGAAAAGATGCCATTAGAGAAACCACTTGCATATTTCAGGAAGCATCAGGAGAAATTTGCCAGCGAGCATCATGGGGAATTCGTGGTTATCTATGAAGAAGATGTGGAGGGCTTCTACAAGAGCGAATTGGAAGCATACACAGTCGCAATAAAAAAGCATCCGGATGGATCGTTTCTTCTGCGGCCATGTCTAAGGCCCGAAGAGGAAAACGTGGCTGTATTCCACTCCAGGGTTGCCGGCTAATTGTCTCCGGAAACGAATCATTCGGCGTTCACCATCAAGTTTTCAAGTGCGGTTGCGGTACTTGAAACCGAAATAGGAATATCAAAGCCGTACGATCCGGATTCAGAAGACGGTACTCCGACGATTACAAGTTTTAGAGCCGTGTGGGACACTGGAGCGTCGTGTTGCGTCATCTCGCAGAAGGTTGTCGACTCTCTCAAGCTCCCTCAGATAGACAGTATCGTTACTCACACAGCCAATGGCACACGGCTTTCTGGGGTGTATCTTATAAATGTCTACCTTCCAAACAAGGTTTCTTTTTCTGCGGTTCGCGCAATAGACGCGGATATAGATGCATTTAGTGCGGATGTCCTTATCGGCATGGACATAATCGGCAAGGGTGATTTCGCGGTAACCCATAAGAACAAAACCACTTGCATGACTTTTCAAATTCCGTCACGCCGACATATTGATTTTGTAAAAGATATGGGAAAAGGGAAATCTTGATTCACGAGGAAGAATTGCAACAAAGAAGATGGCCATGCACATCGTAAAAATTTTCAAGAGCGGCCGTAGCCGAGCTATACGGATACCGAAGGATTTCGCCTACGAAGGCGGAGCGGAGTTGACCGTGCGGAAAATCGGCGAAAAACTGATCATGGAACCAGTGCGCAAATCCTGGCTAACCTTATATGACGAGATCGAGCCGCTAGGAGCAGATGATGATTTCCTAGCTGACCGCCCTGATTTGTCCGCTATTGACGAAGACAGGGTGAAATCTGAATGAACTACATGTTCGATACAGACACCTTCAGCTTACATCATGCACAATCGCGCTTTATCTGTTATCAAAACCTTGGACGAGAAAACGCGTACGGGCCATGTTATCTGCATTTCAGTGACAGCTGGGGTGCGTCCTCTTCGTTCTATCCAATACCTGCACCTTCTCTCCCGGAGTCCTTCGCTTCTTCTCCGCTCCCTTCGATCCCCTCGAACATATCCGTCCCCACTCTGAGCGAAGCAATTACGAAATTTTTATTGACGTGTGTACCGGCATGCGGTACATTGCTCCATGGTTCGAAGTTTTCGCCATCGAGGCCTCAAGCGACTGTACGAGCGTGGTGACCCGAGCCGAGTGCCTGCGGATCAGGCGGAACGCATTGCGCTTGCGTTGGCGGATCTTGACGATGCCCGCACACCCTCGGATCTCGATTTGCCCGGTTACCGTCTTCACCCGTTAAAAGGTGGTCTTAAGGGATTTTGGAGCATCTCGATTTCCGGTAACTGGCGGGTTATATTCCGCTTTGACGATGGCGATGTCTACGACATTGACTTGGTTGATTACCACTAGGAGGAAGCAGCAATATGACGATGAACAATCCACCGCATCCCGGCCGCAGCATTAGGGAGAACTGCCTAGTCCCGCTTGGGTTAAACGTTACCGAGGCGGCGAAAGTCTTGGGCGTTGCTCGTCACACGCTTTCGCGCATATTGAACGGCCATGCGGCAATTTCACCGGAGATGTCTATCAGGCTGGAGAAGGCGGGCTGGTCCAATGCCGAGTTTTGGATGCGTCGCCAAGCCACCTACGACCTAGCGCAAGCACGTAAGGGCGAAAACCGGATCAATGTCGAGCGCTACCTGCCACAGCGAACGGAGCAGTAATGAAGACCGAACATCACCACGGAAAAAGCCTGTAAAACCACTTGCATGACTTTTCAAATTCTGTCACGCCGATATATTGATTTCGTAGAAGATATAAAAAAAGGGAAATCTTGATTCACGAGGAAGGATTGCAACAAAGAAGATGGCCATGCATATCGTAAAAATTTTCAAGAGCGGCCACAGCCAAGCTATCCGGATACCGAAGGATTTCGCCTACGGAGGCGTAGTGGAACTGACCGTGCGGAAAATCGGTGAAAAACTGATTCTGGAACCGGTGCGCAAGTCCTGGCTAACCCTGTATGACGAGGTCGAGCCGTTAGGAACAGATGATGATTTTCTGGCTAACCGCCCTGATTTGTTCGCTATTGACGAAGACAGGGTGAAATCTGAATGAACTACATGTTCGATACAGACACCTTCAGCTTACATCATACACAATCGCGCTTTATCGATTCTCAAAACCCTGGATGAGAAAAATACGTACGGGCCATATTATCTGCATTTCAGTGATAGTCAGGTTGCGTCCTGATTCACTCCTGTTTTCATAATTCCCCAACTTTATATAGAGTATCACCATGTCGAAGATGCTTTTCGTAATGGATCCGATCGAATCCATAGATATAAACAAGGACACAACCTTCGTCATAATGCTTGAATGCCAGGCAAGAGGGCATGAGATCCACTACTGCGAACTCAAGGATCTTTTCGTCAGAAGCTCGGAGGCGTGGGCGGACTCAACCGGGCTTCGCCTCGAGAGAAAAAGTGACTACTACTCAAAGGGTTCCACGGAAAGTTCTCCGCTTGATGACTTTGACGTTGTATGGATGAGAAAGGACCCTCCCTTCAACATGGACTATATCTACTCAACCTACATACTAAGCAGGGTTGACGAATCCGCAACTCACGTGATCAACCATCCGGCCGGGATAAGGGAATCCAACGAGAAGATGTACAGCCTTAATTTCGCCAACTACATACCCCCTACCCTTGTTTCAAAAAATATAGAAAAACTAAAGGGGTTTCTCTACGAGACCGGCAATGAAATGGTGGTAAAACCGCTTGACGGTTACGGCGGGGAGGGAATTTTTCTCGTAAGGGCCGACGACCCTAACCTAAACGTGATACTCGAGAGCATAACAGATTTCGGGCGGACCTACGTTATGGCCCAGAAGTTCATAAAAGAAGTTTCGCAAGGAGACAAAAGGGTTATAATTCTAAACGGCCAGCCCATAGGGGCAGTAATGAGGGTCGCCGCAAAGGGAGAATTCAGAAGCAATTTCCACTCCGGAGGACATCCCGAGAAAACCACGCTTACGGAAAGAGACCTTGAGATATGCGATGGCCTCCGACAAAGGCTCATAGATGACCGGCTCTATCTGGTTGGAATCGACATAGTCGGAGGGTATCTGACCGAAGTCAACACCACGAGCCCGACATGCGTTCAGGAAATAAATTTTTTCAGTGGAGTAAAACTTGAATCGCAGATAGTCGATTTTGCGGAGAGCATTATTCGCGGGGCTCACGAAAACCGTTAGAGAATTTCCAGATAAAAACCCTGCACAGGACTCTAACAATGAAAATATCTAAAGAAGACGTGCTGAACACAGCCGAGCTTGCGAGGCTCGAGTTTGATGACGAGACACTTTCGAAGTTCGCCCGTCAGCTCGGGGACATCCTCGTCCACATAGATGAGCTTGCCGAGCTTGATACGAAAGATGTGGAGCCCACATCGCATGTGCTTGAACTCTCAATCCCCTTCCGAAAAGACGAGGTGAATCAGTTAATAACGGCTGAAGATGCCCTTCGCAACGCACCCGGCAAAGAAAACGATTTTTTCACGGTTCCAAAAGTCATAGAGGACCAGAGTTAACCCAATGTCCATTCCAAGAACCATAAAAGAGGCAGCCGCGCTCATAGAAAAAAGGGAAGCTTCCCCTGTGGAACTTACAGAACTTTTTCTCGAGCGCATATCCTCCGAGGACGGGAAAATAAACTCTTATATAACCGTCTGGGAAGAATCGGCTTTAGAGGCCGCCAGAAAGGCGGAAAAGGAGATATCCGAAGGAAACTACCTGGGCCCTCTCCATGGAGTCCCGATAGCACTTAAGGATATTTTCGTGACAAAGGACTCGCGGACTACCTGCGGGTCGAAAATGCTTCGGGATTTCGTCGCTCCATATAATTCCACCGTGGCCGAGAAACTGATTGCAGGCGGTTCCGTAGTGCTCGGGAAAAATAACATGGACGAGTTCGCCATGGGGTCTTCAAACGAGACATCTTACTTCGGACCGGTAAGAAACCCCTGGGACACCGACAGGGTTCCGGGAGGATCAAGCGGGGGTAGCGCCGCCGCCACGACGGCAAATCTGTGCGTCGCGTCAGTCGGAACAGACACCGGGGGTTCCATAAGACAGCCTGCTTCTCTCTGCGGGGTAGTGGGAATGAAACCCACCTACGGAAGGGTAAGCCGCTACGGCATGATCGCATTTGCTTCTTCCCTCGATCAGGCGGGACCGCTTGCGAAAATCGTGGAAGACGCGGCCATAATCCTCTCTTCCATAGCGGGCCATGACCCGATGGACTCAACCTCCGTAAACCTTCCGGCCGCTGATTACGCAGGCGCGCTCAGTGCGGATATAAAGGGGCTGCGGGTAGGCATACCGAAGGAATACTTCGTTTCGGGGATGGATCCCGAAGTGGAAAAATCCGTCCGAGAAGCTATCGCCGAACTTGAAACCCTGGGAGCGGAGATTGTGGAGATTTCGCTTCCTCACTCCCGCTACGCGGTTTCAACCTACTACATAATAGCCCCCTCAGAAGCAAGTTCGAACCTCGCAAGGTACGACGGAGTAAGATACACATACCGCTGCGAGGATGCGGAAACCCTGAGGGATCTTTTTTTCAGAAGCCGCTCGGAAGGATTCGGAGACGAGGTGAAAAGAAGAATAATGCTTGGGACCTATGCTCTTTCCACGGGCTATTATGACGCTTATTACCTGAAAGCGCAGCAGGTAAGAACCCTTATAATAAGGGATTTTGACAGCGCATGGGAAAAAGTTGACGTCATAGCGAGCGCTACCTCTCCTGAAACCGCTTTCAGAATAGGGGAGAAAACAGACGATCCCCTTAAAATGTACCTATCCGACATACTTACCATTCCCTGCAACATAGCGGGACTGCCGGGGATATCGATTCCCTGCGGATTCAGTTCAGAGAAGCTTCCGATAGGGCTTCAGATAATGGGAAAGCCGTTTGACGAACAGACGGTGCTCAATGTCGCATACGCTTACGAGCAAAGCACGAAGTGGTACGAAGAAGAAATGCCCCCACTTGGATAATCGCAAACCAAGACACCTCTCAGCGCAAAAGCATGTTATTACCGAAATACGAAGTTTTTTTCACGGAATAGCAGGGCAACTTGTGAATGAACAGAGAAAGTGCCCACTCTGGATACCATAAAAAACAGTACGTACCCTGCGGATGGTATAACCCGTCTGCTCATTTTCACTGCGGATGTGTTATAGTTGAAGTATGCTCTTTAACAAGGAGGAACGACCGTGAGCAAAGACAAGAAATGCATGATGTGCGGCAAGCCTTCCCCTGATACCATATGCGACCCTTGCAAGGCAAGCGTTCAGGCCGAAGCCGCCGGGGAAAAAGCGAAAATGGAAAGGAGCGTAAAAGTCGGCGGGAAAATGGCCGACGAACAGTCCAAAAAGCGTTCCTGATCAATCAGCCTCCCCGAACTTCAGAAACCTCTCTGCATATTCAGCTTTAGCTTGTCGGATACATCAGAGAGCAGTTCGTTAATCTTCTTCACCGCTTCTGGATCGGAAGTAGTGTTTTCGGAAGTTATTATGTTGACAAACATAATGTTTCTCTGCATAATAAATACATGGATTTTATTGACCGACTTGAAGAAATGCGCAGACTCGATAACGCGCTGCGTCGTCCGGGCGGATTTGCCGTTATCTGGGGCCGGCGCCGGGTGGGAAAATCGCGTCTGCTTATCGAGTGGTCCAAGCGTAACGAGGGTCTTTACACCGTCGCGGACCAGTCGGCTCCCGCAGTGCAGAGGCGTTACCTGGCGGCTGCGGTCGCAAAGCGGTTCCCGGGGTTTGCAGATGTCGAATATCCGGACTGGCGGGCGTTTTTCGCACGTCTCGCAGCCGAAGCGGCACGCACAAAATGGCAGGGTCCCTTTATTCTGGACGAACTGCCGTATCTGGTTGCGGCCGACCCCACCGTGGCGAGCGTTCTTCAGAACTGGCTTGACGGTCCCGGGCATCGACCCTGCGTAGTAGTCAGCGGATCAGTCCTGCGGATGATGCGCAGCGCGATCCTCGATGCGGACGCCCCGCTTTACGGGCGCGCGGCAGAATCCTTCGCCGTTCGTCCCCTCAGGCCCGGACATCTCGGCGACGTATTCGCCGTATCCGCTCCCAGGGAACTTGTTTCCCTCTACGCGCTCTGGGGCGGCATGCCGAGATACTGGGAACTTGCCGAGCCGTTCGGTACGGATTTTGATTCCGCCGTTGACTCGCTGGTTCTTGATCCCTCGGGACCTCTGCACAACGAGCCTGACCGGCTGCTGCTTGAGGAAACGCCGTCTGCGGTTGCCCTGCGGCCGTTTCTTGATGTTATCGGCTCCGGCGCGCACAGGGTAAGCGAAATCGGAGCCCGCCTCGGCCGTCCTGCATCAAGTCTTCCGCGACCGTTATCGACGCTTGCGGAAATGAATCTTGTAATTCGCGAGGTTCCGTTCGGAAGCGACACCCGTTCCGGCAAGCGAAGTCTTTACAGAATCGCCGATCCGTTTTTTCGCCTGTGGTTTCGAGTCGTTGCGCCCCACCGTGCCGCTCTTGCGGAGGCTCCGCGCGAAACGCGTCTTGGTTACTGGCACAGGTACAGGGCGGGGCTTGAATCGGCCGCGTGGGAAGAACTTTGCAGAATGGCCGTGCCCTTTCTTCACCTAAATGGCGGCCCGCTGGGTCGCCTCGGCCCATGGGAGCCCGCCCAGCGCTACTGGCACGGCAATGATCCCGAATTTGATGTTGTCGCCCGTTCAGTTGACGGAGTCAAAACACTGGTGGGCGAAGCCAAGTGGGGAAAGCGCGCGGCTAACCCGCAGCGTGGCAGTACGGATATTCTTCCAGGCGCGGCAGGAAGCAAAGTGGTAAGGGTTTTGTTTGTTCCTTGCGCAGACACCGTATCCGGCACCGCGGAAAACACCTATATCGTTGACGCAGGTGCGGTTATGACGGCTCTTCGCGGCGACAGTTGATAAAACAGCCAGCAGGAGAGAAAACCGGAGAGAGAATTCTTTTCCTTTTTTCACGGAACCGGCCCATCGCGGTTCCAGATTTCAAGAGCCACTCTGTATATTCCGTTTTTGGAAACTCCGAAGACTGTGCTTACGAGGGAAACGGCTTCACTCAGCGAAAATCCCTTTTCCCTGAGAAGCCGCAGCGTCCTCTGAGCCGCATCAGCAGACACCTCGTTGTGCCCTTCCCTGCTCCCTTCCGCAACTACCGTTATCTCCCCTTTCAGAGTTTCTCTTTCTGAAAGAACAGAAATCACCTCGGACAATGATCCCCTGAGCACTTCTTCATAAAGCTTTGTCATTTCCCTTGCAACGCAGATATTCCTGTCGCCGAGAATTTCCAGCATAAGACTCAATGTACGTGAAAGTCTTTTGGCGGACTCGTAAAAAACCAGAGTATGAGGATAGAGTTTTACGTCCTTTAGAAGCTCTTTCTTCTTGCCGATTATCTTCGGAAAAAACCCGAGAAAGAGAAAACTGTCTGTGGGAAGTCCCGAGACAACAAGCGCGGACAGAACGGCCGAAGGACCGGGGACGGGAACTACTTCTATATTGTTTTCAATCGAGAGATTTACGAGCCTCCACCCGGGGTCGGAAACCGAAGGAGTTCCGGCGTCGGAAACCAGCGCCACATTCTTTCCTTCTTTCAGTTTTTCAAGAAGTCCGGACGATTTCTCAATTTCATTATGCTCGTGATAGCTTGTGACCGGAGTTGTGATTGAGTAGCGGGCGAGAAGCTTTTTTGTGTTTCTAGTATCTTCGCACGCTATCAACTGGCAATTTCTGAGAGCTTCAAGAGCCCTCAGGGTGACGTCCTCAAGATTCCCTATAGGAGTTGAGACAACAAAAAGTTTTCCGGCCATGGGTTTATCCATCGGAATCTCTTGGTATAT
>JAPOQQ010000084.1 GCA_026710625.1 Candidatus Dadabacteria bacterium | reverse complement strand
CCCGGAATTTGAGAAATCAGGTTCCGGGTTTTTTTATGAAGGATTTGTGGAGAAAGAAATTGGAAAAGAGTCGGTCTCCCTGTGTGGGAAGTTGAGAATCACTTCTTAACTCCGACTGATGACAGAATCCGAACCTGCAAGCCGAGAAGACGCCCAATTCGCTGCTAGGTGTGGTTACTTGTTTCATCAGAGGGGCCCTGTCACGGGGATTTAAAATTTAGCCTGATATATTGGAGAAATCTGATGTATCAGGCTTTTTTATAAGCATCTAAACTTTATATTTACTCGTCAAGAAGGTACAACTACCATTCCCTTTTATTCCTTATTCAAGATGACGAACAGAATCCTGACAAATCTAGCAGTACTAGCTACAACCTTCCCTTTTTCCTCCTGCTTGCTTTGAGGGAATAATTACCTACTACGTTGAGGGGAACTAGAAAGGATTGGAACTATCTGAAGCGGAAAAACAAGCGCCGGAAACCGAAAGATGGGGACAACGGAAAGTCAGTTCTAAGTTCTATAATTTCAGTTAAAGAGCATTAAAACCTGTCTATAAACTACCATAACAAATTCTAATATGTCAAGAACTTTATGAAGAAAATATACTCAAACGAGAACCTCTTCCATAAGAGAAGCAGCACTCAAGTTTGGAAAAGACCTCTGGCAACTGAATATAACGCTGAGAAAAATTGTGTGTTGTGTTGGTATCGAGAATTTTCAAGCCTCGCAGTAAGCCTCACGGTCGGTTAGTACTCATCAGCTTAATCCTTCACAGGACTTACACCCTGAGCCTATCAACCTTGTGATCTTCAAGGGACCTTAAGGAACTTACGTTCGGGAGATCTAATCTTGAGGCAGGTTTCCCGCTTAGATGCTTTCAGCGGTTATCCTTTCCGAGCATAGCTACCCAGCACTGCCGCTGGCGCGACAACTGGTACACTAGAGGCTCGTCCACTCAGGTCCTCTCGTACTATGAGCAGATCCTCTCAAATCTCCTTCGCCCGCTACAGATAGGGACCGAACTGTCTCACGACGTTCTAAACCCAGCTCGCGTACCGCTTTAATGGGCGAACAGCCCAACCCTTGGGACCTTCTCCAGCCCCAGGATGCGATGAGCCGACATCGAGGTACCAAACCTCCCCGTCGATGTGAACTCTTGGGGGAGATAAGTCTGTTATCCCCGGCGTACCTTTTATCCGTTGATCGATGGCCTTTCCACACAGAACCACCGGGTCACTAAGACCTGCTTTCGCATCTGCTCGACCTGTCAGTCTCACAGTCAAGCTCCCTTATGCCTTTGCACTCTACGCTTGGTTTCCAATCAAGCTGAGGGAACCTTTGCACACCTCCGTTACTCTTTAGGAGGTGACCGCCCCAGTCAAACTACCCGCCTAACATTGTCCTTGATCCGGATAACGGACCTAAGTTAGAATTCCAGAACTACAAGGGTGGTATTTCACCATTGCCTCCACTCCGCCCTGAAGCGAAGTTTCACAGGCTCCCACCTATCCTGCGCATGCAGCACCAAAATTCAATGCTAAGTTATAGTAAAGGTGCACGGGGTCTTTCCGTCCCGTAGCGGGTATCCGGCGTCTTCACCGGAACCACAATTTCGCTGAGTCTCTGGCCGAGACAGTGTGGCAATCGTTACTCCTTTCATGCAGGTCGGAACTTACCCGACAAGGAATTTCGCTACCTTAGGACCGTTATAGTTACGGCCGCCGTTTACCGGGGCTTCGGTTCTGAGCTTCTCCGAAGATAACCCATCCCCTTAACCGTCCGGCACTGGGCAGGAGTCAGGCCCTATACGTCCACTTGCGTGTTTGCAGAGCCCTGTGTTTTTAGTAAACAGTCGTTACCACCAATTCACTGCGACCCATTTCCGCTCCAGCCGCGAGGGCTTTCACGTACATATGGGTACCCCTTATTCCGAAGTTACGGGGTTAATTTGCCGAGTTCCTTAGCCAGAGTTCTCTCACGCGCCTTAGTATTTTCAACTCACCCACGTGTGTCCGTTTAGGTACGGGCACTCGGTCGTCAAAGTTTAGAAGCTTTTCTTGGAAGCATGGACTCAATCACTTTACGAGGCTAATGCCTCTCGTACTCGCTTCTCAGAGTATTGAAAAGAGGTTTTACTCGTCTTTTCCTCCTACAAGCTTGAACCGGGATATCCAGCACCCGGATGACCTATCCTTCTCCGTCACTCCATCACTCAAACCGAATGGTACGGGAATATTAACCCGTTTTCCATCGACTACGCCTTTCGGCCTCGCCTTAGGTCCCGACTTACCCTGGGAGGACGAGCCTTGCCCAGGAAACCTTGGGTTTACGGCGAGGTGGATTCTCACCACCTTTATCGCTACTCATGCCTGCATTCTCACTTCCCAACAGTCCAGGCTTCCTTACGGTAACCCTTCGACCCGTTGGGAACGCTCCCCTACCGCTGCGTATAAATACGCAACCCGCGGCTTCGGCAACGAACTTAGCCCCGTTTCATTTTCGGCGCAAATTCGCATCGACCAGTGAGCTGTTACGCACTCTTTAAAGGTTGGCTGCTTCTGGGCCTACCTACTGGCTGTCTATGCCAATTCACATCCTTTACCACTTAGTTCGCATTTAGGGGCCTTAGCCGGCGGTCTGGGCTGTTTCCCTTTCGCCGATGGGACTTATCTCCCACCGACTGACTCCTGTGCTAACCCAACGGCATTCGGAGTTTGGCTGGGTTTGGTAGATCTTTCGACCCCCTAGTCCAATCAGTGCTCTACCTCCGTTAGTCATCACACAAGGCTATACCTAAATATATTTCGGGGAGAACCAGCTATCACGAATCTTGATTAGCCTTTCACTCCGATCCACAGCTCATCCGACAGGTTTTCACCCCTGAACGGTTCGGGCCTCCACAAAGGTTTTCTCTCTGCTTCACCCTGGCCATGGATAGATCGATTCGCTTCGGGTCTATCCCCAGTGACTGGCGCCCTATTCAGACTCGCTTTCGCTACGACTACACCTATTCGGCTTAATCAGGCCACTGAAGATAACTCGCAGGCTCATTAGGCAAAAGGCACGCGGTCAGGCATTTCCATAAATGGACATAGCCCTTCCACTGGTTACAAGCAGATGGTTTCAGATTCTATTTCACTCCCCTCATTGGGGTTCTTTTCACCTTTCCCTCACGGTACTGGTTCACTATCGGTCAACGGCACGTATTTAGCCTTGGATGGTGGTCCACCCAGATTCCTCCAACATTCCACGTGTGCCGGAGTACTCGGGATCCCTCTAGGGCTCATCAAAGTTTCGCGTACAGGGCTATCACCTTCTGTGGCAAGACTTTCCAGACTATTCTGCTACTTCTCAAAGTCCCATACTGAGGTCCCACAACCCCGAAGAGAAAATCTCTTCGGTTTGGGCTCTTCCCCTTTCGCTCGCCGCTACTAAGGGAATCTCGGTTGATTTCTTTTCCTGGGGGTACTGAGATGTTTCACTTCCCCCCGTTAGCTTGCCATCGCTATATATTCACAATGGCATGACCAAGGTTTGCTCGGTCAGGTTTTCCCATTCGGAAATCCTCGGATCAAAGCCTGTTAAGCGACTCCCCGAGGCTTATCGCAACTTACTACGTCCTTCATCGCCGTCCGTTGCCAAGGCATCCACCTTCTGCTCTACATATCTTATCTGCGAGGCATGAAAATCCTCGATAATACTAACAACACGATCAATTCTGTTTCTCAGCGTTATATTCAGTTGTCAAAGATCAAAAAAGCATTCAAAAATTCTTCTTCTATGGAGGTGAACGGGCTCGAACCGTCGACCTCCTGCTTGCAAAGCAGGCGCTCTCCCAACTGAGCTACACCCCCTAGTGGTGGGCCTAGTTGGATTTGAACCAACGACCTCACCCTTATCAGGGGTGCGCTCTAACCAGCTGAGCTATAGGCCCCGTTGCCTTATAAGCGCAAATACTTTTTTATAAAAAGCAGATGGCGAGCGAAAAAAAGACAGATATCTCCGTGAAAAAGGAGGTGATCCAGCCGCAGGTTCCCCTACGGCTACCTTGTTACGACTTCACCCCAATTACCAGCCCTACCTTAGGAACTTGCCTCCCGAAGGTTAGCACAGCTACTTCGGGCAGAACCGACTTTCGTGGTGTGACGGGCGGTGTGTGCAAGGCCCGGGAACGTATTCACCGTGGCAATGCTGATCCACGATTACTAGCGATTCCAACTTCATGCAGGCGAGTTGCAGCCTGCAATCTGAACTGAGACTAGCTTTGATGGGATTGGCTCACTCTCGCGAGTTTGCAGCCCATTGTGCTAGCCATTGTAGCACGTGTGTAGCCCAAGACGTAAGGGCCATGATGACTTGACGTCGTCCCCACCTTCCTCCGGCTTGTCGCCGGCAGTCTCTTCAGAGTGCCCACCCGAAGTGATGGCAACTAAAGATAGGGGTTGCGCTCGTTACCGGACTTAACCGGACACCTCACGGCACGAGCTGACGACAGCCATGCAGCACCTGTGATAACTGTTCCGAGCAAGCTCGGAACCACCTAATACTTTCGTATAGACTTGAGTTAACATGTCAAGTCTTGGTAAGGTTTTTCGCTTAGCATCGAATTAAACCACGTGCTCCACCGCTTGTGCGGGCCCCCGCCAATTCCTTTGAGTTTCAGCCTTGCGACCGTACTCCCCAGGCGGGATGCTTAATGCGTTAACTACGGCAGGGAGAAATAAATTCCCCCTACCTAGCATCCATCGTTTAGGGCGTGGACTACCCGGGTATCTAATCCGGTTTGCTACCCACGCTTTCGTCCCTGAGCGTCAGTTCCAAGCCAGTTGGCCGCCTTCGCCTCTGGTGTTCCTCCCGATATCTATGCATTTCACCGCTACACCGGGAATTCCGCCAACCTCTCTTGGACTCTAGTCAGGCAGTTTTGGATGCAATTCCAAGGTTAAGCCTTGAGCTTTCACAACCAACTTGCCTGACAGCCTGCGGACCCTTTACGCCCAGTAATTCCGAGCAACGCTTGCCCCCTCCGTATTACCGCGGCTGCTGGCACGGAGTTAGCCGGGGCTTCCTCTGGAGGTACCGTCAAGACACAAGTGTCCCATCGTCCCTCCTGACAGAGGTTTACAACCCGAAGGCCTTCATCCCTCACGCGGCATCGCTGGGTCAGGCTTTCGCCCATTGCCCAATATTCCCCACTGCTGCCTCCCGTAGGAGTCAGGGCCGTGTCTCAGTCCCCATGTGGCCGTTCACCCGCTAAGGCCGGCTACCCGTCTTAGGCTTGGTAAGCTTTTACCTTACCAACTACCTGATGGGACGTGGACTCATCCAAAGGCGATAAATCTTTTACCACTGTATCCTTGGATACTGTGGTCTTATCCGGTATTAGCTCCGATTTCTCGGGGTTGTCCCAGACCCTAGGGTAGATTATCCACGTTGTACTCACCCGTTCGCCGCTTTACTCGTGACCGAAGTCACTTTCTCGCTCGACTTGCATGTGTTAGGCGTGCCGCCAGCGTTCGCTCTGAGCCAGGATCAAACTCTTCATAAAAGTTTAAAAGAATTTACGGATACTGCTCTAGTTCGCCCGCTATCATCTGCTATTAAATTTTCAAAGATCAGTTTTCAAAATGGGTAAAATACCTTACTTCCTCACCGGAAATTGTCAACCTGAAAGAACAAGAAAACAAAACAAATTCCAAGTGAAAAATTAAGGTGAGCCATCATAGTAACGGAGAACTTTAGTTTGGCAAGGGCTTTTGAAAATTTATTTTTCTGAGCCTTTCTGAGAAGGTACACTTGTTTTGGTAGGAAGCAGATGTCTGTAAATCTGGTCATAGCGGTAACGGACAACAATTGGTTTGAATATCTGAGCCACAGAACAGGTCTGGCCGAGGTCAATTTCTGGACACCGTCAAATACACGTTTCAAGGCTTTAAAGCAGGGTGAGCTGTTTCTCTTCAAGCTGCACTCTCCGCTTAACTTCATAGTTGGCGGAGGCATCTTCGCTCACGAGACTCTCATGCCATGCAGCATGGCCTGGGATTTTTTCGGCGAAGCCAACGGTGCTGCGTCTTTTCACGAGATGCGCTCCATGATCGCCAGGTACCGCAGGGAACCTCTGGATAAGCAAAATGACTTCCAGATAGGTTGCCGAGTTCTTACCCAGCCATTTTTTCTGCCTGAAAATCAATGGATTCAAGTTCCGCAAAGCTGGTCTCCCAACATCGTGAAATTTAAAAAATACTCCACCGAAGATTCAGAGGGTCTGGAACTCTGGAAAAAGCTAAGCAGGGAATTGGCCATGGTTCATCCCGACGAAAAAGCTCCGGCGGAACGATTGGGAAAACCCCAAATTATACGCCCCCGCTTGGGTCAGGGCGCATTTCGGTCAGAAGTGGTCGACGCCTACGGGAGACGGTGCGCAGTTACGCGGGAACGCACTCTCCCCGCTCTCGACGCGGCCCACATACGCCCCTACAGCGAGGGAGGGAAACACGAAGTATCAAACGGTCTTCTTCTGCGCCGGGACATTCACAGCTTGTTTGACCTGGGCTACGTCACCGTGACGCCAGACCTCAGGTTTGAGGTCAGCAGAAAGATAAGGGAACAGTTTGAAAACGGTCGGAACTACTATAGCCTCCATGGCAGTAAGGTTTATGTTCCGGAAAAACCCCTGCCTACTCCCGAAACCGAAATCTTAGAGTGGCACAACGAGAACCGTTTTCTGGACTAAGCAACGATACCGCAATCGTCACTTGGCAACCGAAGAGTAAGCGCGTTAGAGTCCAAAAGCCTTAAACGCTTATCCACGGTCGATTCACCGTCATGACACCCCGGAAATATCAGGAATATCAGGAAAGATTAAATCGCGTTTTTAAAAAATCACCCGCCCATCTGCGCGATACGCCGCGTCATCCACTCCACAAACTTAGTCCGCGTAAGGCCACGGCGGCGCGCCTCGCCATCAATATAAGCCAAGACTCCCTCATCAAGCATAATGTTGGCACGCACGCTATGTCCTGAAAGACGGATAAGAGGTACTGAAACCAGCGCGCTTCCCACAGTAGTTTCAATTTCTTCAATTAAGCTCGGGGGAACGGGTTCATCTCCGACTCTTTCCGTCTCAATCACGTAGTCCCGAAGCGCTTCTTCGGCATTTAACAGCGCCTCATCCATGGTTGTGCCCATTGCCACAACACCAGGAATATCCGGAAACGAAACGCCATAGGCCCCTTTCTCTCCATCAATCAATGCGGGATATCTGATCATAACTGTTTCCTACTCAATCCATCATCAGTCCATCCACCCTGCTTTTTTCGCTATTGAGCGGGCGACACCCGGAGACACTTTCCTGTGCCGAGGCAAAGTAATAATGCCTTGAATGCGAGGATGTTTATATACGTCATGACCGGAACCATGACGCTCCAGATACCATCCATCCTTCTGCAGTCTGCGTTTGATCCGGTCGGTTCGAGTTTCCATATATTTATCTTCATCATCTAGCCGTGCATATATATGCACAATATCTTCAATGATGTCAAGTTAAGTATTATCTAAGATTATTAAGGTTTAGATTTCGAGAGAATCTGAAACAACTCCGGTTCAGAATCCCTGAGGCCGACGCGTCTCTTGAATTTAAGGAACGAATACGTAGAATCTTCCTTTCGAAAAACACCGCGGGACAAGGAAACCCCGTTTCAATCTCCCCGAAAACATGCAAAAAGAACCTCCCAGAATAAAGATCTACAATTCCCTCTCGCAGAAAAAAGAAGATCTCGTCCCCTTTGAAGGAAACAAGATCCGTATGTACGTATGCGGTCCCACGGTATATGACTCAGCCCACCTGGGACACGCACGTTCCGCTGTGTCTTTTGACGTGATACAGAGATTTCTTAGATACGCCGGCTACGACGTGCTGTTCGCGAGAAACTACACCGACATAGACGACAAGATAATAAACCGTTCTAGGGAGGAAGGGATAAGCTGCGACGAGATATCCGAGAAATACATAAAGGAATACAGAGAGGACATGGCTTCGATAGGGGTCGAGACTCCCGACGTCGAGCCCCGGGTAACGGAACACCTAGAGCAGATAATAGCGCTTATAGAGAAGATAATGGAAAAAGGCTTCGCCTACCGCTCGGGCAACAACGTCTTTTTCTCCGTAAGAAAATTCCCGGACTACGGGAAGCTCTCCGGCAGATCGCTTGATCACATGCTTGAAGGCGTGAGGATAGACGTTAACGAAGAAAAGGAAGACCCTCTTGATTTCGCGCTCTGGAAGGAATCAAAACCCGGTGAGCCGGCCTGGAAAAGCCCGTGGGGAGACGGAAGGCCCGGATGGCACATAGAGTGCTCCGTTATGAGCATGGAGTATCTGGGGACTAACTTCGAGATACACGGAGGGGGTAAAGACCTCATCTTCCCGCACCACGAAAACGAGATAGCCCAGTCAGAGGCAGCTTCCGGCGAACCGTTTGCAAAGTACTGGCTTCATAACGGTCTGATAAGAATAAACAAGGAAAAGATGTCAAAGTCCCTGGGGAACTTCTTTACCCTGTCCGAGGCAACGAAGAAATGGTCCCCCGAGGCCATAAGGCTTTTCTTCCTCTCGCACCACTACCAGAACCCCGCTGATTTTTCGGAGAAAAGCATGCACGACAGCGAGGCGGCGCTTGAGAGGATATACCTCACCCTGCTGAGAGCCGCCGATGCTCGGGAGGCAAAGGGTTCCGATCCAGCACTTGAGGGTTCGATTAGGAAATTCGAGGAGGATTTTCACTCCTCGATGAGCGATAACTTTAACACCGCTGACGTGGTGGGAAATCTTTTTGACCTGATACGCTCAATTAACAGGTCGCTTGACTCTGTGGGAAAAACTCAAAGCGCGACGCTTGCCCTTGAGAAAATAAAGGAGATATGCGGAGTGCTCGGAGTGCTCTCAGAGGAACCGGCCGAGTACATGGAAAAAAGAAAGTCCGCCGCAAATCTCTCAGACATAGACCCCCTGGAAATAGAAAAACTCATAGAAGAGAGAAACTCGGCCAGAAAGGATAAGAACTGGAAGAAGGCCGATGAAATAAGGGACTACCTAAGCTCCAAGGGAATCGTGCTTGAAGACCGCCCGGGCGGCACCGACTGGAAAGCGCAGAGAACCTAATCATCTTAATTCAAGTTCTGCCCAAGGCAATCGAAACCTCTCTTTGATCCCGCCTTAATATTAACTTTTTTACGGCTTCGCTATACAAATTGATATAGAAACATTGCTATTTATCACTAGCCTTTTAGCAAACGTTTTCCTCTTGACAATGCTGACACTTAGCCGAGTTAAACGTGCGCTTCTGTGAATGTCTGGAAAAGCACGAACCGTGAGAATTATGATTGGTTCATGACAAAGAGCAGAAGATTTGATAACGGAGAAAATTCGATAACATATTAAGCCTTGTTAATTTATGAAGAAATCCGAGCGTCAAATCTTCTGTTATAGGGGCAAATCATGGCTCTATATACACCTCGCGGACTAAAAATAAGACTTAACATAAATCATGCTTTTGCATTAATGGCTCGGTTATATCCAAAAGTTGACGCTTTTAAAGTTCTTAAGACGACAGAGGGGATTGAAAGCATTCCTGGAATGCTTGCTTTTATAGCTGGGGTACTTTCTTTCTCTTTAGGGTTTGAGACATACCAAATCGGTTTATATACATTTCTTGCTTGTGTTTTGGGAATGATAATTACGACCCGGTATCTGAATCTAGAGCATCTGTTGCTGTTTTTTGCCTTTATTGATGAAAAGCTAGTTGGAATCTTCAGAGTTCTTGTTCCAAGGCTTCCGGGTCTTGGAACTCTTTATAGTTATGTCTCTGGGTTCGGTATCCTGCTGGTAGTTTTGATTGTCTACGGGATTATCTCTGTGGGTTGGAAGGGGGTTCTCGCTTTTTTTATTGGTAGGATTGCGGCAGAGTTAGTCAATCTTGTTATAACGTTCAGGGTCATGAAAAAGATATACTCAGAGACTAAAGTACCATTTACAACTTCGGAAATACATTTCTTTAATGCTTACCGACTTCATGCTTCTAAGCTTGGAAAAACAACCGACACAACTGTTTCTGAGGAGGAGTTGAAAGAAGAAAACTGGATAGAATGCTTCAAAGATTTAGAGTCAAAATGGCCTGAGGTAGTTGAACGATTTTATTGGTGATTGATTATAATTGCAAGAAGCACCAATGTCATAAGAATAAGCACCTGCTAAGTGCTAAACAAGTAAAATAACTTCTAACCATTCTATAACCACTGTTCAATGTCGAATTCTAGTTTCTTGCTCTCGAATTCTATATCTGTTGTATCTTTTGCTATACCAACCAAGTTAATTTTTCCTCTATAGCCACTATTATATAACTTGGCCGCAAGGTCTCTAACATTAAAAGGACATTTGACATTTTCACCATCTGATAATTTGCAGGGGAATGATGGGGAAAAGTGTCTATCTAAACTGCTTATTCCGATGAGAATCACTGTCCGAATTCAATCGGAACGGGTGTCCGAATTCAATCGGAACGGGTGTCCGAATTCAATCGGAATATGCAATATCCTCCGGAAAATGCTCTTTGACCTTATCAAAAAGCTCGTTCACGAAAGCAACTTGGTCCGTGGTCAGAACACCGCGCTCAGGATGCATCGTGACCGCGCGTATATCGTTGAGGCCCTTGATCCATTTTGTGTTTGCCTCCTTATTGTCCTTGTTACGGGCGTCCAGCGAAATCACGTCTTTGAATAAGTCCCAGTTCTTGTGACAGATATCGATATAGTTGATCAGATAAAGCTGAAATTCTTCCTCGCCTTCACGATTTTTCTCTTCCCACCTGCCCGTGCATTGCTGGCGGATTTTGAGAGGAATACCCTTCGTCCACCACACTTTGTTTTCCGTACCGTAATGTTTCTTCAACGTCCCGATGACATAGTCAAAGAGTCTCAGTTGTATCTTCTTCACATTGTTGGTCGCTTCTTCTGTGCCCACTTCATCACGGGACTCTATGTACCTTTGCAGTCCTGCAGGCTTGAAGTCGGAAAACTTCTTGTTGATATGCACCTCCATGCCATAGGCCTGGTCCCGAACGGCTGTCAATGAAGAGCCGATGCGTCTAAAGGCTTGGATTTCTTGCCCTGATGCGCCGTTGAAATAGTCGATCAAGACCTGAAAATACGGTTTGATTTCCGCGAAAGTCTCGTCGGAATTGCAGAGGTAAAGGTCTGTTCCGTCTGTGGACTTGATATGGTCAGCAATGTCTTTGATAATGTGAAACAGAGCCCGAATGCCATTATTCGTACATAGGTATCCTCCGGGACCATCGCCGAGCTCCCAGTGGTTCGTTAGCTCGGTCGAGAACATGTTGAGGCAATCCGAAAGCACCGATAGGCCCTTCTTGAGGTTCGCGGCATAGTTGTCGGACCTGTCCGTCGACAATGGACCCGGCACAATTGCACCTTTGCTGAACGTTCCCAATAATTTGGCAACGCCAAGACCGTCTCGGATCGAGGTCTGCGTCAGGCAGCGATACTGAGTCTTCTTTTTCCCGGTGACAACCATGCGGTCATGAAGCGGTGAGGTATTCTCGTTGTTAAGACGCGAGGCGATACGCGAGAGTAGGGCTTGGAACGCTTCTTCAGAGTCGGAAGAACCCCAATGAAGGTCCGAGTAAAGCTCAACCAACAGGCCTGTGCTCACCTTGGTCTGTTTGCTGTTGATATCGATGAAGAGGTTCATCTCCTTTTCGGCAGGGAGGTTCTCGTAAGCAAGCACGGGCAAGACGGTTGAATCCTGATTGAAGCCCTCTGTCGCACGCGCGTAAGCGTATCCGTAAAGCCTATGCTGACCATCGATGATCCAAGCCGAGGCATAGTTCGGCGGCAGATAAAGCACACCCAACTCCTCTTCACCGTATTTTTCCTTCGTATCAAACCGCAATTTCTTCCTGCCGGTCTTCAGGTTGACAACTATATTCGTCGGAAACTTGCCTCCACCATTGATGTACTCTGCAATTTTTTTCAGCCGGCGCGATTGGAGCATACGCTGGTATGTTTCCAAATTCTCGATGTCGCGGCTTGCCTTGTGGCCGACGTAGGCGACCTTCAAAAGCTCATCTGGGCGGATGAGGAAAGTGTAGAACGTCTCACCCCCCATCTTGCTTCGCGTTGCTACAACTTCCTTGGCTAAACCTTCAATCTTCTGACCGCCAAACATATGCCCCAAGAACTGGTAGCGTGCCGCGTGCTTGAGATGCTGCACGAGCGACGCATAGTAGTCGAGTTCGCCGTCGGTAACCACAGCAATCTGCGCTTGCTCGCACATGGCAAGGTCTACGTCACTCCATGAGATGTTTCTTGTAGCGATAACATGTTTGACTTTGAGTTTAGCCTCTTGGCCGTAAGTCTCGCGGACAGGTTTGAGCAGGTTTTCGCGGATTGCCCTGATCTCCTCGATCAGCTGGGCCATCTTCTTTTTGCCCGGCGTGTCACGCTGCATGCACTCGACGATGATGACGGCTTCATCGTCCTTGGCGAACACATCAACCTGACGCGGTGGCAGGTCATTTTCAACGGCGATCGTGAACTGACGCCCTTTGCTCATCTCCTTGAAGCCCATCTGGGCTAGGACGCACCAGACTTCATCTTCAAGCTGCTCGCCAGCGGGTTTGGCCTTGGCCATCCGCGTTGACTTCGCGTTCTTTCTGACCATCCGCCAGCCGTCAGCTTCTTCCAGCTTCACCTTTTTAGCAATGAGCTTCTTCGACGAACCCGAGACAGCCTTGTACACATCTTTCTTCTTCCGTTTCCTGAGCTCGGATGTAAGCTCATCGCCGGACACGAGGGGGCCTAGGTATTGATCGGTCATGCTACATCGCTCCATCTCTATAAACGCAAGATGTTCGGGTTAATTGAACAATTAATAGCTGCTAAATTTTTCTCTTTTTACCTTAGATAAAATAGTATCAATTATGTCTTTTGCTGCTTGTGGCGATGGAGATATTTCGGTAAGAATCTGAAAAATGTTTCGGTATATGGATACTTCTGACGCAGCAATGCCTGGGAAATATACTTGACCTCGGCTTGCTCGGAAACTGGAGAGCATCCTCTCCAACTCATCTAATTTATCCATCTTGCCATTTTGCCATTCCGGTTCTTTATATTTGTCCCGTAAACGTTCAATTTCCGTCAATGTTTCAGCAATCAGTTCTTTTGCCGCTTTTGCAGTTAGATATTTGGATGCTGCAAGTTCATAAGTCGCATTAACATTATTGAGAAGAGACTGAAATTGTCGTTGCTCGTTGCGTTCTTTTGAGGCAATTCTGCATTTTCTCTCCAAGTTGCGACATACTATCCTTAGTCGGTTCTCAAAGTTTCTAAGATGGGGGCCCGGTTCAAAGTAGTCTCGCCTTGCGTTGGGAACTATGCGAGAGTCCAGTATATGAATTTCCGATACACACCACCGATTGAAACGAGTCTCCGAAAAGAGGTGGTCAAAAACTGTTTCGTCCCCAACTTGAATGTTTCCTGCTCTAACACGCATACATCTTATGCTTGGTTTTTGCAGAAGCGCACCTAGGTAGGATGAATGCGCAATCCATCCAATAGCTGCATTTCTGTCACCTTCTAATGAGGGGATGGTAATTTTTTCAAAGTCAACAAATGCATCCAGGTGGTTCCCAGAAATACACGTGCCACCGCCGTGCAACCTTGTAATCGGGATTTTCTGGTTATCAATTACAATTTCCAACATCAAAGGTTTTTGATCTTCTTCAAACAGGTTTAATACTTGCGTTGCATATGGAAAATCTTCGGAGAAAGGAACCGGACAGATTTCCCCTATATACTCGCTAACCAAGTCACGGTTCAGGATGAAAGATGCTGCGTATCTAGATATACCTCTAATTTGAACTTCAAAGAACCGTGTCGGATAAGTGTCTTCTTTTATAACATCAACCGTAACGCAATTAGAAATGATTTTTTCTATTGGCAAATTGCTGTCAATACCTCTTCTTAGATGGGTTCTGTTCCACACAACACGGGTTACAGGGTCCGTATCCTTGGTACGCGTAAGAAATGAAACCGATTCACCGAAGGCAAGCCCACACAGTCGACCGACACCTCTGAAGCCTCTGTCAGTTTGCCGGTGCTTATTGCTGTTCGCAATAGGAATAAGCTCTTCAATTGCCTGAGCATGAGATAACCCTAGGCCATTATCTCGTATTGATAAATACATTGAAGCGGGGTCAATTTTAATGTCTACCTTGCAATCTTCCGGCTTGCCAAAAGCGGCAATCGAATCGGCAGCATTCTGAATATATTCACGATAGACAGACAAAGGCGAAGTATACATTGCAGACGTTATAAGGCTGAGGATATCCCCACCTATATGTATCGGCAATTCGGGGAGCTTGTCTGTCGTTTCGTTTTTTTTGTTCATAGTTTTAAGTACCACATATGGTCTCACTTATGGAAGGTGACTCCGGTTCCTTAGAAGTTTCTTTCTTTTCGATTGCATCATCTCGTTCATAAAGGCCAGAATCTTCTACGATTTCTTCCTCACTCGGCAGCAAGAAACCTTGATTGACTGGAGGAAACATTGAAGAGACTCGTTCGGAGCTAGTTATCATTGACTCATTCTTCGTTCCCAGGGTGTGAAACAATATGGCTTGACGAACCAGCGAGTCAACCCTGCTTGTTCCAGCGATTTTGGCGTACTGTCTCCCCCTAGCTTTTTCCCCACCAAAGCAAGAGGCAAGATAGCCTAGCAATTCGTCTTCTTGACTCGAGGACATGCGGTTCCGAAGCACTTCGTACTCCTCCCGTACTGAACGTCCAGCACCTTTTTCGTAGTGTTCGCGATGAAAAATGAACCCATGCGGAAGGCTCAGCAGACGTTTAAATTCCTCTTGATTACTTCCGTAGGCATGGTCGAAGAAAGTTTCACTGCCACTTACAACACCGTGAGTTGCCTGCAACATAACCTGAAAGGAGCGAAGAGAATATCGATTCCAATGTTTCCCTATGTGAGAACGGTCCTTGAGGGTGACGGGTTGATACCGCATGGGGAAGGACCAGATGCGAATTCCAAGTTCCGCATTCAGCTTAATGTTCAGCTTCATTCGATTGTACAAGTCTTCAGGAGTGTCCATAAAATTGTATAACATATAATTGGAGAGTGATGTGATACCGTTGTCTGCGGCCATGCGAACCGCCGTACTGTATACTTTCCGAATACCGATATGATCAAACGCAATTCGCAGGGGACTAATACAAATAGTCGCCATTTCCCTCAGGTACATGGGTGATTTCACCAGTATTCTAGCATCAACACCTTGGTTGAAGTCCACACGCCGTTTGAGACGTCTTCCATCACGTTCCAAGCGGCTTCCCGAGGTAAATCCGAGGTCACGGATTTCTGCAATGATTTCTTTGTAGCGAGAGGAAGCGGTAATATTGTTATCCATCAGTATGAGATCTTTTTTTGGACCGTACTTCGCTTCAATACCTTCAACTAGTTTGGACAAAGGGGGCATTTCTTTCTGCATTCCCTCAAGTTTTGGAACGCCACAGAAATGGCATTTACGGATACATCCTCTAGACGCATAACCAAAATAGGCATCGTTAACGGGATAAGTGTAATCTATATCATCGAGGATATCGTAATCCGGAACATGTTCTTCAATTGGTGTACTCGCAACATCGTCAGCACCAAAATCACCTTCATCAGCAGATAGTCTTAAAGCTCGCGCAGGTGCTCTGTCAAGCAGGCCAGCGATGAACCGGACTCCAGCCCATTTAGGCTCCTTGACAAATTCATCGTGCATAAGAGAAGCTGCTATACCTCCCACAAACACGCGTTCCGGTTGGTTACCTGCGGCTCTTATGGCAAAATCAATAGCCTTTGAAGTACGGTCCCACTCAAAGCTGAAAAGCGTAGTCACATATACACGGTCCCAGGCTTCGCGCAATACTGAAACATCTTCTCCTTTGGCAAACCGCAGCTTATCACCTCGGTTTCGATGATACGCAGCAAGCTTCATTAATCCCAAGGGAGGATATTTGTTCTTATATCCAGGTTCGAGCAGTAGAATGCTTTTTCCAAGCATTTTAATTTGCCTCATTCGTCATTCTAACGATCCTTCCAACTTCTCTTTCTAGCTTACGCACATCTTGCCTAAATGCATTGAGGTCGTTCTTATGCAATTTCTTGACATTCTTTTTTTCTATACCTTCCAGAATTGCTTTCGCCTCGCGTATTCTTTCTTGCACATTACTGATTTTAGCCCTTTGATACGCATTATCTAAGCTAAGACTTCCTTCAATGTATTTTTTGAGAACCCTAGGATTCTTTACAATGGAGGGTAATTTCTTCCTAAGTTCTTGGGCCGTAAAATCCAAGTCCTCCTCTTCATTGCTTCCCAAACTGCGAATACGTTCCAACAATGCATCTTTCAAGTCTGGGTGCTGGCTCATATCACTCGAATGATTTCTAACTAAAACATCGTAATAGCTGAAATGCGACCTAGCTGCATCGTTGTTGTCCTGCATCATTTCAACAACCCTAATCCTAGTACGAATTGTTCCTTGAGATTCACCAAATAATTCAGCAATTTTAGGAATAGAAAATTCTTGTGCCTTACGCGCGTAGGCAAAGTTAGCCTTTTCGTAGGCGGACCACTCCGTTTTGCCTTTGACATGAATTTGATTTAGATAAGCTATTTGTTGTTCATCAGAGAGCTTTTGAACAATATCGCAAGGGATGAGCTCCCAGTCTTCTTTCTTTGTTTTCTCGTGCAGTATTCGATATACAGCTAATCGGGAGTTGCCCTCAATAACTTGCATTGTGTCGAGCCGGACTAAGATTCGTTCCATCAAGCCACCATGCCTTTCTATTTCTCGTACAAGGTTCTTTACGCTTGGTTCTGCTTGAAGTTTTTCAAAAATTTTTTCCTGTTGCACAGCCTCAGGAAGATCTTTGAAATCCGGTTCGTCGTATATACAGGAATAAACTCTGGGGTTGTCTTTCAGAAATCTTAGTTCATATATATTGTGATAATCGTTGCTTACTTGTACGGTTTTTTGCAATATCTTTATCTCATTTTCTCTCATGCCTTAACATCCTCCAGATTCATACTATTTATCCTTGTCAGACAAAAGTATCTGTGCTAACGCATCCGACAGGTCAAAATTAAACTCAGTATCAAAACTGTCTTTTGATATATCTCCTTGTACAAGCCGGGCTGCCTGATACTTAGCATTCAGCAGATCATCCACCCATTCATCAATAGTGTTTTTAGCGAGTATATTATGTACGAAACATTCTTCGGTCTGAGAAATCCTGTGGATTCGGTCCTGTGCCTGAATATAGTCATCAAGACTGAAACTTCGGTCATAGAATATCGCATGGTTAGCCACTGTTAAGGTTAGTCCTTCTTTGGCGGCACCCGGCGTGGCCAGCAGAATCCTGCAATCTTTATTCGATTTGAACCTTCGGATAGATTGATTTCGGTCTGAAACGGACATATAACCGTGCACCTTTTGTGGCATAAATTCCTCCAGCTTGCCACATAGCCATTCAACATTGTCAATGAACCCGGTCCATATAATTACCTTGTTCGACCAAATGTTGATGTCGTCAAACAGTTCGACCAATTTAAGGTATTTCGCAGGAAATTCATCGTACGTATCGTCTACAAGGGCTGGATTTGAAGCACACTGAACAAGCCTTAGGAGGCGTTTCAGAATATCTTCCGCATTATCGGTAACAAAGCCATCGGCACTTTGTAGTTCATAAGACATATCGTCTCTGTATGAGGAATATATTGCCGCTTGGCGAGACTCCAGTGCAACGAGATGAGTCAGGATAGTTTTGCTTGGCAAGTTCAGCCCCGCTGAGCTTTTTGTTTCCCTCACGGAAAACCGTTTCAGTTTATCTATTATTCCTGCCAACTGAAAACCATATTCTTTCGTTTTGCCTAGAGTCGACGGAAGGTCAGCAAACTTCTTGAAATCGTCAAACGAGTCACCTAACGCTTCGCCACCATCTAGAAACTTGACCTGCGACCACACATCGTAAGGACGGTTAGCTACAGGGGTTCCCGTCATAATTACGCGGCGGGTAAATTCTTTTGCAAGTGAATGGAAACATGCTGAAAGTCGTGCATCTGGATTCTTGATCTTTTGGCTTTCATCCAGAACGGCTCCAACCCTGCAAGTACGGAGGAAATCTCGTATCAAGTCGAAGTTTGAGGATATGACCTCGTAGTTCATGACATAGACCAGCACCGGAGAGTTAAGAGAGATACTGTTGTCACGGCGATTACCGGATAAAATCCTTGGAGTTACATGGCAGTGAGAAGCCAATTCATCGCACCAGTTTTGAACTAGTGTTTTTTTTGTGACCACGAACACCGTATCAACCACATCTTCACTCAGCCAAAGCAACATGAGGTCAATTGCTATTTTTGTCTTGCCTAGACCCTGCTCATGAAAAATCGCGGCGTACGGAAGAGACTTTATCGCTCTTACGGCATCCAATTGATAAGGGTAACCCTCATGCTTAGCGCTTAATTTAGGCGGTTTTCTCAGTACAAACGCCAATTTATACCCTCGCTCGAATCTAATCGCCAAAAATCACAACCGTCAAAAACTTCAATTTCCGTGCTAACAACCTGTAATTCCTTCCTAATGAAGCGTAGAAAGGTCTTTGCGCGGTCAGCTCTGTAACCGGTCACGGCCATAATGAAGAGATTCGTTTCGTTTCGGTTCAGATACTTAATAAAGGCTACAACTTGGTCATGCGTATGTCGATTGTCTATATCCCCATGTGTCTTGGCTTCTGCAATGACAATGGGATATCCTCGCTTCTGCGTGGCGTATACATCAGGTCTAAAGCGGTCAATCTTCGGCGGCACCTCGTCTCCTGGATTTTGCTGTAGGTCTATCCGTATTGAGATGTTTGTAAATCGAGACCTCAAAGCAACCACTACCCCTTTTACCAAGGCTTTGTGTGCTTCACTCTGAGACATCTTCAAGAAGGTTCTCTAAACGAATGGATAAATCTTCCAGAGAGTTTATATTTTCAGTGACATCTTCATGCTCTTTTTCTCTTAGAGAACGCACTTCAGAATAAGGTAGATCATTGATACGTCGTGCGAGAATATCCGCTATCTGGTATATAGTCGCATTCTCCAAAGTTGCCGTAGCAAATTTGGGGTTTTTTCTGTCAAGCAACTTTATCGCGTCTTCTATGGAACGTAGACCTCCATTAAGGAAATTTTCCCTAGCCTCGTCATCATAAAGAACTTTGGGCAAGTGACGTACATCAGCCAAGCGGTGTATCTTGCCATCCCGAATCCATTCCCCAAAATCCGTTAGCTCAAATCCAGCCTGGAATATGGCATCCTTTACATTCTGCTTCTGAAGTTCTACAAAACCGCTAAATCTGTCAATACGAAATGCCGTATCGTCAACGATATCTCGATAATATTCGTTCATATCTCGGTAAGCATCAATTTGACGTTCTATTTTGTTCCTGTCACCTCCGCAAAGAGCTATTATCTCTTCGTATTCCATGAACTCTTGGTTGCGAAGATAATCAAGATATCTGGCCTTTTCATAGGCAGGCCATTCTCTGACACCAACGAGATGAGCCGATACACGGATTGTCTCTATATCTCGCTGGTTCGCGTCTTCGATAACCAGAGCTTTAATTAGAGACCAATCACCAGGGATTTCTTGCTTGAGGAAATCCTTGTATATTGCAAGGCGGGAATTTCCGTCAATGCAAATCTTTTTATCTCCTACCAACACAACTGTGATCGGTTGCGTTATTCCTTTGTTAGCGTGAATTGAATCCTTGAGGCTGGAAAAAGAAGAAGTTTTTTGCTCCCCATCTGTCGCGGTCCGCAAAGCAAAATAAATACGTTCCGCATTCAATCGGTCCCCGTATTTTTCTAAGGCCATTTTTATCCTAGGATTGTCAATGTCAAAGTCTATTTCCTCAACATTGAGAATATCGTAACTTTCTCTCATCCCATATCTCCTAACTACAAATATTTAGCTTTCATTAAAGACGTTATGAACGATATATTATCAATGGAATAATATTAACAAGATGGCGTCAAGAACTTTTCTACAAAAGCGAAGAGGGAATTGTTTATTGGGCCATTCCATATATTTGAAACAGCACATCGGTTCTGTTAAACCTAGATATAGATTCCCATATATTCCATGGCCCTCTTGACGTTCGCCGGGCTCTGGGTCTCCCCCCTGCAACTGTACCAGCAGGAAGTGCACTTAGTTTTACCGTAAAGATCCGGCTTGTAATCGCTGTAGTGAGCAGCTACGGGCATCTCAGAGCAGCGTTTTAAGTGACCGCTCGGGGTAACGTGTATCTGATTGATTCCGGCCAGGCAGTCGGGAACGCTTCCCCTCTCGAAATAACCCGGGATTTCCTTCAGGTAGTACTCAGTCGAGAGTATCGTTCCCTTCCACTCCTTTCGAAGCGCAATCAGTTCCTCGACAAGGTCCTTTACCTTCGAGAGGGCTTCCTTTTTCACGAAATGGTCTTCGTTGTTGGTCTTCATGACCGAGTAGGAACTGAAGGATATTGCTATGCCCCACTCCCTGGCCTTCTTCGCTATCTCGACCACCTCATCGAGGTTATCTTCCATTATTATGGTGTTAAGCACGAGGCTCTTGTCCGGGAACCGCTCCGCCAGTTCCGGCAGGGTTTCTGACAGTTTTTTCCAGAGGCCCGGAATGCCCCTGTAGGTGTCGTGCTTTTCGCCGGGGAAATCAAGGGAAACGGCAATCTGATCCATCCCCGCATCAAAAAGCTCTTCGGTTTTCTCCTCGGTAAGGAAATCTCCCTTGGTGACCATGGAAGTGAAAATGAATATGGAGCATCCCTTTACCTGCCTCACGATATCGGGAAGATCCTTTCTGATCATAGGCTCCCCTCCTGTAATGACCGTGACAAGAGGGTTTATTTTCTTTAT